>NZWG01000002.1 GCA_002698235.1 Fidelibacterota bacterium | reverse complement strand
GTATTTCATATTTTTGAAAGTTTTGGAACAGAAACGCAAGAATTAAAAAATTCAATAATTGTAAATTTTAATTCAAAAGGATTCATTGTTGACAGCACCATATACACCCACACTTTGCCATTGAGTGAGAAATATGTTTACGTATCAGGCCCCAATGAGGGTTTAAAGTTGAGAAGGAATTATGAACAAGAAATGGTTTTATCTTACCGATTTGAACATGATAACCAAGGAAATAGAATAAGCACATCCTTGTTTGGGTCTGGTGACAGTCTTTATTGGAGAGAATATCAAAAGTTTGACAGTAACAATAGAATGATTAAGCGCATTAGATATAACCCAGTTCAAGCGATCAACCCGGATATGGTACATGGGCATAGTGGCTCAGAAAACATGCTTTGGGGAGAAGATTACAATTACGACTCAACAGGTACAATGCTTGAACACAAAGAAATCTATAACAATTATATCCTTGTAGTAACTAATTTTAAATTAGAATCCGCGGGCGCCCCAAAAAGAGAAAGTCAATATTTTGACCCTTCAGTAATATTCCAAACCATATTTTTTCATAATACCCAGGGGAAAGTGATTGAAGAAAGATCTGTTGGTAGACTAGGGCAATCACTGGGCTCTATCTCTTACAAGTATGATATTCTTGGCCGTTGTATTGCAACTACGAGCTATAATGAGATAGGTAAAGTTGAAGAGAGATTCAATACGGTATATGATGATGAAAATTTTAAAACCTATGATTATTACTCAGACTCTAATGTAAAATTAAATTCAATTAGAGAAATTCTATTAGACAATCAAGGACGTAAATATATAGAAGCAATTTTAGATGGTCAAGATCGCGTATTAGAAAAAAATGTATATCTATATAATGCTAAAGGAAAGTTAAAAGAGGTAAAAAATTATGATATGTTGCGCCGAGGAAGAGAAGGAGAAAGTGAAATTCCTATTAGGGTTAGTACCTATGAATATGATTAAATTAGACCATGAACTCCCAATGACAATCAATCCTGGAGGTAATTATGAAAGTCATTGATCCAAAAAGTATGTTAATCGGCGTTTTAATAACGCTGCTTATATTTACAACGTTAGGATTAAGACCAAAGACCGATGAACTTGGTCATTTAGTAGTACGCAGCTTAACCATAGAAGACGATCGTGGTGTAATAATGGGCTATCTGGGTAATGGTTATATGCAAACCTATAATCAATATGGAGAGCCAACACTTTTCATAGGTACCGGTAAAGATGGCGGGGGGTACATGAGAGCGTATAATGGTAATGGTGATGAATCGGCCTATGTTGGCACTGGTCGAATGGGTGGCGGATATATTCGCACGTACAATAATTCTCAAAAAGAAACATCCTATCTTGGTACAGGTTCAGATCATGCAGGGCAATTAAGGATATACAATAAAGAAGGTGAAACCTCATCGTACCTTGGTGAAGGATATTATCAAGCATATAATCAGTTTGGGGAAAGAACATTATTTCTGGGAACAGGTACCAGCGGCGGTGGGTATCTAAGAACATATAACTTCAATGGTCAAGAGACAGTTTATTTAGGCACTGGGGCTGATAGTTCAGGTCAGCTGCGAGTTTATGATGCAGCGGGTGAAACTGGAACCTTCCTTGGAAGTGGTTATTTTCGTACTTACAACCAGTTTGGAAAAATGACAACTTATCTGGGTAATGGTAAAGATGGTGGAGGATACCTAAGGACAAACAACAAGTTTGAAACTGAGACCTCATTCTTGGGGACCAATAATTCCAACGAAGGGCTTATAAACCTTAATGATAAATTTGGACAGAGCTTCTGGATTCGCTTAAATAAGGGCGAATGATTATTTATACAACTTTTTGACTTTATCATCTCATTGTCTTAATTTTAGGAACAAAAGGTATCCGAGAGGGGGGTGAATCAGATATTCATCAACCAATACCTCTTTTTTTACATACTCAGACAATGAGGATTTGACCATGCGGAAAATACTGGTTCTATCGCTTGCGCTGTCTACTTTGGTATTTAGCCAAAATGATGGTTTAGTGAAAACATATTACCCAAACGGGGCTATTGAAACAGAAGGTAACTATACCAAAGGAGTTCGTGATGGATTGTGGACATTTTGGTACGAAGGTGAGGTCTATGAAGACTATGGTGAAGACGGCACTCCAAACACTCAAGACGAAGGTGAGAATAATGGCGTTTGGGATTCTACAGAAACAGTTCTTGTTGATTTGAACGGGAATGAAGCTTTTGATCCCCCCGTTAAGCAAATGGAAGGAACATATTCACTTGGTGACAGAGAGGCTCTCTGGACGAACTGGTACCTTAATGGGATGAGAAAAGAAGAAGCCAACTATTTAAAAGGTAAGCTCGATGGGACAATAATCAGGTGGCATGAGAACGGTAATAGATCAGAGGAAGGAACATACGACTCTGGAAAACAAGATGGGGTTTGGATCTGGTACTATAATACCGGAATTAAAAAAGAGCAAACTAGGTTTCTAGATGGTCAGCAAACCGGTCTCTGGATACAATGGTTTGATGATGGTGCAAAAAAGTCTGAAAGAAAATTTACAAATGGAGAGCGTGATAGCGTCTGGACGTCTTGGTTTGAAAATGGAAACAAAAAATTTCAAGCTAGTTATCAAAATGGAAAATTAAATGGCCAATGGACATCTTGGTACGAAGGTGGGATAATAAAAGAGAAATCTGGTTCATACATCAATAATAAACTAGATAAAAAGTGGACATATTGGGCAGATGATGGCAGAAAAACCGAAGAAGTAACATACTCGAATGGAATTAAAAACGGTCTTTACATATCTTGGAATAATGACAATTATAAGGTCACTGAGGGAGAGTTTGTTAAAGGTGAGAAACATGGAAATTGGACTATCTGGTTTGATGATGGCTCAATAAAGGGCGAAGAAAGTTATTCCAACGGAGAAATGGATGGTCAATGGACCTGGTGGACTCCAAATGGCACAAAAGACAGAGAAGGTAACTTTAAAAATGGTGTAAAGCATGGTTTATGGGTGTCTTGGAACAATAATGACCACAAAAAAGGGGAAGAGACCTATGTTAATGGAGTGCTTGATGGTCTAGTTACTATATGGCACGATAATGGAAACAAAGACAGAGAAGGAATTATAAGGGGTAACGAACCAGAAGGAAGTTGGACATATTACTTTGCTGACGGAACAGAAGACTTCAGGTTTGACTACGGCTCTGGCTTAGACCGAGTAAGAATTGCAGAGCTTGAAGAGCGTGATGACCTATTTTATAAAATTGGAAAAAACAAACCATACACCGGGATTGTAGTTGAATCTGGCGGATTAAAAGATTACTTGCTGCTTGGTCGGTTTCAATCAGGAAGGCGTGATGGTCAATGGGTGCAATGGTATAGAAATGGACAAAAAGAAGTGGAAGGCATATATCAACGTGGAAAAAAGAATGGTATGTGGTCCTTGTGGTATGAAGATGGTACTTTAAAAGAAAAAGGTGAGTTTGATATGGGCGACATCGATGGCACCTACAAGTACTGGTATTCAAACGGTCATCTGCATATGGAGCAGTCGTATGAAAGAGGGAAACCATATGGAAAATGGACATGGTGGTTTGAACATGACCATAATTTGACATTTACAGATGGAACATGGTCCTATAGAGGGGGTACATATAAAGCGGGAGATGGCGATGAACTGTGGAATTGGTGGTGGTATTTAAATGACAATAAGGAAATGGAAGGCCATTATGTTGATGGTCGTAAAAATGGTCTTTGGACGTGGTGGTTTGACTCTGGAGTAAAGGAGTCAGAGGGTCATTACATAGATGACGAGCAAGATGGATTATGGTCATACTTTTCAAAAGATGGTTCGATTGCCGAAGAGGTTACATTTTCTAGAGGAAAAAGAGATGGTCGGTCTACTATTTGGTTGACTCCTGAAGAAAAACAAGAAGAAAAGTTTTATAAAAATGGAAAACTCGATGGTCCTAGTACATTTTGGACAAATGGTTATCGAAATACGATGACCACATATAAATCAGACTCCCCCGAAGGCCCTTGGGTAATTTGGTTTTCTAATAGCGACCAAATAAAAGAACAAGGTTTTCACCAACGCGGAATTAGAGAAGGCTTAACAACCTATTACTATGAAGATGGAACAATGCAAAGAGAGGGGTTTTTCCGGCAAGGCCTGCCAGATGGTTTGTGGACGTATTGGAACAAGAAGGCAGAAAAAGACTTTGAATTCGATTTTGGCACAGGTTTACAACATATTTCTCTTGAAGATTTGGTCGAACGTGAATCAATTTTCTATAAACTAGGCGAAGATATTCCTTTTACAGGAATTATTACTCAAGAAAATCCTGAAGCTGATTATCTATTTTTGGGTAGAACGAAAGATGGAAAAAAAGATGGGCAGTGGGTTAAATGGTTTCCGAGTGGAAAAGATGTTCCTGAAATTATTCTAGTTGAAGTTCCAGACCCTGAGCCTGTGCTTCCTTGGAGCGGCGGAAAACAGGAACAAGGGGGCTATAAGAACGGAGAAAAACACGGTGATTGGACCGAATGGTATGATAATGAATATATTAAATCACACGGAACATATAATGTAGGCATTATGGATGGTGATTGGACTTTTTATCATAAGAATGGTACAAAGGAAAAAGAGGGAATGCTAAAAGAAGGAAGTGCAGAGGGACTTTGGATTTTCTGGGATGATGAAACCAATAAAGTTCAAGAAGGTTCGTTCACAGATGGCATAAAAGAAGGTCAATGGACAGCATGGTTTGACGATGGTCGCTTAACAGAGGGATATTATGTAAATGGTAAAAAAGATGCCACATGGACCAGCTGGTGGGACTATGAAAGAACAAGGAAAGAAATGCAAGGTGCCTATAAAAGCGGAAAAATGATCGACAAATGGTTCTTCTACGATAAAAGTGGAAACCTTAAAGAGATTCGGTATTTTTCTCCCGATTTTTAAATAAACTTACACCTTTATAAAATTGATTTTAATAACATTAGTGAGGATTTAAATAGTGAAATACGTATATCTGTTTGGTGATGGTGCAGCCGATGGTACTGCAAAAATGAAAAATACACTTGGTGGAAAAGGTGCAAACCTTGCAGAGATGAACCACTTGGGGATTCCTGTTCCCCCAGGCTTTACAATAACTACAGAGGTCTGTTCTTACTATTATGATAATGATAAAACATTCCCTGATGTCCTTGATTCTCAATTAAGAGATGCGCTTAGAGATTCAGAGAGAATCATGGGTTCAAAATTTGGTGATGCAAATGACCCCCTATTGGTCTCTATACGATCTGGAGCAAGACAATCAATGCCCGGTATGATGGAAACCGTATTGAATGTTGGTCTAACATCGAAAACCATACCTGGATTAATTAAAAAAACAGGTAATGAACGATTTGTTTATGATGCATATAGAAGATTAATTATGATGTATGCAGATGTTGTAATGGAAAAAGCAGCTGGCGTGGAATCTGATAGCGGCATTGGAATAAGACACCGGCTTGAATCATTGATTGAAAAGCATAAAAGTGATAACCAATATGTAAACGATACTGACCTTAGTGGTCAAGATTGGAAATTATTATCAGATAAATTCAAAGAGGAAATCAAAAATACTCTAAAAGATGATTTCCCTGATGATCCAATGGATCAGTTATGGGGCGCTATAATGGCTGTTTTTCAAAGTTGGAATGGAGAGAGAGCAAAAAACTATAGAAGAATAGAGAATATCCCAGGCGAATGGGGAACAGCGGTCAATGTTCAATCCATGGTATTTGGAAATATGGGTGAAAACTCAGCAACAGGAGTTGCATTTACAAGAAACCCTGCGACTGGTGAAGATAAGTTTTTTGGCGAGTGGCTAGTCAATGCACAAGGTGAAGATGTAGTTGCTGGTCTGAGAACCCCTAACCCTCTCAATGAAGAGACAAAAACAGAAGGAACCAAAGATCTACCTTCCTTAGAGTCAAGTATGCCAGAAATATATTCTGATTTGAAAGATATTCGAGGTCGCCTTGAAAAGCACTATAACGATATGCAAGATATTGAATTCACCATTCAACAAGGTAAACTTTGGATGCTCCAGACTCGCGTAGGAAAACGTAACGGGTCAGCTGCTATTAAAATGGCAGTAGATATGAAAAACGAAGGCATGATCGATAAGAAGACGGCCATCCTAAGGGTCAAACCCGAACAACTAGATGAATTATTACATCCCATGCTTGACAAAGAATCTGAAAACAGCGCACCACTTCTTGGAAAAGGACTTCCTGCCGGACCTGGTGGCGCATCTGGCAGAGCAGTCTTTACTGCTGACGATGCAGAGCAGTGGAATAAGAAAGGTGAAAAAGTTATTCTAATTAGAGATGAGACATCACCCGAAGATGTTCATGGAATGCATGCTGCTGAGGCAATCTTAACAGCCAAAGGAGGGATGACCTCCCACGCTGCTCTTGTGGCACGCGGTTGGGGGAAATGCTGTATCGTTGGATGTAGCGATCTACAAATTAATGTCGATAAAAAAGAGGTTGTTGTTGGTGATACTTTAATCTCTGAGGGTGATTGGATAACAATGAATGGCACAGAAGGTAGAATATATTCGGGCCAGGTTGAACTAATTGATGCTGACCCAGATACTCATCCTGAGTATAAAGAGCTGATGGTCTGGTCTGATGAAATAAGGAAATTAAAAATCCGTACCAACGCAGAAAGTCCTGATGATGCGAAACAAGCAATTAAGTTTGGAGCTGAGGGCATCGGTTTGTGCAGGACAGAACATATGTTCTTTGATGAGGAAAGAATTCTCGCAATTAGAAAAATGATCTTTGCTGATAATGAAAGTGATCGAAGAGATGCAGTAATGGAATTACTGCCTTATCAAAAAGAAGATTTTATGGGGACCCTCAAAGCAATGGAAGGGCTACCTGTTACAATAAGATTACTAGACCCACCTCTTCACGAGTTTATGAGTCTTACAGATGAACAAGAGAAAACCCTTGCTAATAATTTGAATATAGACGTTGGTGTTGTCAAAAATAGAATTTCTATGTTGCATGAGTTAAATCCAATGCTGGGACATAGGGGATGCCGTCTTGGAATTGCTTATCCAGAAATTACAGAGATGCAAGCAAGAGCCATCCTAGAGGCATCAGCAGAGCTTAAAAAAGAAGGAACGTCAGTTTTTCCAGAAATAATGATTCCTCTGGTTGGCAGTGTAACTGAATACATAGACCAAGAAAAAATTGTTAGAAATGTAGCAAGGGAAGTAAATGAAAAGTATAATTTAGAACTTGAATTCATGGTTGGAACAATGATAGAGCTTCCCAGGGCATGTTTAACAGCAGATGAAATAGCAAAGCATGCTGAGTTTTTTAGTTTTGGAACAAATGATTTAACTCAAACAACATTCGGATTCAGTAGAGATGATATAGGTTCATTTTTACCAGATTATCTAGAACGGAATATCTTACCAGAAGACCCGTTTCAAAGCCTGGACGTAGATGGTGTTGGTAAGCTGGTTTCCATGGCGGTTAAATTAGGTCGAGATGTTAACGATAAAATAAAAATCGGGATTTGCGGTGAGCATGGTGGAGATCCTGCATCAATTCATTTTTGCAAAGAAAATGGTCTTGATTATGTAAGTTGTTCACCTTTCAGAGTACCTATTGCAAGGCTCTCCGCAGCTCAGGCTGAGTTGTAACGCAAAAACAATAGAACGTTATATATAACAAAAAAGGCCTCTTTAAAGAGGCCTTTTTTAATAGTTAATTTTTTAATTACTATTCTATCATTTCACCACCTGAAAGAATATCTTCTAAGTTAAGAGAACCATCTTTTTCCATTTGCTTAGCAGCATCAACAAATAACTTTCTTGCATTATCAACTTCTCTTTTTGGCTGAGGTTTACCTGCAAGGTCGTCGTTGTACATTGCCTGTTTTTTCTGAGGAAGAAAATCTTTCAACTCATTTACTTTTTCCTCGTCTAGTCCTTTAAAAGCAATAGGCAGAAGGTCTAGCTCTACCGTATTTAAGAGGGTTCTAACTATATCCTCAGGAAACTTTTCCATTATATCATCAAAAGTAAGGAAGAAGGCCTTAACAGAAGCATATAACTCTGGATCTTCATTCTGAAGGGTCTGCATGTAACGCTCTTGCTCATTGGAGTTCATACCACTAAGTGTATCTGCTATTTCCTTTGCTCCGCCCCTTGAGAACTCTGCAGTTCTGGGTAAATAAGTTGACTTTTCTTTTAGCCTTGCGCCAACCTCAATGATTCCTTCTAGCGGAATATCATCAAGTGAGCCGAGTTCGATTAATACTTGACCTTTTAATGTTGGTTCTAGCTTATTTAAAATCAGCATTTTCTTATCTGGGTCTAGCTGCGCAAGAATCATTGCTATAACAGGAGGCTCTTCTTTATCTAACAATGCAATCAATTGTTCATCATTTAATTCACTTAAAAATTCAAAGGGTTGTATCGGCCCGCCTTCATTGCCTTGTCCATCATCAACCTGTTCACTTAAAAAACCAAAGTAAAACTCTTCCATGACACGCTTTTTTACATTAAACGACACTGTGCCCATTGATCGAAGTGTAGATCGTATTTTTCGGACTTCTGTCTTAGAAAGACCTTTTATCAGGGACATTGCCAAACTCTCTCCTACGACTGAAAAAAGAATAGCGACCTTTTGGATTCCAGATAACATGTGATAATCGTTAATCATAATCTATTTCCTTGAATTTAATTATTCACTTTTTTCTTCTTCACTTTCACCTGAATCTTCAACCGGAGCATCTTCTACTGCAGGTGCTTCTGGTGCTGGCTGTTCTAACCATTCCTTGACAATTGTTGAGGTTCTTCCTGGTTGCCCTACACTCATTGAAACTATTGATTTTCTAATATCATCTATCTCGCTCTTAAGGACATTTGGATCATCATTGAGAGATAGGCTGTCTCCGCTGTCTTCGTTCTCAACAGAAGCGCCACTTTTTTCTTGATCAGATGGCTCTGTATTAATAATTTTTTCTTCTAGAGGTGGCTCTTTTTCTTCTAGGGGTGGCTCTTTTTCTTCTACTGTTTCTTTTATCACTTCTTTTACTGGAGCTGGTTTCTTTTTTCTTTTTCTTCTTCGTCTATTCGGCGGTGGATATGGATAAGGAGGCATTGGTGGGTAACCCTGTTGCGGAGAAGGTCTCTTTTGCAAGAGCATCATAGCTACAAGTGCAACTACAACAATAGCTAGCGCTACTATCATAATTGTTTTTGTATCCATGCCTGATGAAGCTTCTTCCTCTAAGGCATTATATTCTGCTTGAACAGCATCCAAAGCCGCTATCTTTTCTGCTATCAAAGAATCTTTTCTGGCCTTCTCTAACTCTCTTAATTCAAGCTCGGCCTCTATCCTTGCCTGTGCCTGTTTTTGAGCATCAGCAGAGTCTTTTAACATTGCCTGTAAAAGCATTTTTCTAAGTGTCTGTAACTCATTGTCTAACATTGCAAACCTAGTTGAATCTAATTCTTCAGCTTGTTCTTTTTCTTGAGATTGATTTACTGAAAGCATATCTCTCAAAGCTTGAATCTCAGTTTCTAATTTTGAATTTCGCACCGAATCTTTTCTGGCTAGTTCTTTTTTCTCATATTCAGCTGCTTCTTGCAATCTCTTTTTATCTATTTCTTCAAGTTGAGTCTCAAGTAGCTTAAGGTCTTCTTCGCGCCTCTGTGTTATTTCCTCTTTATAAGTTTCAATATCTTCGCGCCAATTCGATGATTCAGATACTCTCTTTTCTTCCAGATCGTCAATCTTTTCAGCAATATTCTTTAGCATGATTTGCTCTGCAGATCTTTGGTCTCTACGCTCTTTAAAGCTTGCGGTCATTATAGTAAGTTTATCACCACGATCTCTATCGAATTTTGAGGCAGCCATTGTAAGCTGCCTAATGTTTTCTATAAGCTCGGGTGCTGCACCTTCTTGAAGAATAAGGGCTAGCTCCATTCTCTTGACAACGGCTCTTGATGGGCGCGTCCTCGATAGTACCTTATCAACAACCTCTCTATCTTCTTCAATAGTTCTATTGGAATTTTGCTCTATTGGCTGCATTGTTCTAGGTGAAATTGGGCTGGACTCCGTTAGAGGCATAGATTTTGTTTTTGGACGTACCACATCTACTTCGAATCCCGGTATAGGTAAGCCAATGGAATAACTTTCTTCCTGTGATGGTGTTTCTTGAATCATTTTTTCTTGAATGCGGACCAGAGCCTCTGCTGTTTTTTCAGCTGGAGAAACTTGCTGTTCTGAGCCTTTATCAGATTCTCGTGGGGCAAAAACTGTTATTTTTTCATTTACCTCATCTAGAATCTCTAGTTCGACATCAACGTTAATTACGTACTTATGTGAGTCAATAACTTTAGATAAAGCTTCTTTAACCCTATCTCTAATATTATTCTCGACCATTAGTTTTTGAGAAAGGTAACCACTGCCCTGGGCATATAGAAACGTGACAATCATCAACGCTCCAACAATGGGCCTTGTATAGTTTTCAGTACCCTTATTCATTTGAAACTCCTTGGTATGTGTGTATTTACTCCGCATT
>NZWG01000001.1 GCA_002698235.1 Fidelibacterota bacterium | reverse complement strand
TGAATTAATTACGCCAATTGCAATGGATAAAGAGCTTCGTTTTGCGATTCGTGAAGGTGGCCATACCGTGGGTGCTGGTGTGGTAACAGAAATTGCTAAATAAAGTATAGATTATGGCTGGAAATAGTAAAAGAACTATTGTTCAACTTGAAAGTAGCGCTGGCACTGGCTACAGATATACAGTTACAAAAAGTAGAAAGAATCACCCTGGTAGGATTGAATATAAAAAGTTTGATCCAGTAATTAAAAAGCATGTCCTCTTTAAAGAAACTAAATAAGAAATAATTTGCTATCATTTAGAATGTTCATTGTTTTTTATAGGAGAGTAGCTCAATTGGTAGAGCAACGGCCTCCAAAGCCGTAGGTTGCAGGTTCAAGTCCTGTCTCTCCTGCAGTATTTCTAGTAAAAGAATGTTATTAGCTGAGGTTAAAATAAATGGTTAGAAAATTTCATCAGTTTATTTCTGATGTTAATTTTGAAATGAATAAGGTCTCTTGGCCAAATTGGGATGAGTTGAGAGGCTCTACCTATGTTGTACTGATAACAACCTTGATAATGATTGTGTTCCTATTTCTGGTTGACTTTCTGTTATCAAAGATTTTGAATTACATTTTATAATTTATGAACTGGTTTACATTAAGAGTTATTTCTGGAAAAGAAAAAAAGATAAGGGATACCATTCTTTACGATGTTTCCAATGCTGGTATGAATGAAAGAATAAGTGACATTCTTGTTCCTTCAGAAAATATTGTTGAAATGAAAGATGGTAAAAAAAAGGTAAAGGAAAAAGTTTTTTTTCCTGGGTATCTATTAGTCAGGCTAGAAATGGACAAAGAAACAAAATATCTTCTGGAGAATGTCAATGGTGTTATTTCATTCGTTGGGCCAAAAGGTCAACCTCAACCATTGAAGCCTGAAGAGGCTCAAAGATTTCTTGGCGAATTCGAAAGCGGAGATGGGGAACTTAAGGTTTCTGAGGCAGCTCCATTCAAGGTTGGTGATTCGGTTAAGGTTATTGATGGTCCATTTATGGACTTTTCTGGATTTGTTCAAGAGGTAAATCATGACAGGCAAAAGTTGAAGGTTCTCGTTAGTATTTTTGGTAGACAAACTCCTGTTGAGCTTGATTATCTCCAGGTAGTAATGGAAGCTTAAGAGAGGTAATTGGTATGGCAAAAAAAGTTATAGGTTTTATTAAACTGCAAATCCAAGCTGGGCAAGCTAACCCTGCTCCTCCTGTTGGTCCTGCGCTTGGTCAGCACGGTGTCAATATTATGGACTTTTGCAAAGCATTTAATGCTGATACACAAGATAAAATGGGAGATGTCATTCCCGTTGAAATCACTGTTTATGCTGACAGAAGTTTTACTTTTATTACTAAAACACCTCCTGCTGCAAGATTAATATTGAAAGCTGCAAAGGTTTCTAAGGGGTCAGGGGAGCCGAATCGTGAAAAAGTCGGTGCTGTTACAGAAAGTGATTTACATTCGATTGCTGATATTAAAATGAAAGATTTAAATGCAAATACAATTGAGCAGGCGGTTGAGATGATTCGCGGTACATGCGTATCTATGGGAATTGAAGTTAAGGGTTGATTAATCAATATGAAAAAAACTAAAAATATGAAAGCAGCGGTTGGAAAATATGACGCCATGAAACTGTATCCAATTGATGAGGCCGTTACACTTGTTCAAGAAATGAAATATTCAAAATTTGATGAAAGTGTGGATATATCAATTAATCTTGGAGTTGACCCTAGGCACGCTGATGAAAATATTAGAATTACTACTCCCTTACCAAATGGTACTGGTAAAGAAGTTACTGTGTTGGTTCTAGCTGAAGGACCTCAAGAAAAAGAAGCAGAAGATGCTGGAGCTGACCATGTTGGAAATAAAGAGTATTTAACAAAAATTAAAAATGGCTGGACTGATATAGACAAGATTATTGCGACGCCAAGCATGATGGGTGAATTAGGAAAATTAGGAAAAATTTTAGGGCCTAAGGGCCTTATGCCTAACCCTAAAAGTGGAACGGTTACCATGAATGTTAGTAAAGCTGTTAAGGATCTTAAAGCTGGTCAAGTTGAGTTGAGAGTAGAGAGTAATGGAATCGTGCACGTATCTTGTGGAAAAGTCTCCTTTCAAAAAGAAGAATTGGTTCAGAATATCACAAAAATTTATCAAACTATAATTAAAGCAAGGCCTGCATCAGTAAAGGGTCACTTTCTTGAGAAGATGGCAATATCTTCAACAATGGGTCCTTCTGTATTAATTGATCATTCAGCAATAGGTTAACAATAATGCCAAATCAAAAAAATATTGAAAAAATTAAGAATCTGTCCAAGTCTTTTTCAAAAGCAAAGGCAATATACTTTACTAAATATCATGGGTTGAATGTTGCTAATATAACAGAGCTTCGAAGAGAATTTTTTAAAGTTGATGTCGATTATATGGTAGCAAAGAATACCCTAATCAAGCTTGCTGCTCAAGAAAATGAGATTGAAGTTGATTCTGAGCTCTTGAAAGGGGCAACTGCACTTGCTATATCATACAGCGAACCAGTTTCCCCTGCTAAGGTTATTAAAGAATTTAAAAAAGATGGTGATTTACCTGAAGTTAAGGGTATACTTTTTGATGGTCAATTTTTGCCGGGAGATGATTTTAATCGTTTAGCTGACCTGCCAAGTAAGGATGAGCTTCTTTCTAAATTGGTTTCTATGCTAAATAATCCAATGCAAAAACTTGTCAGTACTTTGAGTGCCCCAATGCAGAATACTTTGGGAGTACTAAATAATCTTAAAGAAAATAAATCTTAATTTAAACCACTAAGGAGTAGTTATAATGGCAGTTTCAAGAGAAGATGTATTAGCATATTTAGAGAAATCGAATATGGTTGAGATATCGGAGCTTATAAATGATATTGAAGAAAAATTTGGAGTTACGGCAGCTGCGCCAGTAGCTGTGGCAGCAGCCCCAGCAGGAGGTGATTCCGCAGCCGAAGCAAAAACTGAATTTGATGTCGTTCTTAAGTCAGCAGGGCAAGCAAAAATAAATGTAATTAAGGCAGTTAGAAGTATTACTGACCTAGGCTTAAAAGAAGCTAAGGAGTTAGTTGATTCTGCACCAAAAGCGCTCAAAGAGGGTATTTCTGAATCAGAGGCCAACGAGATAAAGGCGCAGCTTGAAGAAGCTGGTGCTGAAGTTGAATTGTCATAATCTTAATTAGAATAATTTCAGTTTATATATCACTTAAAACCAGGGAGGCTTAGTTGAAAGCCACAAAAGAATATTCCGCCGTTAGGGAGTCTTTTTCAAAGATTCCAGCATTTGTAGATGTACCAGATTTGTTGTCAATTCAGACTCAGGCATACCAGAACTTTTTGCAAGAATGGATTCCGAATGAAGCTCGAGAGGAAGTTGGCTTAGAGGGCGTCTTTCAAAATGTGTTCCCCATAGAGGATTCGCATCGCAATTATATCTTAGAGTATAATAGTTATTACCTTGGGCAGCCTAAATATTCTCCTGATGAATGCATGGATCGTGGCGTTACTTATTCGACACCTCTTCGTGTGCGTCTTGCATTACATATAACTGATGAAAGTAATAAAAATGAGTATGCTCAAAGTATTGAGCAGGATGTTTATTTTGGCAACATTCCGTATATGACAAAAAAAGGTACTTTTATTATCAATGGTGCTGAAAGAGTGATAGTATCTCAATTGCAGCGATCTCCTGGAGTTTTCTTTGACGAGTCAACTCATCCAAATGGGACAAAGCTTTTTCAGGCTAGAATAATTCCTGCTAGAGGTTCTTGGGTTGATTTTACAACTGATATCAATGATTGCTTATTTGTTATCATCGACCGTAGAAGGAAATTCCCTGTAACAATGTTGTTAAGAGCTCTTGGATATTCCTCTAATAATGATATTTTCAACGCTTTTGGCTCTACGAAAGTCTTAAACCCGCAAAGAGATGATTTAAGCTTAAATATTGGCGCAACTCTAACTGAAGATATAGTTGATACTCGAACTGGGGAGATTTTCTTGGAAAGCGGTTCAGAACTAACTTCTGAAAATATCTCATCGTTAAAAGATGCGGGCATCGATGAAGTTAAGATTGTTGATTCGAATAAGGATTTTCATTCAATGCTGCTTTTAAATACCATAGAGAAAGATCCTACAAGAAGTACTGAAGAGGCTTTAGGAGTAGTATATCAACTTATCAGAACAAGTGAACCGCCAAACTTAGAGACAGCCCAAAAATTTATTGAAAGAATATTTTTCAGCCCTAAAAAATATGATCTTGGTCAAGTTGGAAGGTACCGTCTTAATCAGCAATTCAATTTAAATGTTCCAGTTGAAGAAACAGTGTTAACAATGGATGATATAATTCAAGTTATCCATTTCTTGATTGATATGCGTAAGGGCGATAGGGGTGTTGATGATATTGACCATTTGGGGAATAGGCGTGTCAAAACAATAGGCGAGCAATTAACAAATCAGTTTAGTGTTGCTCTAAGTAGGATGATCCGCACAATTCATGAAAGAATGAATTTAAGAGAATCTGAGAGTATTACTCCTCAAGACCTCATTAATTCTAGGGTAGTTACAACCGTTATTAATACTTTTTTTGGAACATCTCAGCTTAGTCAATTTGGGGACCAAACTAACCCTCTTGCTGAAATAACTCATAAAAGAAGAATATCTGCATTGGGTCCAGGTGGACTAACCAGAGAAAGGGCAGGTTTTGAAGTTAGGGATGTGCATTATACCCATTATGGACGGCTGTGTCCGATTGAGACCCCTGAAGGTCCTAATATTGGTTTGATATCCTCTCTTGCTATGTTCGCAGAGGTCAATGATCACGGTTTCATAGAGTCTCCGTACAGACAAGTAGAAAAAAATGGTTCTGGGCCTGTAGTGACAGATAAGACCAAATACCTTTCTGCTGATGATGAAGATAGAGTATTGGTTGCGCAAGCTTCAACTAAGTTAGATGCAAAGGGTGCAATATGTGAAGATAATATAAGGGCAAGAGTAAAAGGGGATTTCCCCATAGTGAGTCCTGATGAGGTAGATTATATAGAAGTTTCTCCCAATCAGATTTTAAGTGTAGCTGCTGCTTTAATTCCCTTTCTTGAGCATGATGATGCGAATCGTGCCTTGATGGGGTCTAACATGCAGAGACAGTCTGTTCCGTTAATGAAGCCTAGGTCTCCTATTGTGGGCACTGGTATTGAAAAGAAAGTGGCTGTTGATTCTAGGTCGGCTTTAGCATCTCCAGTCGATGGGAGAATTGTTTATGTGGACTCTAAAATTTGTAAAATTAAACGAAAAGATGTAATGGATTCACTTGCCCTTTATGAAGGGGAGAATATTGTAGAAGTTGACTTTAAGAAATTTCACCGTACAAATCAGAACACGGTTCATAATCAAAGGCCGCTGGTTATGGAGGGGGATACTGTTAAGAAGGGCGATGTCATAGCTGATGGAGCTTCTACTGAAAAGGGCGAACTTGCTCTGGGCTCTAATATCAGAGTTGCATTCATGCCTTGGAGAGGGTACAACTTTGAAGATGCTATAGTAATCAGTGAAAGACTGGTGAAAGATGATGTTTATAGTTCTGTTCATTGTAATGAGGTAGAATTAGAAGTTAGGGATACCAAGAGAGGCCAAGAAGAGCTGACAGCAGAAATACCAAATGTCGGTGAAGACGCTACAAAAGATTTAGATGAAAATGGGATTATTCGACTTGGAGCAAGGGTTGCTGAGGGGGATATTCTCATTGGTAAGGTCACACCAAAAGGTGAGACAGATCCAACTCCAGAAGAGAAGTTGTTAAGGGCAATTTTTGGAGAAAAAGCTGGAGAAGTAAAAGATGCTTCAAAAAGAGCTGAGCCTGGAATAAAAGGTGTTGTTTTAAAGACTCAGTTATTCGAGAAACAGGCCAAGAGGACAAAAAAAGAAGAAAGAGAGCAGATTTTATTATTTCAAAAAGAAGCAGGGGAAAAAAAGGTACTACTTAAGAAGTCAAGGGACGAAAAATTAACCAATTTGCTGAAAGATCAGATTTCAAATGGTATTAGAGATATTTCAACAGGCAAGACTTTAATTAAAAAATCAACTAAGCTAACCCTCAAAAGACTAAATAGTTTTGATATGGAGAGGTTTGCTCAGGATGAGGCGTGGGTTGAAAATAAAAAAGTTTGGGGAAAGCTGCAATCAGTATGGAGATCGTTTCGTGAAGAGTGGGCCAGTATAGAAACTAGGTTAGAGAGAAAGATATTTAAATTAAGAATAGGGGATGAGCTTCAGCCTGGTATTTTGAAATTAGCCAAAGTATTTGTTGCTCAAAAAAGAAAGATTTCTGTTGGCGATAAAATGGCAGGGAGGCATGGTAATAAGGGGATTGTTGCAACCATAGTTCCTGAAGAAGATATGCCATTTATGGAAGATGGTAGTCCTGTCGATATTGTCCTAAATCCTCTAGGTGTTCCCTCTCGTATGAATCTAGGTCAATTATATGAGACTATGTTAGGGTGGGCTGGTGAAGTGACAGGAAGAAAGTTCGCTACTCCTGTTTTTGATGGCGCAACCCCTGAAGAGGTACAAAGAGAGTTGGAAAATGCAGGTTTGCCTTTATCGGGAAAGACTACTTTGATTGATGGGAAGACGGGAGAGTATTTTGATAATCCTGTCACGGTTGGGAATATCTATATGATGAAACTTAGTCATATGGTTGATGATAAGATGCACGCTAGGTCAACTGGTCCCTATTCTCTGATAACGCAACAGCCGCTTGGTGGTAAAGCCCAGTTTGGTGGTCAGAGATTAGGGGAAATGGAAGTCTGGGCACTGCAAGCATATGGGGCTGCTCATACATTGCATGAATTATTAACAGTGAAGTCTGATGATGTTGAAGGTAGGTCTAAGGTTTACAATTCCATTGTTCGAGGAGAACAAATGCCAGAATATTCAGCGCCAGAGTCATTCAACGTTATGATTAAAGAATTACAAGGTCTATGTATTGATGTGGAACTTGACTAATAAATAAGGAGAATTAATTTTGACATACATTCAATCGAATCCTGTTGACACATCGAAGCAGTATAGCGCTATAACAATAGGGCTATCATCTCCTGAGAAGATTTTGCAACGTTCTTTTGGCGAGGTTTTGAAGCCTGAAACAATAAATTATCGTTCTTATAAACCTGAGAAAGATGGCTTATTTTGTGAAAAAATATTTGGTCCAGTTAAAGATTACGAATGTCATTGCGGCAAGTATAAAGGTATACGTTATCGTGGAATAATTTGTGATAGGTGTGGTGTAGAAGTGACTCGTAAAAAAGTAAGGCGCGAGCGGATGGGGCACATAACGTTAGCTGTTCCGGTTGTGCATATATGGTATCTTCGGTCTATACCGAGTAAACTTAGTTATCTTGCTGGCAAAAGTACCAAGGAGCTTGAGCGGGTCATTTACTATGAAATGTTTATGGTCATAGAGCCTGGGGATAGTGGCCTTGAAAAATTTGAATTGATTGAAGAAGATGAGTACATTCAATTAGAAGAGCAATTTGGTTATATGGCTGTGTCTGATGATGATAGGGATAATGAAAATTATTTCTATGGAACGATGGGTGGCGAGGCAATGAAGGAGATGCTATCAAGGTTAAATATTGTAGATTTAAAAAATGAATTGGTAGATATTGTTAAAACATCTAAGTCAAAGCAAAAGCGAGGAGAAGCGTTAAAACGTCTTAAGGTCGTTCAGTCTTTTGTACCTAATCCTGTTAAGAATAAAATAAATAAACCTGAATGGATGATAGTCTCTATTTTGCCAGTAATTCCACCGGAATTACGCCCTTTGGTGCCGTTAGAAGGTGGAAGGTTTGCCGCATCAGACTTAAATGATTTATACCGTCGTATTATTATAAGAAATAATCGTCTCAAGCAGTTAATGGAAATCAAAGCACCTGACGTAATTCTTAGAAATGAAAAAAGAATGCTTCAGGAAGCAGTAGATGCTCTCTTTGATAATAATAGACGCAAGACTGCGATTAGAAGTGGTTCTCGTAGACCTTTAAAGTCTCTGTCAGATATGCTTAGAGGAAAAACAGGTCGTTTTAGACAAAATTTACTTGGAAAACGCGTAGACTATTCAGGAAGGTCTGTTATTGTCGTAGGTCCGCAGCTTCAGCTTCATGAATGCGGTATGCCAAAAAATATGGCACTAGAATTATTTAAGCCTCATATGATCCATGAACTTATGGCAAGAGGTTATACTCAGACGCCAAGAAGTGCGAAATTAATGGTGGAAAACAGAGAGCCTGTTGTTTACAAGGTTTTGGAATATGTTGTTCAAGATCATCCAGTGATGCTTAATCGCGCGCCAACCCTACATCGCTTGGGTATACAGGCTTTTCAACCAGTTTTAGTAGATGGCAAGGCAATACACCTGCACCCTTTAGTTTGCTCTGCATTTAATGCTGATTTTGATGGTGACCAGATGGCAGTCCACGTTCCATTGGCTTTAGAGGCTCAAATGGAAGCTAGGATGCTTATGTTATCTAGTCATAATATTTTGCATCCTGCAAATGGTCAGCCAATCGCGGTACCTTCTCAAGATATGGTTTTAGGTTGTTATTATCTTACTAGACCTAAGGATGGCGATAAAGGGGAGGGGAAAATATTCGGCTCTATTAAAGAAGGGTTGATGGCATATGAAAACAAAGCTGTTGGGTTGCATGCTATTGTTAATCTCCGTAATAAGGGACAATGGATAAAAAAGACGACAGTTGGTAGAATTATATTTAATTCTATCCTTCCAGATGATGTTGACTATGTAAATGATATAGTTGGTAAAAAATTATTAACTAAGATTGTTAATAATGCCTATTTGGTTTCAGGTAATTATCAGACTGTACTTTTTCTTGATAGATTAAAAGATTTAGGTTTTGGAATGGCGACTGTGAGTGGTGCATCCATCGCTATTAGTGATGTCTTAATTCCAGATGAAAAAAATCAAATCCTAAATACAGCACAAGCCGAAGTTGATGATATAAAAAGCAAATTTGATAGGCACATTTTAACAGATGGTGAGCGATATAATAAAGTTATTGATATTTGGACGCATACAGCTAATCAGATGGCTTCGACAATGATGAAAGCTCTTAAGGACGATCGTGACGGTTTTAATCCGGTCTTTATGATGGCGGATTCTGGTGCTAGGGGTTCTCAAGATCAAATAAAACAGTTAGCTGGAATGAGAGGGTTGATGGCAAAGCCTCAAAAATCCATGAAAGGTGGTGTTGGAGAAATTATTGAATCTCCCATAACTTCTAATTTTAAAGAAGGTTTATCCGTCTTTGAGTATTTCATATCTACTCACGGTGCAAGAAAAGGGCTAGCTGATACGGCATTAAAAACAGCAGATGCTGGTTATTTAACCAGGCGATTAGTTGATGTTGCGCAAGATGTTGTGGTCTACACAGAAGATTGTGGAACAATTAATGGGATTGTTATCTCAGACCTTAAAGAGGGGGAAAAAATCGTTGAACCCCTTTCAGAGCGAATATTAGGTAGGACTATATTAGACGATTTCATTGTCAATGGAAAAGTCGTAGTAAAATCTGGAACTGTCCTATCGGAGAATGAGGCAGAACTTATCGGTGATAGTGGTGTTGAAAATGTTCGAATAAGGTCAATTTTAGCCTGTGAGGCAAAGCGTGGAGTGTGTGCGAAGTGTTACGGCTGGGACCTTTCAACTCATAAGATTGTTGATAATGGTACTGCTGTCGGAATTCGTGCCGCGCAAAGTATTGGGGAGCCGGGTACCCAGTTAACCCTTAGAACTTTTCATATTGGTGGCACTGCAACAAGAATTATTGAACAATCAGAGATGGTTTCAAAAAGGCCTGGAGTTGTGAAGTTTTCTGATAATTATGATTCCGCAGATACTGTAGATGAATCTGGTACAAAAGTCACGAGATGCATGGTGCGTCATGCTAAGCTATTTATAATGAATGAGGATGGTTCGGAAAACGCTGTCTTTAACGTTCCTTATGGCTCTACAGTTTTTGTTAAGTCTGGTGAAAAAATCAAAGCTAAAACCACTCTAATTAAATGGGATCCTTACACTGATATTATACTTGCTAGGGAAACAGGGTTTGTCGCGTTGAGTGACTTTGTTGAAGGTGAAACATATGCTGTTGAGGCAGTTGAAGGCGGGAAAAAACAGATGGTAGTTGTTGAGGCTAGAGACAGACGACTAAGTCCTCATATCGAAATTGTCAATAAAGATGGGAAAATCTTAGCAGGGGGAACAATACTTCCTGTTAAGGCGACGTTGGTTGTTAATGATAAACAACAGGTTCAGCGAGGTCAGACTCTTGTTAAGATACCAAAAGATATTGGTAAAACTAGAGATATAACTGGCGGCTTGCCACGCGTTGCAGAATTATTTGAGGCAAGGAAGCCAGCACATCCAGCTGTGATGACGGAGATTAATGGTACGGTACGCTTCGGAGAGACAAAGCGAGGTGTTAGGAAAATACATGTTATGGGAGTAGATGGAGAGGAGAGATCTTATTCAATTCCTTACGGTAAACATGTAATAGTGCATGAAGGTGATTTTATTGTTGCTGGGACAAATCTGTGCGAGGGGGCAATTTCGCCAGCGGATATACTTCATGTTCTTGGTCCAGCAGCTGTAAGAGATTACCTTGTTAATGAAATTCAAGAAGTTTATCGTTTGCAAGGAGTTAAAATAAATGATAAGCATATCGAAGTAATAGTCAATCAGATGATGCAAAAAGTAAGCGTCAAAGAACCTGGGGATACAAGGTTCTTAGAGGAAGATCGTGTAGCCAAAAAAGAGTTTTTTGCAGAAAATGAAAGAATATCTGAAATGATTATAGTTAATAAGCCTGGAGATTCAGATTTAGAACCTGATATTATGATACATAGGGATGAATTTTTAGAAATCAATAAAGAGTTGAAATCTGATGGCAAGGAAGTTGCTACATATAAAAAACCAAAGCCTGCTACTTTCGAACCGATACTTATGGGAATTACAAGAGCCTCACTTAATACTGAAAGCTTTATTTCTGC
>NZWG01000018.1 GCA_002698235.1 Fidelibacterota bacterium | reverse complement strand
ATCAATCATGGTTTAACTCTAACAGCACCAAATTTAATTTTTAGAGCATACACATATAATGAAGGTCAGAATCCATTTAATGATTCAGATGAAGATATCCAGTGGGACGTGAGAACTATTGCACTTGAGCTTCAAGACTATTCAAAGCCTGATGATATATGGCTGGCTGACTATAAAGCTGCATTTGATGGAGAAATATCTGGAATTCAATCAGGTAGTCATCATTTTGCACGGCAGTATGCCGACAGTGAGGAATCAGTTGATACTTCAGCAAATTATAAAGCTCGTTTAATTCCTGGCACATCGGAATACAATACTGTCTATGATTCACTTATCCGAAGAGATAAAGAAAGATCTGACACGCGCTTATCTGATAACGGATTTTATAATCTAGAGTTTATATATGACCTTACTCATTTTATAAAATTTGGAGGCCTACAGGTTGGGGCAAATTTTAGACAATATAACATTGGTTTCCATAATGGCATCATGAGTAATTCTCCTGAATTAAACGCAGAGCATGGCCCACTGGACCCATGGGAATATGCAATTTTTATGCAGGGGACTAAGTGGTTTTTTGATGAGAGATTAAAACTGCAAGGTGCACTAAGATTTGATGATAGTGATAGCTATGGAAGAAATCTTTCTCCAAGTTTCTCGACTGTATTAAAAGCAAAAGAGAATCACTATTTGAGGTTTTCATTTCAAAAAGCAACTCTTAATCCACCTCATTTTTGGAGCTATCTCTATATACCACAGCAAGGTTATTTAGCAATCGGTGGAGGAAAAGGAAATCTCGAAAGGTTGGGGCTTGAACATTTACATGAAAAAGCTGTCGATATTGATTGGTTAACTGGAGATACAACACATGTATCAATCCCTCACCCAACCGGAGAAAAATTATCAGCTTATGAAATAGGTTATAAAGCGCTTTTTGATGATAATTTATTTTTTGATATAAACTACTATTATAACCACACTAGCAATCTCAGGGATGATGACTTTATAGTTAGTGACCCAGATTCAGTTCAATACATAGATATTCCGGGGGTTTATACCGGTTGGAGCCCCGGGCAAATCTATTATGTCTTTTCATCAAATGAAGACCATGAAGAAAAGGTACATGGACTTTCACTTGGTCTGGGCTTTAATTTTGATAATGGCATGATTTTATCAGGAAACTATAACTTTGTTGATGAGGTTGGTGAAAATATTTCCTATACGCCTAACCGTATACCTGGTGCCAATGTAGGTACTGGTAGGCCAAAAAATAGATTCAAATTATCGGTCAATCACCCTCGTGCTTTGAATAACAATATAGGTTATGCTGTGACTGCTAGGTACACAGAAAAGTATTGGTATGATAACCTGATCTGGTACGGTATTGGTGAACTTGGTGGCAATCTTAATGTTGATGCACAAGTTTCTTACATACTATCCGAATATAATGTCCTGTTAAAAATGGGAATCAATAATCTGCTAGGTGATTATTACAACACATCTGTTCTGACACCAAAAATTGGTTCAACAATATACATTTCTCTGGAATACGACCAGCTAATTAAATAGCTTCAAGTTTTTTATCATATTCAGGCGCCATTACCCGCCAATCAAATTGTCCTGAGATAGTAACCAGTTTGCTTTGACTCAGCTTCTGGTAGTTTTTTATTGCCCAACAAATTTTGCTAAAAAGTTCCTCATCGGTATCATAAATATTTTCAGAATGAAATTCCCTCGGTAATAATTCTGGATAGGTCAATCGGCTNGGTAAAATCGGCCANACACCACAAAAGATTGCTTCCATTATACTTNCCCCAAAGAATTCTTGGTTTGAGGTNACTGGAANNATATGAGACTTCCAAAGCCATTTTGCATATTCTTTAAATGAATCTACATAGCCCCAGTGCTCTATCTGATTTCTGAATTCNTTTTTTGATTCTTCAAAAACCTTNGGAGTCTTACTAAANTTTTCCCCTAANATGACCAAACTAAAATCAAAACCTTCGTCTTTNACNTNTTTCAAAATANGAAANTANGATTNTGGNTTTTTATCGTATTCCCAACGATGATTCCAAAGGATTTTGGGNNTAGAATCTTTGGTTAAAATATGTTTATNAAAACGATTNAGATCTATTCCAANATACAANACTTCTGATTTTTCTTTAATTACATCTATGGTNCCAAGCTCTTGATANTCNGGGAACTGTTTNAGAAAAGGNTGTANANCTTCTANGAAAGATTTCATATGAAATTCTGAGTTAAANAANACCTTATCTGCTNCAAGAGCTGAANAATAATTTATGAATCCGTANTGACTGTCTCNNTTATTTTGTATGTCCCTGTCATCTGGAGACCATGGATAAGACAATTGATTTTCGTGAAAATAGATAGCCGTTGGAATGCCACTTGATTTCTCTCTTGTCAATGATAAAAATGTAGTGAGATCAAGCATGTCAGTAGCAANAATCAAGTCTGGTTTCCATTTCATTTTATTGAACTTTCTTGCTAAGGTAACNGCTCCACCATGCATTCTCCATTTCCAAAATTGACCTTTCATGTGAAGAATCTTAANATTGTGTGAGCTATGACTTATGTAACCCTCAGCCCATTGTTTGTGGGACCCGGTATGGTAAGGTTCGATAAGTAATATGTTCATTCTAAATTNAAAGTGGTAATGAATTACGTTGCAATCGAACCAAAAAGGTTTTTATAATACATGNACCTNAACCATTTGTATCTGCTAGCTTCACAACCAGAGTGATCATGAGACCATTNTTTTATTNTTTCTTGATAATCACAAAGGTCATATCATCCTGCAATTCAGCCGTATCACCCAACCAATTATCACACATCTCAACNAGACCATCTTTGATNTCTTTAGCAGATTTATTTGATAGGGTCTTTATTAAATCTAGAGTTCGATCATAACCAACCATCTCATTNTTCGAATTTTCTGCTTCTGGAAGNCCATCAGACATCATGACNAGAATGTCTCCTCTATCTTTAAATGCGATCTCATGTTCAGTATGAATTGCACCCTTAAAAGAGCCTAATGGTAGTGCACCTACCAGTATCTCTTCCAATTCACCCTTCTCCGAAGAGTAGTAGTAGGCTGGAGGCATACCAGCGGATGAAAAGCGAATGGAATCTTTTCCAATATTTGCAATATTTAGACACATTCTATTTAAACCAATATTCATTTTTAATAGTGTCGCATTTAATGAATCAAGGGTAGGAACGGGATCTTCTTCAACTAATGAACTCATCGCTGTTTTTGTTATGGACACGACATTACCTGATGTCAGGCCATGTCCAGTCGCATCTCCACAAATTGCAATCCACTTTCCATCTTCTTTTTGCATAAAATCGAAAAAGTCTCCTCCGACCTCAGTAGCAGTCTTTTGAAATCCCACCATATCATAGTCGTCAGATACAGGCATTTCATCTGGTAGCATTGCCTGCTGAAATTCTCTTGCCTCCTCCATTTCTGCTTGTTGACGNTCTATCTCAGCATCTCTGAGTTCCTCAGCTTCTTTACTTTTTTTACGATAATTAATGTACGTAANAGTAGAAAATCCTATTAAGAGTAAGATACTTCCCCAAAATGGTACTGCAGTTTTTGGATNGAGGTACCAAACACGACTTATGTTAAATGGTACCGTAATTATTTCGGAGAATGCTACTCTGTTATCAACAGCCTGTATCTGAAGCTGAAAAGAACCGACATCCTCAGATATGTACGANATTTGGGGTGAAACTGATAATTTTGACCAACCACCAAAATTTGAATCACTGATCTTTTTTGTCCTANANCTAAATTGCATTTCTGCGTCCGATGGATTATATACCATGGGGTTAAGAGTCAAAGTGAATCTATCTTTCAAAATACCATNAATGGGNTCCATCTGTCTNTCAAATGAGAGTTCTTCACTGGGNGTTAGTATATTTCTAATATCTAAGCTGAACTTTTGATTATTCATTTTAAAAATGGAAATNCCAGAGGTNCCGCCAATCANTGTAGTNTTTTNATCNATNGANNTNATTGANCCNACTGTNTTNCTATTTAANCCNTCNGATTCTCTNAGNGTNAACCATGTNTCNTNGTAAAAACAGCTTACTCCNCCTCCAAATGTTCCTGCCCACATTCTNTTCCCATCATTATACAANGANAACATCTCATTGTGNGCNAGGCCATCTGAATCGCGAATCATTCTGAATTGATCTTCCACTAAAACACCTATCCCTGCAGACTCTGTACCAGCCCATATTTCTCCATTGAACCCACTTTCCAAGATTATTACACGTTTATCATCGAGTCCNTTATCGTACAATGTGAATTTTTTTCCATCAAATTTTGCTACTCCNGCTTTATAACAAGCAATAATTATCGTTCCATCGTTTAACTGATNGATATCCCTTATTGAATTACTAGGCAGACCATCCTGAACNGCGAATGTGTAAAATCCTTTTTCATCAAACCTTGTCAATCCNGACCTCTCTGAGCCAATCCAAATTCTGGAGTCATCNCTGTCATCTACGTGTACTGATGTAACTAATTTNGATGGTANGCCGTCTCTNCGNGAATAATTTTTAAAGANTGNACCAGATAATTTTGANAGACCATTAGCAGTTGCNATCCATAAATTACCTTNAGAGTCCANATCTAGATCTAGTATCATATTCGATGGCAAACCATCGTTCTTAGTAAAGTGTTTTTCTATTTTACTTTCTTTATATNTATANANTCCATTTTTTGTAGCGATATATACCATTTCCCCATTTTTTTCTAGATCAAAAGTCATGCCACCAGCGTCTATACCATTTTTAATATCCATAGTAGTGAAGGTCCCTGGGTTATGTAGAAAAAGACCCATTCCAAATGTAGCATACCAGATTTCATTTTCTGAAATGACTTCAATATCCCTTACAGCAGTCTTACTCAATGATAAATGATCTTGCCCATTGGGGCTTATCTTTTTCAGAGCTCCCTTGTTTAGATAATAAAAACCTTTTTTTGCTCCAACAATTATCACACCGTCTGATGTTTTGTCGAGACTTAACACATTGATATTTTTAATTAATTTGGCATTCCTATTACTCTGTCTGCTCCAAAAGCCTTGACTAGTGCCAAAGTATTCAATGTCACCATCTATAAGCAATGCTTGTATCTTTGCATTTGAACTTGGGAATGATATTTTTTCTGATACATACTTTCTTCCTTCAAGCTTGATAAGGCTCTGTTCAGAAGCGAACCAGCTATTTTCCTCATTCGAAAAGACATCAATAATTTTAGCATTNGGAAATCCTTTACCCATAAAGGAAGTGTTATTTCCATCATATATAATATTTTCTAAGTTCGTAGATATGAATATCTGATCTCCAATATTTTCCATTGTGTTAACATTTGAGCCTTTTACGAACTTTACTTTTTCAAAAATATCATCCTTTAGAGCATATACTCCTTGACCAGAGGTTGCTGCAAATACACGACCATTTATATCAGTTATTTTTATGATGTCAGCAGATGGTAAGCCATGAGAGGCACCATATTTCCTTGTAAAACTTCCATCNATCAAGGTGATGCCATTTTGAGTTCCAACCCAAACTCTGCCTTGTTTGTCTTTGTAAACATCAAATATATAGTTGCTNGAAATCCCATCCGTATACAAAAGTTGCTTCCATACTCCTTCAGAAGGGTTACCAAAAATAAAATTATACAATATTGTTGAATAAAAAAGAATTAGTTTTATCTTATTTAACATTACTTATTTTCCAATACGTTAGATTTAAAAGTTATTACTTAGTGCTTTTCNATTAGTGACTCGAGTGCCCCTTTGTCCTCAGAATAGAATTCTGCATATGCAGCAAGACCCATCATTTTTAACTTTTTTTCAAGGTGTGAATCAACATTGGTAAAAATGAGTTTTCCTGATTTTTCATTTATTGAGCCAATAAGGCTGATTAATACGGATACTCCGTAGTTATTTACCTCTGAACACAGTTTAAAGTTTATTATAAAATGAACAAAATCTTGAGAAAGAAGATCATCAATAATTTCAATTAGTTCCTTTGCATGAAAATCATTGAAGGCCCCATCCAACTTGATAATGGCAGTAGGCTGTATTTTTTCTACTGCTGTTGTTAATGTAGGATTTGGCATAAATTAATTTATTTTAGGGATAATTTGGATTATTTAGTACTTCCTCAAAAGGCACTGGTAGGTAGTGCCAAGTATCACTCTCAGGTAAATGCCAGTTAAGAACATCTGAAAATCGATTTTGATCAATTAATCTTTGCCCTTGGCAGAATAATTCCTTGTCTCGTTCATGCAAAAGAACCTCATAATCGACACTAATAAGTGATTGAAGCCCATGCGATGATCTTACTGCATTGATTGCATCAATAGCTGTCACATTTACAGATTCACCTCTTAATGCAAGTTCTGCAAGTATGAGATGGTTTTCTTTCCAATCAATGATGGGTACTGGTGAATCTGCAAATGGATATTTCATCTGAAAATATCTTGTATAATTTTGACCAGGCGTCATCGCAGCAGCGGATAACAGTATTCGTGAACTCTCTTGAGGCTCTGAGGGTGGATTGTATACACCATCACCTTGGCCTACATCTGCTCCAATNATTGCACAATCTGTAAAGGTTTCAGTCGTATCCCATACACCATTACCATTTATATCTTCGAAATCTTCTCCTAATAAGAGTTTAAATCTTGAGGCTAGGGTGTAGCGTGTTCTATTACTTCCGGCCTCGTACCAATACCAATTTGGCCATGGATCTTCTTCTCCAGGGAGCGCATTAAAAGATTCATCACTTTGCTGAAGACCCAACGAAGCATGTTGAGCGGCAGCACTGTAATTCCCATTATAAAGGTATTGTCTGCCTAGTAGGGAGTGGATAATTTTTTCTTGATGATCATCCGCATAGACCATCGCAGTATCGAAATATGCTATTGCCATTGAATATAGATTACCTGAAGGAAGAAAAGNACTTTCATTNAGTGTCGCTCCACCNTCATCNGGATAATTTGGACCGTTACCATAATATGTACCAAGAAGATAACATGGCAATGCTTGGTATAAATATGCAATATAATAACCAAGCTTTTCCGATGATTCATCACCATCCATCAGATCCAATCTCAATTTTAATGAGTTAGCAGACCTCCAGACCTTAGCAATTGCCTGGTATGGAGGAGCATATGACCCAACCGTAGGGTCATAGCTTCCATTATCAAGGTATTCTCCCCTGACATCTGTTGAGCCCTGCACTTTACCATCGTTGACCAATGCATCAGATAATAGATCAGCCCACAGCGAAACATACGTATGAGCATGAGAATAATCATTCAATACACCATTTATTAGAAATGGTATGTTTGCTGGGTCATTTATTTCTTCATCAGTCACATATGATATGGACGAGGATGTATTTTCAACAAACGATTCACATCCTGTAAAAATTAGTAATATGTATAATGAGGTAAATATTTTTTTCATGATCTAAAACCTTACATTTATTCCAAAATTATAGGTAGTGGGATATGGCATTGTATGAACCTCAACACTCCTGTATCCATTGCCTGTAGTGCCTATTGGGTCTGTTATAGCGCCTGACATGTTTAACTCAGGATCTACACCAACGGTACCTTTCGCTCTCCATAATTTTACATTATTTGCTGATACAAATACTCTTAACCCAGATACTGCATTATCTAAGTTCAATAAAGGTAAAAATTGATCTAACCTTACACCCAAGCTCACCTCCCTTAATCTAGTATAACTCCCATCCTCGGTATAGTTTGACGAAAATGCTGGATGCGCTTTTGCAAATTCATTAGCAGTTTGCGCCCACTCATCCTCCCTACCTGGTACAGCAATCGGAAGAATTACGGCCCCATTAGTTGCCCCAAAAACATCATAATCAATAGTGCCTACTATTTCTTCATCTTCTACAATAGGCGTAACCTGTCTTGTCATTTCAGCAGGAATAAAGTTCATCGAAGCAAACAATCCATCTAGCCCAAGTTTTTGCATTGAACTTAACCAACCAATGTGACCATTGTTGTTCGGCCCGGTGGCCCACCACATACCTCCAACGGCAGCAGAAAACCCTGTTTTTCGTTCGAATAGCATGAAAAAGTCAAATACCTTATAATCTACATTTACAGAAAAGTTTCCTGTATGCTCAGGCACCAAACGCCCTATGTAACCCTCTTCTTCAAGTCTATACCCATTAATTGGATCAAAAAATGGAACGGAGCCCTCTAGGCCAAGCAGTGCAAGATCAAACGTATCAATCTTAGCGCCATTGACTTTTTGACCCCANAGAGAATATTTTGGAAAACCTTCTCTAATAGTGACTAATCCAAAGTTATCAAATACCGGGTCACCCATTTTTTTAACCGTATTATCATTCCAACTNTATGANAGACTCATATCTACATTTAAATCTTTCTTTTTTATTGGAGAAACTCTTAATAGTGCTTCAAGTCCTTCCATCTCCATACTACCAATATTATCTGGCCTTGCTAAATTTCCATATCCCAATGATGGGGAAAGTGGGCGGTAGATTACAGAGTTTTCAGCCCATTGCTTNTANGAAGATAATTCCAGTGAAAATAAATTTTCCCAANTCATATCTAAGCCTAGTTCTATTTCCTTAATTCTTTCAGGTTCGATGTTTGGGTTGCCAACTCCAGATATTGTCGCACCCGATCCATTTCCTCCCACACTNCCCGACCAAAGNANGTTCTGCCCATCNGTATGAGCTGGCAAAACACCGCTCTCACCGTAGGCTGCTCTTAATTTGAGCATTTGAAATTGAGATGGGATAAAGTTGAACTTATCTAATCTTGNAGAGAACCGCATTCCAGGNTATCCAATGGATCTAGATGAAGAACCCAGCGCAGAGCTATAATCCTTTCTATAACTTAAAGTTAAAAAATATTGATCTATAAATGACATTTCCTGTGTTAAGATAGCTCCTGCATCTCTTGCATTTCCTTCCCACTCTCCAGCCACGGTTATGTTAGAGCCAGAGCCAATATCNGTTACCGCGTTTTGCCCAAAAGAGTCTCGAGCAATCTCCAAGCCTTCCCACTTCCTATCAAAAAATTGAGCTGACAAACTTGANGTAGCTACCATTCTTCCAATTCTATAATTATGTGCGGCGCCTAAATCAAGAATTGTATTTCTCTCATTTGACCTTTCAATAGCTTTTGTACCATCATTAAAAAGTGCATAGTTATATCCAGCTGGAAATAAATGACTATTGTGTCGCTCAGCATCATCAAAGCCTAACTTTGCGTATAGTTGAAATGTGTTCAAACCAAAACGATATATATCATTAAATGGATAATATTTGATTGACGCAGAGCTAATCAACCTTTTAGTTTTGAAATTTATCCCCAATTGTGAAATAGACGTACTATCAGACTCTTGCCAAGGGTTGAAGGCAACTAAAGTATTGTATGAAACACTGTAAATATGATTATCACTTGGTGGCATGGTTGCATCAAGAGTACTGTAAGATGTATTAAGACTTAAGGTTAAATTATCCTGCGGCATTATATCAAAGTTTGCTCTAAGAGTATTTCTGTCAAAGAAGTTTTTATCTTTCCAAATCACCATTCCTTCTTCATGTCTTCTAGAAATGGAAACAAAGTGTCTAAAAACATAGTTACCACCACTCATACTAAAGTAGTTATCATTAATGGCACCATCTGATAATAGACTATGAAATAGATCTCTATTTTGGAATCCATCATTTACTTTAAAGTTAGGACTGTTTTTTCCGGAGGTAAATTTGTAATTAAAGACAGGGCCATCTTGACCAATATTGCCTTTCTTAGTCTCAATAAAGACTACACCATTTGATCCGTTAGTTCCATAGCTAGTAGCTGCAGCAGGTCCTTTTAAAATCTCAATATTCTCAATGTCATCGGGGTTGAAATCAAGCAATGTTGATATCCCCTGTCCCCCAGTGGTCAGCGCGTTAGACCCTGTTCCACCAATTTCATCATTAACTACTCGCATACCATCTATATAAATGACTGGTTGTTCATTTCCATTCAACCCCCCGCCTGCTCGCATGTCAAACCTGAAGCCCCCACCAACTGTTCCAGAAGCTTTTCGAATATCAAGCCCACTGACCTTTGCCATCAACAATGAACCAAAATCAGTATAAGATGTAGATTCGTTAAATTTTCTTGGTTTTAACCTAGTCACTGCGACCTCTGAAACCTCTACTGAACGTTCGGAGGCGACTCCAGTAACTACAATTTCCTGACTATTAAAAACATCTTCTTCAAGCTCAAAGTTTATTTCTTTTAGATCATTACCCTTTATAATATCAGAATCTGTATCCTCATCCTCTTCAAGGCCCATTTTATCAAGATAAGATTGGTCCGTATCCGTATCAATATCTGAGTCATATGCAGAAATATAAATAGT
>NZWG01000017.1 GCA_002698235.1 Fidelibacterota bacterium | reverse complement strand
ACCCTTTTTAGTTATGATGCACAAGACAATGGTTTTGATAAGGCTGTTCAAGAGCACACTAAAGAGATAGAGACACATGTTAGATTTGATAACACTGGCTATTCTGTTGGTAATCTGGGTGGCCTAAGATCTGCTATACAATTTGCATTTAATAACAAAATCAATGATGTTTCTGAAATCCTTGAAAATAATGAGTATTATGTAATCTGCAGACTTGATTCAATCACACCATCTGGGTTTAAAACATTTGAAGAGGTCAAGGCTCAGCTAACAACAAAAGTAGAAAATGAAAAGTTAAAAATTGCAACACTAGAAGAAGCAAATAACTTGTTGATAAAACTCTCAAGTGAGGAATTAAATTTAGAAGGACTAATTGAAAAAGAAAAGATCAAGAATAGCTTTAATAAAGAATCAAAAACCCTCCTACAAGGGTTTACGTCCATTGGAAGAAATAATTATTTAAATGGTGCCTTATTAAACTCTGAATCTGGAAATATACTTGGACCATTTGAAACAAATCGTGGACATGCAATCATAGAATTCGTAAGTGTTGAAACATTTGACTCAACGGACTTTGAAAGCAAAAGAACTCAAATGCGTGATATCATATATTCAAGGAAGCAAGGTCAGATCTTCAAAGAGTGGATAGATGGTCTAAAAAAGAATGCAGAGATTGTTGACAATAGAAAATTTTATTTCTAATCACCAAATTATTTANTTTTAAAANACAACGATTNATGGANANCCATTNTAAAGTTAATATTAAAAAAATAATCTATTGTAATTAACTTCTTAAATAATGCCNNTAATNAAGACNAAAATAAACAAAGACTCTGAAAAATTCATTTCTAATTATGAATATCATAAAAATCTCTCATCTGAACTAAGCGATAAGATAAAAAAAATAANGANGATGGGTGATCTTGATAANGTAGAGAAACATAGATCAAGAGGAAAACTAACAGCAAGAGAACGAATTGANAANCTAAAAGATAAAAAAACTAAGTTTCTTGAATTATCTGAATTCGCAGGTTACGAACTCTATGACAGNCCTGTTCCTGCAGGAGGNATAATTACTGGAATTATTACTATAAATNANCANCATTGTATTGTAATCGCAAANGACGCTACAGTAAAAGGTGGCACCTACTATCCAATTACTGTAAAAAANCACCTCAGAGCCCAAGAAATAGCTCTAGAGAACAACCTCCCATGTATTTACCTAGTAGATAGTGGAGGTGCTTTTTTGCCACTGCAAGATGAAGTTTTCCCAGACAGAGATCATTTTGGTAGAATTTTTTACAATCAAGCTAGAATGAGCGCAAAAGGGATTCCACAATTTGCGGTTGTAATGGGATCTTGCACGGCAGGAGGAGCTTATGTACCTGCCATGAGCGATGAGGCCATCATAGTTAATAAAACTGGTACAATATTTTTAGGAGGTCCTCCCCTTGTCAAAGCTGCAATTGGCGAAACTGCAACCGCTGAAGAATTGGGTGGCGCAAAACTTCACACGCGGTTAAGTGGAGTTGCAGATCACTTTGCAGAAACTGATAATGACGCAATTGAGAAAATGCGTAACATAATTGATCATTTGCCAAAACAAGCAAAACAACATTATGATTTTTTAGAACCAGTTTATGATCAAGATGAACTTTTTGGTATACTAAGTCAAAGTCATCAGACTCCATTTGATGTGCATGAAATTATTGCACGAATCGTAGATGGTTCAAATTTTGAAGAATTTAAATCTGATTATGGTAAGACCTTAGTAACGGGGTTTGCAAAAATCGCAGGATTCCCAATTGGCATAATTGGTAATAATGGAGTTCTATTTAGCGAAACAGCACTTAAGGGAGCTCATTTTGTTGAAATTTGCAGTCAACGGAAAATTCCACTGCTTTTTTTACAAAACATCACTGGCTTTATGGTTGGTAAAAAAGCTGAAGCCGGCGGCATAGCAAAAGATGGAGCAAAAATGGTACAGGCAGTCGCAACAACCAACGTTCCGAAGATCACAATTCTAATTGGCGGTAGCTTTGGTGCGGGAAATTATGCAATGAATGGTCGAGCTTACCAACCAAGATTTCTTTGGATGTGGCCCAATGCAAGAATCTCAGTAATGGGCGGTCATCAAGCTGCAAATGTAATGTCAACTATAAAAAAAGACCAAGCCAACCTGGACGGGAAATCCATATCAGATGACGAAATTGAAATGATTAGAAAGCCTATTCTAAATAAATATGAAAAAGAAGGAAATCCATTTTACTCGAGTGCACGTCTATGGGATGATGGGGTGATTAGCCCCTTGGAGACTAGAGAGAAGTTAATTCAAGCGCTTCAATCGATTCAGAATAAACCTATAGCTGATACTCATTTTCCAGTTTTCAGAATGTAGCTTACCCCATGAGATTCCGCAAGGATTTGACACTAAACTTTCTTATGATNCTTGCGATGCTGTCCTGGGGACTATCATGGACTAATGCAAAGATATTAGGACAGTATTGTGGAGCTCCTTTAATTATGGTGTGGAGGTTCTTTCTAGCTGCCATATCTATTGCACCAATCCTAAAAATCTCAAATATCACTTTCAAACCTAATAGAGAAGATATCAGACTGATAATCGTAAACTCTTTGTTTATGGTATCATACAACTTTTTTTATTTTAAGGGAACTCAAATAGGACTCGCAGGTGCTGGAGGAGTACTTGTAACAACTTTAAATCCAATACTTACAATGATTGTGACTGGTATTGTATTTAGAACTAAGGTACATAAAAAAGATATATTAGGTCTTATTTTAGGGTTCATAGGTGGAGCATTTATAATACGTGCATGGGAATTTGATTTGAACTCTGTTTTAAAATCTGGTAATCTTTTTTTTATTCTTGCTTCAATTTCATGGGTTTGCGTAACCATAACGACCTCTTTATCTAAAAATAAAACCTCCTACATGACCTATAGCTTTTGGAGCTTTACAATNGCNTTTNTAATATGCTTGCCAATAGCATCAAATGAAATTNTATTTTCAGTTTTTGAGTTTGATTTTATATTNTGGATAAATCTTATTATTTTATCATTTATTGCAATGTCATTTGGNACATCAATCTACTTTCTTGCTTCTACAGAATTAGGTCCAAAACAGGCAAGTGCCTATATCTTTCTGGTTCCAATAACNGCAATTGGATTTGCAATGNTATTTTTATCAGAGCAATTACAACTCTCAACTTTGGTTGGTGGAATGCTNGGTATCTATGCAGTATACCTAATTAATAAATAATCTATTTTTACAATNNATTAAATACTAAAACTTAGTTTTAAGCTTATCTAAAATAAATTTTGGTGCTCTTTTAGGAGTTCCNCNCTTGTCAGTGAATGCGTGCTTTGTAAAGCCTANTACCATTGTTTGTAANGATACACTATTTTTCACACTNTAATCAATCNTTAGTGTTGCTTTTGGAATATCTNTTATTGATGTCTTNATTATAAGTTCATCTTCNAATTTTGCACCAGACATATANTCACAATGACTCACTATTACCGGTANTTGNAATCCTTTATCTTCAATTAATGAGATATTTAGATCTAATATGCTTAATAATTCAGTTCTGGCTTCTTCAAAATATTCAAGATACCTAGTATAGTAAACAATTCCCATTTGATCAACGTCTCTNTANTAGACCTTGATTAAATGATTATGATTAATCATCAAGACTCTTCAAAAANNCCAAGAGAATCATATTTTTTTATTCGATTATCNAGNAATTCAGATGGATCAACTTNAGAAAGGATATCTAATTCTTCAATTAGTGCAGCTTTCAATAGTNGAGAAGATGATTCAAAATCTCTATGAGCACCNCCATTGGGTTCTTCAATTATTCTTTCACAAATCCCCANCTTTTCTAAATCGGTTGGAATTGGTTTCAAAGCTTCAGCTGCATCTTCAGCTCGTTTTGCATCTCTAAATAAAATAGAAGCACAACCTTCAGGACTAATAACAGAGTACCAAGAATTTTCCATCATAAGCATTTTATCACANACACCAATTCCCAATGCTCCACCACTTGCTCCCTCTCCAATGACAACGCTTACGATAGGAACTCTTAAGCTCGACATTTCCATCAAGTTTCTTGCAATTGCCTCTCCTTGCCCTCTTTCTTCGGCTCCAATACCAGGATATGCACCAATAGTNTCCATNAAAGTAATNACAGGTAAATTGAACTTTTCAGCAAGTTTCATTATCCTCATAGCTTTGCGATAACCTTCAGGCCTCATCATACCAAAATTNCGATAAAGGTTTTCCTTNGTATTTCTACCTTTTTGNTGTCCAATTAAAGCTATTTTATACTGCCCCATAGTTCCAAGCCCAGTNATAACTGCAGGGTCGTCCATGAAATGTCTATCGCCATGTAATTCAATAAAATCAGGGCATAAGTTGAGAAAATAGTCCATTGAGTAAGGACGATTAGGATGGCGAGCAAGTTGTATTCGCTGCCATCTAGATAATCCGGAATATATCTTATTGATCAAAATGGCTCTNTCTTCTTTCAACTTAGCAACAGATCTAATATCATCATTGTTTAAATCAGCTATAGAACTGAAAGCAANTATTTGACCATCAATATCTTTNAGAGGTTTTTCAAATTCTAGGTAGAAGTTTGCCATGATTATTATGAAAAATTATTATCTAATTCAAAAAATATAACTATACCAAGAAATATTGTTAGACAGAAAACAACATTAGCATATAGAACNGGTAAATTTAAACATAAAAAGCCAATCATACTCATAACGAGCGAAATTCCATGTAGAACAAGCACTGAATGATTAATTGATATTCCTCTTTTCGATAATCTGTGATAGATATGATCTCTTGATGCTCGATGAATTGGTTTGTTTCTTCTTAACCGTGAAAAAACAACCAATCCAAGATCAAATAATGGAACATAAAATATCATAATCGGAACAAACCATGTAGATGACTGAATACCAGTATTAGGATCATAGACAATGGCGATAGCTGCTAAAAGNAATCCAAGTGTTTGTGCCCCAGAATCACCCAAAAATAACTTTGCAGGATAAGAATTAAAAAAATATAGTCCTATGCAAATACCTAGCAAAATTGAACAAAAATAAATTATGGACGACTGTCCATTAGATATAGAGATCACAAGAAAAAATGCAGCAGATAGACCACTCAACCCCACAGACAACCCATCAGAACTATCTATGAAATTGAATGCATTTGTTAAGGTTACCATCCAGAATAAGGTAAGAATTAGGTTCATCCAAATATCTATTTGTGTCCCAGTGTGAAAAAAGAATTCCGGCGAATCAAATATATTCACCTGTATTCCTAAATATATTAATGTTGAAGCACCAAGTATTTGACCAGACAACTTTTGAATTGGTGATAAGTGAAAATAGTCATCAATTAGTGCAAATAAAAAAATAATCAATCCCGATATTAGAATAGGTTTTATTTCAGTGACTGACCAAATTTCAGTGAAAAACATTAATATAAATATTGTATCAACCAATACAATACCACCCGTCAAAGGGATAGCAACCTTATGATTTTTATGTTCTGCACTNCCAGGTATGTCCATCAANCCTATTTTGGGNGCGACCTTTAAGGTAAACCAACCCAAAATNACTGAAATGATTATACTTGCCAGAAGTAATANCATAACATTATCCATTAGGAGNCTCTGCTGCATNTAACTTTTNAACAAATTTCTNGATTCAGCAAAGATTAATTTTCCAATCATCAGGGTATAATAAAAGAGGTTGAATANANGAGANTAATCNTNNGAAAAATGCTTGAAATAATANCTCACGTATGACCTATGCCATTCGAATATTGCTTTTGACGGCAAAGAATGCGCTCCTCCNTTACCTCCATAATGTTTTACAACTGCATTGGGATTGTAATAGACTTTCCATCCACTATTTTTTGCCATTAAGCAATAATCAGAATCTTCTTGATAAGCAAAATATCTTTCGTCAAAGTAACCAATATCATCTATAAGTTTATTTTGAATTACCATACATGATCCNGAGACGCCNTCAACTTCATTCANTTCATTCTCATTTAAATAATTNAAGTGATATCCTGTAAAANGNTTATTTGAGGGGTATCTTTCTGACAATCCAAGAAAATATGAAAAAACTGCAGCTGGACGAGCAATCCCTCTTCGACATGATTTTTGAAAAGATCCATCTGCATTTATGACTTTTGGACCTACAATTCCAATATTTCTATCAGACTTTATTTGGTCTATTAATATATCAATGGAATCGNACATCAATAACGTATCAGGATTAAGAATNACCCTGTATTCNCCAGTACTTGANTTCATNGCTTGATTCATCGCTTTTGTATAACCTTTATTTCTTTTATTTCTTATTAATTTTACTTCAGGATAATTCTCGCTAAGGAAATCAACAGAGCCATCATATGAATTGTTATCAACAATAACAATTTCAATAAGNTCTAATTTTGTTGAACAGGGTATTGACTTTAAACAGTTACTCAAATATTTCTTAGCATTTAGATTGACTATACAAAATGAAATATCCATTCTTTAATATTATATCCAACCAAATAATTTCCAAATGCGCAGACGCCATACCATCCATATTGCTTCATACATTATAGAACTAGACATTTTTGATTCACCAATNGTCCTATCAACGAAAATAATTGGTTCTTCTTTAATATTTGCTCCTAATCTCCAAGCTCTAAAATTCATCTCTATTTGAAAACTNTATCCTTGAGANTTAACATCATCNAGTTTAATTTTTTCAAGCAAAGTAGTACTCCANGCTTTAAATCCTCCAGTTCCATCATTTATTGGCATGCCAGTAATAAATCTTGAATAAAAATTAGCACCATANCTTAAGATTAGCCTTCTTATAGGCCAGTTAACGACACTNACACCCTCCACATATCTACTGCCAATCACTAATTCATNNTCAGAAAGATTTGAAAGAAGCCTGGGTATATCACTTGGGTCATGCGATAAATCTGCATCTATCTGNACAATGGAGTCATAATCTTTATTCAATGCCCAATGAAAACCAAANAGGTAGGCNGTACCTAGACCTGCTTTTTCTGGACGACTCTCTAAATGAAGATTTGGATGATTCTCTTGCAATTCTTCAACTTTTTTTGATGTTCCATCTGGTGAGTTATCATCAATTATCAATAAATGATAAGACGAATTAAGGTTAAAAACCTGTTCTACTAAACTTTGTATGTTTTTCCTTTCATTGTAGGTCGGAGATATAATTAAGGTTTTCATCGGNTAATAATCTCATCTAGGCAGTCATTTATTGATGGTGGTATAATGTTTAGCATGTTGATNAATTTATCAGCAATTAAACCAGANTGTANTGGCCTTNTTGCGACCTGCTCNAGATCTTCTGTGGCGATAGGTATAATNANNTTACTATCTAAAGAAAATTTTTCTGCAATCATTTTTGANAAGTCATATCTACTNAGATGATCAGCATCCCCCCAGTGGACTAATCCATTTAAATCATTTGAAATACAAANATNAATAATGTCTGCCATAGATTGCGNCCANGTTGGATTATTGTATTGNTCTTCTACTACTTTAATTTCTTTCTNTTGCTTAAGAGATGAGACTACCCAGTTTAAAAANCTCGCNTTAGTATAAGAAGAATAATCATAAAGCACATTACCTCGAACTACCAAATTATTTACATTAGANTCNAATAAAATACGTTCAGCAGCTAATTTTGTTTTTCCATATATGGAGACTGGGCATACTTGATCTTTTTCATTATANGGTCCAGATTTACCATCAAAAACGTAATCCGTTGAAAGTTGAATTATTTTTCCAGAAAAAGAATCGCAAATATGCTGCAATCCCGCAACATTTATCTCGCCTGCAAGTTTTGGGTGTTTTTCACAAGCATCAACATTTGTCATTGCAGCAAGATTAACNACGACATCGGGACTGGTTGANTTAANTACTTCTTTTAAATTGACTTGATTCCGTATATCTAGAGATATTCCTTTTTGTCCTTNATGAATATTNTTCCCTGTGCAAATTAGNTGATAATTACTGTTTTTTGAAAGAACAGCTTGTAATGCATGNCCTAATTGCCCAAATGCTCCAGTTAANAGAATTCGCATTGATTATGAGGTTTTAAATGTTTTAATTATCATGTCCATCTGCCTCATATAAATAGATTTATCATCACCGGGATGATGAATTAAAAAATTTAAATGATATGTAAGATCATTTACTGAGTCATAAAATAAATATGACCTAAATGGTCCACCTTTTGATTCTTTTAAGTTGATGGTTTCCCAAACTCCTTGAGCTCTCCATGCAAAAGTATTACCATGNCTTACCTTATCTAATTNAAACTTATGAGNATTTATTTGAATTGACTTATAATTATCTTTTGGCCATCNCCATAAATAATCACCTNCAGATATTTCNCTGGATAAAACATTACCATTTGCCCATCCAATTCCAATCCATTGAAACGGCATTTCTCTTCCAAGCCATACAAAATTTGAATCAGGANGATTTTTGATTCTATCCCATCCCCATGGTATTTTAATAATCCATCCATATTCTGACCTNAATGAATCTTCAAGTTTTATATTTCTATCATCACCAAAAAGGAATCTTTTTTGCCGATCGANAAACTGATCATTGAAAATTTTTCTAAANTGTNNTCTTTTTTTTCCAATATTATTATTCAAATGGTCAATTGAATTTGCGTTTATAATCATAAAAAGTTGTTTTTTTGCATAAACGTCTTTTCCTAANATAACTGGATCACCATGGATTGTAGATTCAAATTGATCATCAGGNAGTAATCTTTTTACNAGTTGNTGTCCAGAATTATTGTCCCTATTTATTGATCCTACAATAACCTGAGATTGAGATTTCAATTGGCTGAANGTCTCTGGTTCAGAAAATTTTAAATTATAATAAGGTTCTGGCTCAGGTGTAAACAATGTGTCTATAAAAATTGATGATAAGTATGCATTAATAATTTCACGATCAAGCTTAGAACAAATAACACGGATCTCATTATCTGCTCCTAAAGCCTCGCGTTTATTTTCACAACCAGATATCATTGCAAGGAGAAATATTAAAATTATTTTATTCATCAAATTAATTCTAATTACCAATTTTATAATCGAGAAATCCATCTCAAGTGAATTTTACCATTTTTAAAAGAATTACCTGAAAGTCCATATTCCAAATTTATTATAAAATCCTTATTTACCTGACTCAAACCAATTCCATAACCTACCCAATTCTTTTGAAAGATGTTTATCCGATCAGAACCAATATCTAAAAAAGCCATTATCTGCATTAAATTAGTTGATTTGTAACCTAATTCGATTGTAGTGACGTGAAATTGAGTAGAAGTAAACTGTTGGTATTCATATCCTCTTAAAGAGGAGGCTCCACCCAACCTGTAGTATCTACTAATTGGAACTTTCAACCTATTATAAGCAATACCTTTACCTGCATACTTAACTTTATAAAAAATATTAGCATTTAATGGTCTTATATTCGTTAGCGAGAAACTACTATTGATATAACTTATTTCACCATCCAAGCCACCATCTATCGTTAATTGAATTTCAGTTCCAGAAGTTGGTAAATATCTATCATTCATCCTATTTTTATATGATGAAAAGGAGAAGGCCTGATATTTTGATTTTCTATACCCAAAATCCATACCTTCTGTAGTTGGAATAGTTTTCCCGATAACATAACCTAAACCGACTTTATTTAACAATGGTACGTAGGTATTAAGTATGTATCTATTTTCCATTAATGTATATAAGCCTCTAAATATTTCATGTTGATATTTTACCTCAATCCCTGTTCTCCACCCAAATGGGTGTGGAATTAGAGTACCTAATTTTATAATCTGTGAGAGTGAATCAATTCGTTTCCAATAAAAACTTCCCCTCTCTGCATTTTGAAAATAGTTTTCTATTTGGAGATTAAGTTCACCATTCACATTCCAATTATTTTCCAAGTTACTCATACCAATTATTCCAGAAAAATTGCTTTCAAAATTTGGATTGAATGAGATATTTGCTCCTAGCTCATCATTGATTCTTCCTAATTGATAGACTGGTTCTTCATTAATAAAATAATATCTAGATACGAGTGTTGTTCCAATATCTTTCAAATTTTCACTAACCGAGGTACTTTTATATAAGTTGAATACTTGTTTTAGAGTTTTATTTTTAATTTTATCATTGTGACTAAAAAATATAGTATCTATTGTTTTAGAAGTGTTAATTACATCATAAATTGATGAATTGCTTTCTATATTGAAAGACCTAAGCACAAATGACTCTGTCAATCCATAATCTTCTTCCATACAATAATTAAGCTTATTTTGAACCGTATCTGCATTTATTGAAGATATTATTATTTCATTATTTTGATTCCATCCAATGGATATCATTAGGAATAAATAATTAAAAATACGCACGAACTTCGCCCTGAAATGAGATAAAGTTTTCATACCTTTCATCGTCAATCGTGTTTATCGATAATACAACTGAAATTGTTTTATTAATTGAATAAGTAAATCTAGAATTTGTTCTAAAACTAAGTCCAATTGGATAACCCTCGAACGTCTCTGGTGGTAAGTAACCCATGTTCTGCTGTTCCCCCACCTTTACATAGTTCATACCTGTTTGCAGACGACCAACATTTTTAAAAAGTATTTTACCTAAAAAAGTTAATCCAACAGCATTGGCCATAAAGTCAGTATCTTTTTGTATCCCTTGTTCCGCACCCAATAATAAACCGAAATCAAAGTCTACTGATTCATTCAATCTCATTTGTAATCTAAAATCATTCCACCAGCCTAAAGAATTACGATTCCTGAGATNTGAAACCGTAGACTCAACCAANTAAGANTTAATCTTCCCTTTACTTCTAATTGAGATTAGGTTGCTTATTGGAAAGGTAATATCAATGCCAGTCTCTTTTTTATTTTGTAGCTCATTCCCTCTTGAATCAAATCCATTATANTGTTTTGAATTTTGCAACCATACCATTNNCCGACGGATATNTGCATAATTCATTTCTAATCGATTAAAAAGTTGTAATCTTGTTATTGTACTATCATTNATCTCTAAATCAAAAAGATGATNGAAACGTGGTTCTTTACCTTGAAATTCTTGCTTTGCATTAAACCTTATCAACATGTTGGAAAAGTTAAATAATCTATCTAAATCGACTGTAAAATCTTGAGAACCTTTGAAAATGGTATTTGGAGTTCTTCCTCCGGACAAAACACTATAGGATATGAATGAACCATTTGGGTCTGGTATATATGTATTAAATATTGAGTCATACCTGTATTCNCCTAATCCAAAACCAACTGAGTCATATACTATCGTTCTATTTTGGACCAATGTCTGCTCTTGCCTTAATTTCATTATCCATTTAAATGGACTTGTTCGGGAATATTTGGAAATATCCATATCTAGTAATGTATAATCTTGGCTGCTTAAAGTATTCTTACCACTCTTGACTCTTTTTTTATATGTAATGTTTTGACTAACTCCTTCTCTTTGTCTATTGTTATACTGTACATAACCAACAAAATCTCTCGTCTCATATATATCATTATTATCGATCTTGTAATTATCTATCCTATTATCAAATCCTATTTTTAATTTTTTATTTTCTTTATTGATATTTAGACCGAGGCCTATTTTAGAAAATTCACCTTTTAAGTTATCAGTTTCAGATAAAAGACTTACAAAAGGAGAATACGACTTGATATTAATTTGAAGTTTACCTTCCACTCTATTAAAATTCTTAATTCGATCATTTATCTCAATATAATTATAGAACGAGTCCTTTAACATTCTCCCTAATATATTTTGCTGAAAATGGACTCTAGTATTTATGTTATCTAGATATTTCAATCTGGCTAATTCTAAATATGAATTGCTTATGTCTTCGATAATATACTTAGATTGAATTGAGGTCTCATTCACATCTCTTGTTATCAATGTATCTAAATTCCAGAGCCTTGTATTTAATATTTTATCTTCTCTATTAAATTCTCTATATCTAGGTCCTCTCTCCCAATTTTTTATGTTAAAATTAAATATCCCATCACCAAGATTGAGTGAATCAATACTTAGGCCATATTTGTATGCACCTCCAAGGGTTAAATCGCTTGAATATATTCTATTATCATCAACTATTGAACTTGCAAATTCTCCGTTCACAGTTATGTGTTCATTTACTTTATAATCATAATCAAAGTATCCATAATTATGTATTTTGGGCGCATGAATGGTTCTGAATGGACTATAAAGTTGAATAAGACCAGTTCTATTTTCACCAGGTAAAAATGAATAATAGACCCTACCTTTATCAGAGATTTTTCTTTCATAATCACCATCTGAATCTGAATTAAATACAATTTGATAACGATTAGAATCAGGATTTAAGTATGATGGATCATAATGATATATACCATTTTCAAGTATGTAATCTCCATTCTGATCATTTATTACAGTAGATACACTAATTGAACCTTTAGACTGAGATGCTAGGGAGTCGAAATAATCATCATTAAAATCTTCTCTTCGATATCGATCTTGTTCACTATATATCCCAAAATCAATTTTTGTATTACGACCGATTTCTTTTTTGATGTTCCCACCTATAAATCCTTTTTGAAATTGATTATCTGAATATTGATACTCAAAAGAAAGGTCTGAATCAAAATCNATCAGAATTCTTGGGGTAAAAGTGACCTCTCCCAATGAATAATCAATGATGTAATCATAATTTGCTCCTCGAATCAACTCTTTACCATTAACCCAAATCTTTTCTGTGCCACTCAAAATCACAATATNAGAGTTNCTGTCATTACTCAATAACTTGTATGGCCCTTGATCTCCATCACGGCCCTTGAGTTCTAAATATTTAAAAATACCTTTTGATTTTGCATAGACTGCTGATCCACTTAGTTCTGAAAATTGAAAGTCATTACTCAATCCAACTAATTTTCGATTTATACCATGATTTTGATAAAGTATATCTCCAGCATTTAATTTGAAATTTTCATGTGAAATATTAAAACGTACATTATCTAACTCATCTAATTCTCTGGTTGTTCCTTCAGGTTGTATAGGGAAATTTTGATCAGTTAATATGCCACTCACATTTACACTTTCAGAGATCTTACCATTTATCTGCATCTGTAATCCACCAGTAAAGTCCGACCCACCCAGAGGAGATATTTTGATTTCCCTATAAAAGCTACCTGATGAAAAAATATTTGAGTTATATTTTTTATTTTCTTTGTTAGCATTCTCTTTTGAATGAAGAATTCTCTTTTNAANATCTAGTTGAGGTAACATTTTCCATTTAGGTCCTACTGAAAGTGGAAGCTTATTATTTAAGTAATCATACTTGATAATGATTTGCTGTGCTNTGAGAGAGTCTTCTAAAAATACTTCACCCTTTATTGGTCTTATCTCAATTGGATTGACCTTAGTTTTAGAACCTATGAATTCCAAAGAAGAAGCAACAATAAATTGATTTTTCAATTTAATTTTCTTTGGATTTCCTATGAAGTTTATTGTGTCTATTGCACTAGATGTCTCTGCACAGATATTAAGTGAAATCGAAAGAAAAGCAATGATCAACCATTTATCATTTAACATCTAGAATAAAAATTTGGTCCGAAGAAAGAATGGCAATTGAATTATTATTTGATTGAATATCCAATATTGGCATACTCAGCTCTGGCACATTAAAACTGNTTCCAGTTTCCATTGAATGTACATTACCATTATCATTAAATATCAACCAATCATCTTTTATGGATATAATATATTTTGGATTATTTATTTCAACAGGAGCTTCTAGCTTCAATTTTCCATTTATACTAAAGAGATAAAGTGAACCACTACACGATAAAAGAGCAAGGTCACCATCTGCACTTAATACCATATCCATAAAACAATTATTTGGTATACGTTCTTTTGTAAGATCTATGAACGATATTGTATTGAGCAGCGACCTATCAAATGAAAAAATTGAATTATATGCTTTTGAATAAAAGTATAGTATTCCCCAAGAATTTATTGCTGCCATTTCGGGATACAATTTGGGTTCAATTTTCATTACTATGTTTTGATTTAATCGGAAATCAAGAACCTGTATTGTATTTTCCAATCTATCCACAACACCAATTCCCTCTGGCATGACTCCCATCCAAATATATTCACCATAGATTGAATTAACACTTAACTCACTAGGAAATAAAAGTTGTCCAGCTTTATCAACCTCTACTATTTGGTTTTTTACCTCATCAAGTAAAAGGAATCTATTTCCTATAGACCAGCTAAACTTTGATGGCTCTAGACCTAAAAACGATATCTCATCCGATATGGGGTGATATTCTTTGATCTCAAATCCTGATATTTGACCCCAGACTTGATAAAAACTAAAAGCTATTACTATAAAATATTTATTCAGTATTAGTTTTGCCATCAGATATTGGATTCAATAAAAAATATGAACCAATTATGATCATTAACATGGATAGTATCTGCGCTCCTGAAAAGAGATCAAGGACATATTTTTCATTGGTGCGCAGAAATTCTATAAAAAATCTTTCTGCTCCAGCCAAAATAAGATATTGAAAGAATAAACTACCAGGGACTAAAATATTTTTTCGTCTAGACCACAGCATGTAAAATAATCCACTACAAATAATTGTCTCATACATCTGAGTTGGGTGTACTTTAATTAATCCTGCAGGCAGACCTGATATATCAACCCAAGGGAATTGATATTCAAATACAGTTGTTGTAGTTGGCGGAAGTCCTTCAGGAAATGACATAGCCCAAGGTAAGCTTGATGGTATGCCATAATCATCACCAACAAGGAAACAACCTAAACGACCTATAGCATAACCCAATAATATTAATGGTGCCAGTTGGTCGGCAAATTTTAGCCAAGAGACTTGATATTTATTTAGAACTATAGTCACAGCACCCACTGCACCAATTAAACCGCCTAAAAANACTAGTCCAGATCCACTAAAAATCATACTCATTGGATTACTAGAAGCCAGTATTTGGTCAAGGTTTTCAATTACGTGGTAAACTTTTGAACCAATGATTCCGCCCAGCGCTGACCAAAAGATAATATCAGAGGCGAGTTTTTCATCATGCCCTAAATCCTTTAAATCTTTCTCAAGTAAGAAATAGCACGCATAGAACGCAATTACTAACATCAAACCAAATGAATAAATAGCTAAACGAAATTGAAAGCCAAATAAATCAACTATTCCAAAATCGTATATGATTGGGTACACTTAAAACTCCTTATAATCTAAATTGATAATTATAATGCAATCTATATACTAGTACTCAAAAACCGTAAGACTAGTTCCTTAAATTTATAATATTATCAACTTTGTAAGTTCAAAAACTATATCAATCATCAAAAGTATTATTGTGTTGATATTCTTGTAAGAATTATCAGGTCATAAATGGAATGCGCCCAAGCTGTTATCCCAAATCCTCGCATAAAATAAAGCGCTCCTAAAATAATTCCCGCAAAAAATCGAATCATGAATATATTGAAAGAAAAGTAATCACCAAATTCTCCAATAAAATGAAAAGATGAAAAAACACCAGCAGCTATTATCATTGCTATCCAATTCCTTAGCCCTTCGCTCCATTGAAAGATAAAACCTAAGATACCTGCGATTCCAGCAATTAATAATACTCTAAATAANAANTCNTCATATATTCCTGCTCCAACAGCAAGAATGACCTGCTGAACCATGAATGCACCACTTGGAGTCATTAAAAGGACATAAACATTAGACATGAAAATATAAAGTCCAATGGACCAAANAACACTTTCAAACATCATCAGTATCAAATATTTTGCTTCTACTTCAACATCATTCCAGTATTGTTTTTGAAAAAAATAAACTACTACAAAACCAATGAAAAAGATTCCTCCAATCCAATAGAAGCCATGGATTCCTAATGCAGATAAGATCTGCCTCATTAATGCATCTGCTCCATTTCGCATTGAGATCATCTCAGTTGTTGAAGAAAATAAAACCCCGATCTCGTAGATAAAAAATAGTGGTATGGTGAAAAGAAAACTATAAAGTGGTGATCGAGTATTAATAAAATAAGACCGAGCAGACATTAATCGCCTTCAATCTGTAAAACAGCTAATAATGCTTCTTGCGGAATCTCTACCTTCCCTATCATTTTCATTCGTTTTTTACCCTTTTTCTGCTTTTCCCATAGTTTTCTCTTACGTGTAATATCACCACCATAACATTTTGCAGTCACATTTTTCTTCAATGCTCTTACGGTTGTTCGTGCGATGATTCTATTATTCAATGCTGCTTGGATAGCAACTTCAAACATCTGTCTAGGAATTAATTCTTTTAATTTGCTGCACAATGCTACACCTCGATGATAAGCATCATCTGCATGACAAATAGTTGATAATGCGTCAACTGATTCTCCATGAATTAAAATATCTAGTTTTTGCAGGCTAGCTTTTGAAAACTCTTTAAGCTCATAATCAAAAGATGCATAACCACTTGAAATGGATTTTAATTTATCATAGAAGTCAAANATGATCTCTCCAAGAGGGAGGTCATAATGCAATTGAGCTTTTTCAGGTGAGAGATAGTGAGTTGTCTTATAAATTCCGCGCTTCTTTTGGCAGAGTGTCATGATACTACCAATATATTCTTTTGGAGTAAGTATTTCAGCTGATACAATTGGTTCTGAAATCGTATCAATATCTCCAGTGTCAGGCATTTTTGCTGGAGTATCTACACTTAATAATTCACCACTTTTATTCTTGACCTGGTAAATNACATTTGGAGTGGTCGTCACTAAGTCCAGGTAAAACTCTCTTTCAAGTCTCTCTTGAATAATTTCCATATGCAATAATCCNAGAAAACCACATCTAAAACCAAAACCGAGCGCCTCACTTGTCTCCGGTGTAAAATCCAATGATGCATCATTTAATTTTAATTTNTCTAATGCTTGACGTAATTGATCATAATCATCAGAGTCAGCTGGATAAAGACCTGAAAAAACCATTGGTTTGATCTTTTTATAACCTGGCAATGGGTCTTTTGCATCATCACTTCTTGTAGTAATTGTATCTCCTGGCTCAATATGCCCCATATCTCNAATGCTAGCTACAACGTACCCAACATCTCCTGAACGAAGTTCAGGTGTTTTGACCTTATCTAACACAAAATGGCCAGTTTCAGTAATCTCGTATTCTCTATCATGAGCAAAAAATTTTGCAGTATCGCCTGGGCGTAGCACACCATCAAATACACGCACATAGGGTATTGCACCTTTNTAATTATCATACATTGAATCAAATATCAATGCTCTACAACTATCATTTGCTTTATCTTCTGGTGGAGCAATACGTTTAATAATTGCTCCAAAAATATCATTTATTCCTACACCACTTTTTGCACTTGCCTCAATAATTTCATTCTCATCGCATCCAATAAGTTCTATCATCTGTACTTTTACATCATCAACCATTGCAGATGGAAGNTCGACCTTATTTATGATGGGTATAATAGTTAGATCATTTTCTATGGCAAGATATGTATTTGATACAGTTTGTGCTTCTACTCCTTGGGCAGCATCAACTAGCAATAACGCNCCTTCGCAAGCAGCTAAAGAACGCGATACTTCATAAGAAAAATCTACATGACCTGGTGTATCAATTANATTTAGTATATATGTTTTACCATCAATATGTTCATATTCCATTCTAATGGGATGGCTCTTTATTGTTATACCTCTTTCTCTCTCAAGNTCCATACTGTCCAGAACCTGTGCTTTCATATCTTTACTAGATAGTGTTTTTGTTTCCTCGAGTANTCGGTCTGCTAAAGTNGATTTTCCATGATCTATATGAGCTATAATGCAGAAGTTTCTAATTTGATTTGTTTTCATATGAAATTCTATTTACTGTTAATGTATCTTTGATTTAATAGAANAGTATTTTTTTAAAGACTATTGATTATGTTTTTGCTGAGCACGTAAAAGTCTTGAATTTGCAGTCTTATTNTCACCATCTTGCATGAGTGACACAATTCTAAGAGCTTCCATTACTGGTATATTTACATTATCAGAATTACTATAGAAAGCATCTATATGTAATGCAACGATCTTTAAATTATATCCGATTTCATTGGCCAAGTACTCATCAGCAATTTGATAAAATCGTTCTATATAATACGGTTCTACCCAATTATCATCATGCATATACTGTTTACGTACCTCAGATTTATGATGGGCCTTTAATTTGGAGACAGTTCCATAAGCTCCATTTATGAACGCAATTTTTTCCTCTTGGCTATAGCTTTTCCAAAATTCTGAAGGCGCAGNACCTTGCCCAATGAGAAGAGTNACAATAAACGTAATTACTAGTGGTATGTTCTTCATTGTTTTATTAATTCTCAAAATGATTCACAATTGGGAATCTTCTTCCAATCCCAAAAGCCTTTGTCGAGACCCTCAATCCTGGAGCAGCTTGCCGTCTCTTAAATTCACTCATTCTAACTTTTCTATAAAGAAGGTCAACTAGATTTTTTTCTAGTCCTGATTTTTTCAAATCAATATCTGTCTTACCATCTTCTATGATTGCATCTACAATTGGGCTCACAATATTATAATCAAATGGATCTACCTGACCTGGTGATAATTCTGCAGATGGTGGTTTATCAATACTACCCTTTGGTATTCGTCCTGGGTGTATGGTATTTATCCAATTTGATAATGCATATACATCCAACTTACTTATATCTGATATGACAGAAAGACCACCACTCATATCACCATAAAGGGTACAGTAGCCTAGTGCCATTTCTGTTTTGTTGCCTGTCGAGAGTACCATCCAACCAAATTTATTAGATAATGCCATCAAAATATTNCCTCTTATGCGTGCTTGTANATTCTCTTCNGCAACATTNGGTGGATGTCCTTGGAAATNAGGCCTCAAAGTATTCTCCATTTCATCAACACTATTTTGAATGNNTATAACNTTATAATCTATTCCAAGTGANGTTGCTAGACTTTTAGCATCTTTAAGACTATGNTCGCTAGANTANTTAGATGGTAATGATATNCCGTGAACCTTATCTGGACCTAAAGCATCNGANGCTATTGATGCAACAAGAGCACTATCAATACCTCCAGACAAACCTATTAAGGCTTCATCATGTCTAGTTTTAAAAAAATAATCTTTAACACCAAGACAAAGAGCGTTGTAAGTCTTCTCATGTTTGGATGGAAAATCAATGTCTATTCCTTTTTTGGAATCAGTATCTACAATCACGATCTCTTCCTGAAATGAATTACCATATGCAATGAGATCATTATTTTCTGAAATAGCAATTGACTGACCATCAAAAATCAACTCATCTTGTGCTCCAACCATATTACAATAAAGGAATGGTAGATTTAATGCTTTCACCTTGTCTTCAATAATAGACCGCCTTTTCATTAACCTTTCTTTATGATAGGGAGATGCTGAAATATTAATTAGCATTTTAGCTCCTAATTCCTTTTGAATAGAACTAACCTTGCAATCATAATTATGATCCCAGAGGTCTTCACAAATCTGCAAACCCACATTAAAATTTTTGCCTTGAATTGGAATCTTTATAATTCGAGGCTTCAGACCGCTAGTGAAATACCTTAGTTCATCAAAAACATCATAAGTAGGTAAGAGGATTTTATCATATGATGATTGCAACTTCCCATCATAGCAAATTGCTGCAGAATTATAAATTTTTCCTCTATCTTCTCTTACATAGCCAATGATAAGAGGTATGGTAGTTTTTTTTGCTATATCATTTAATGCATTTATATTTTCTTTGAGGAATTCGTCATTTTTCAGAAGATCTTGCGGCGGATAACCGGTAATAGTTAATTCTGGAAATACTGCAATATCAATATTTGAACTAATACAATCAGTGTAATACTTTAATATTTTTTTCTTATTATATTTAAAGTTTCCAACGATGGTATTAATCTGGCAAAGTGAAACCTTCATCTATTTATCTCGAATGATGAGAACTCTTTAACTGAACTTTCTTCCCACTCAATACTAATCTTGTCTATGGTCGCATTTGGAGGACCTAATTGAAGCCAACCAGTAAAAAGGGACAGTTTTTCTCTATCACCTTCAGCTAATATTTCAACAGCGTTATTAAAAATGTTTTTTACCCAACCTGTTAATTCTAACTCCCTTGCCTTATCCTGTGTACTAATTCTAAAAAAGACACCTTGGACATCACCTGAAATCATCACGCGGATTTTAAACATTCAAATTCCCTTTTTAATTTAGACATCACATCATCTGGTGATTTTGCCATAATAATTGGATTGATATCCCATGTCGCATAACCTATTACAGGTTTATTTAGTTGAAAAGCATATGCAATCTCACTAAGAGTACCATATTGTCCTGAAATAGCTAAGGCTACATCACAATTATATGCGAGAACTGCATTTCTAGCAATGCCTATTCCAGTTGAAATTGGAATTGAAAGATAATCATTTGCTTCTCTAGTATCTTGTCCTTTTAGGATACCAATTACTAAACCATCTACCATCTTGACACCTTTTGAGATGGCTTCCATTACACCCTTACCACCTCCACAGAAAACTGTGTAGCCTTGACTACCCATTTTTTCACCAAGCAAAACAGTATTGTCATATATTTCTCTAGTTATTTCACGCCCACCAAATACTGATACTCGCNTTAGATTATTCATTAAGGTTCTAGTCTTGACATTGTTCTAGGAAATGGGATTGTTTCACGTATGTGCTTTGTCCCACATATCCATGCAACCGTTCTTTCCAGACCAAGACCAAATCCAGAATGAGGCACAGAACCATACTTTCTAAGGTCGAGGTACCATTTAAATGGTTCCAACGGAAGATCNTGGTGACGTATCCGATCAATTAGAATTTCTATATCATCCTCTCTCTGTCCTCCGCCTATAATTTCACCATATCCTTCAGGTGCAACCATATCTACTCCCAGTGCTAATTGGTNATTGGTTTCATCACGCTTCATATAAAATGCTTTTATATCTGCAGGCCAGCGATGAATCATTATTGGTTTGTTAAATTGTTCTGAAANTAAAGTNTCATCAGGAGCACCAAAATCATTACCATATACAAAATCGCTTCCATTATCAATTAGCAACTTTACTGCTTCATCATAAGTAAGCCTTGGAAATGGTGGAATTATGGATTCTAACTTTGAAATATCTCTTTCCAATATCTCAAGTTCTGTTTTACAATTCTCNAGAACTCTCTTTACGATAAAGCCTACTAGGTTTTCTGCCCAAGTCATGTTTTCATCAANNTCAACATAGGCCATCTCTGGNTCTACCATCCAAAATTCNGTTAAATGTCGACGCGTCTTNGANTTTTCAGCACGAAAAGTTGGACCAAAACAATATGTCTTCCCAAATGCAGTTGCACCTGCTTCTTGATATANTTGTCCACTCTGCGTTAAATAGGCAGAACGCTCAAAATAATCCACTTCAAATAATGTNGTTGTCCCCTCTACGGCATTTGCAGTAAATATTGGAGAATCAATTAAAGTAAAACCATTACTATCAAAGTANTCACGTATTGCCTTAGCAATTTGATGNCGGACACGCATGATNGAATTTTGTCTTTTCGACCTTAGCCATAAATGCCTATTTGACATTAGAAAATCAGCACCATGNTCTTTTGGNGAAATCGGGAATTCCNCGATNACATGGTTGACNACATTGATCTCTTTAACCCCTAATTCATAACCNCCAACAGAACGAGGTTCTTTTCTTACAGTTCCACTAATGATAATTGAATCTTCTTGATTGAGCTTCTGCTCTAAATTAAAAGTCTTATCAGTAGCTTCACCCTTGACAACCACGCCTTGCAATAGNCCTGTACCATCTCTAAANATGACGAACCATATTTTACCAATAGTTCTTATGTTNTAGACCCAGCCTTTTAATTCTACATCTTGATNATTATACTTTTCTAAATCTTTAATACTTACTGTTGTCATNCAATTTCCTTTACCACGTTGTCATAATATCATTCAAAATATCTTCAGCAATNTTACGCACAGCTACCTTAGTTGCAAAACCTCTTGGTTCGCCAAATTCATCATCATCATCATCATCTATTCTACCATCATTATCATTATCAATCCCATCTGANGCTATATTTCCACTTAAGCCATAGGCACCGAATGNGGAATAAGTTCCTTCNAATAAATTCTTTTGNTCTTGAACATCAAACCACTCTATTTTGACATCTATCTTNTATCTGTATTCTGAGACAGATTCTTGNTTNCTNTACGTATAAGGTCCTTCNCTAACCTTTTTTATGGTGCCTTTNAAAATTGAGTTGGCNATATCANCANTNGTAACATATAAAATACCAGCCTCATTGAACTGCTCAAGNATTCCATCAGTAATATNNTCAGCTAGTCCAAATTCAGCAGTCTGATTATCCATNAGAGGGATAGCTATCGATTTTATATGCGGTGGTATCGAACCAGCCATCGAATANAATCCACAAGAAGTCAAANTAANATANAAAATAANAATTAAATNATGCATTATTATACCGNTNTCTTAATTTTTGGTTCTATTCCAAATTCTTCAATTTTACGNTATAATGTTCTTTCNCTCATGCCTAGNGAGCTNGCAGTCTTNCTCCTGTTATTATTAAAGTATTTCAAGGTTCGCTTAATTGCCTCTTTCTCTAGATCTTTGATTAACATGTCGCCTATTGCATCATCACGAATAAAACGATATCCNTCNTCAACAATCTCCATAGATTTTTCAGGCATTTGTATACTTTGCTTAATAGGTTGAATCTCNGCAAGTCCTGCTGTTGGATTAGAATTCACCGCTGAACCACCAACCAATAATTTTTGTATAATTTCCGTNTCCTGTTTCAACATGAAAAGTTGGCGTAGTATTAAATCAATTTCAGCTTTATCTGAAGATTTTGGAATAACAATTGGCAAAGCAGTATTTGATGATATATCATCTGAAGATACATCCGTTAATTCACGANTTATCACTTCAGCAGTAATCCTTTCTCCTCTTTCAAGTACCAATACTTTTTCAACAAAATGTTTTAACTCTCGAACGTTTCCTGGCCATACATATTGCTTCATNAGACGAATTGCATCTGGCGTAAATCCACGATACCTTATGTCATTTTCACGTGTGAATTCCAAAGCAAATCTTTCAATGAATGCATTAATATCTTCTACTCTTTCACGTAATGAAGGCAAACGCACCATGACTGTTTTAAGTCTAAAATATAAGTCTTGTCTGAACTCACCATTTTTTACTAGCTCTGATAGACTTTTATTAGTTGCAGCAATTACCCGAACATCTGTTTTACGAGTTTTTGCTTCACCCACGCGCATAAACTCACCATTCTCGAGCACTCTTAATAATTTAACTTGCGTTTCTAAAGGNGNCTCTCCTATCTCATCTAAGAATATGGTCCCTTTNTTTGCTTGCTCAAAATACCCTTTCCTATCGTCTCCNGCNCCNGTAAAAGATCCTTTCTTNTGACCAAATAATTCGGATTCAATAATCCCTTCTGGAATCGCACCACAGTTTACCACCACCATTTCTTCATTACTTCTCTTACTAAACTTATGTATTGATTTTGCAACTACTTCTTTCCCAGTACCTGATTCTCCAGTGACCAATACTGATATGTCAACAGGCGAGACTTGAGTTATCATTTCAAGCACTTGACGTATGCCTAATGAAGTACCAATGATACCAGATTGTTTTTGAAGTCTTTGCATTTCTAACATTGATAATCCTTTATTAATTCATTCATGCAGATCTAAGCCCTAGATTTGTTTCAAAATCATTTATTTCATCTCGAATTCTTGCAGCTTTTTCGAATTCAAGTTGCTCTGCTGCAACTAGCATCGCTTTTCTCAACTCTTCTAAAATCATTTCTTTATCTTCTTTCGTTATCTGATCTTTATTAGAAATAGGCACAAAAGCCTCATCTTTATCTTCTATCGAATTTGCAACTGAAGTGGAGTCCAATATTTTATCAACAGATTTAAAAATAGTTTTTGGAGTGATATTATTCTTTTTATTGAATTGACCTTGTACCAACCTTCGTTCTTTACTTGTATCTATTAAATGTAACATTGCCTCAGTTTTTCTATCTCCATATAGAATGACTAAACCTGTCTCATTCCTAGCGGCTCGACCAGCTACCTGAAGAAGAGAGCTTTTTGACCTCAAAAACCCCTCTTTGTCAGCATCTAGAACTGCTACTAGACTAACTTCGGGAAGATCTAACCCCTCCCTTAAAAGATTTATTCCAACCAATACATCAAATAATCCCAGTCTTAATTCCCGTAATATTTGTACTCTTTCTAGCGTGGCTATGCCTGAATGAAGATATTTAACACGAATATTCAAACTAGTTAAATATTCTGTTAGATCTTCAGCCATTCGCTTGGTCAATGTAGTAACTAAAACCCTTTCACTCTTTTTAGATCTCAAACGTATTTCACCAATCAAATCATCAATCTGTCCCTTTGATGCTCGAATGTCGACCTCAGGGTCCAATAACCCTGTTGGGCGAATTACTTGTTCTACTACAACCCCACCACAAAGTTCTAACTCTCTTTCAGAAGGAGTCGCTGATGTAAAAATAACCTGATTCTGTGCTTCGTGAAACTCATCATATTTCAATGGCCTATTATCTAATGCACTCGGCAATCTAAATCCGTGCTCTACCAATGTACTTTTTCGAGCTCGATCGCCATTATACATCCCCTGTATTTGTGGCAGGGTCACGTGTGATTCATCTAAGATTGTAAGAAAACCTTTTGGGAAAAAATCAATTAATGTATATGGTTTTTCTCCTGCAGCGCGACCTGCAAAAAATCTTGAATAATTCTCAATACCAGAGCAATAACCAAGTTCAATCATCATCTCTATGTCGAAATTTGTTCGTTGCTCAAGACGTTGAGCCTCTAAAAGTTTATTATTTTTTCTTAAAAATTCAAGTCTGCTAGCTAATTCGTCCCGTATCTCTTTAATTATTTCTAGAGTAGTATCTTTATCTGTAACAAAATGTTTGGCAGGAAAGATTACAACAGAATCTAGTTCACCATATATCTCACCAGATATAGGATCAAACTTATTGATACTTTCAACCTCATTTCCAAATAGCTCAATTCTCAAACAATTATCTTCATAGGCTGGGTAAACTTCCATCAAATCACCTCTGATTCGAACATTACCTCTCTCAAGAACCTGGTCATTCCTTGAATAATGAATATGAACCATTTTAGCTAAAAAAGTCCTTCTATCTAAATTATCTCCTTTTGAAATACGAACCGTGCCATTTAAGTATTCTTCTGGTGACCCAATTCCATATATACATGAAACCGAGCTAACAACAATAACATCCTTTCTGGATAAAAGAGAACTAGTTGCCTTTAATCTTAGTTTATCAATCTCCTCATTTACTGAACTATCTTTTTCAATGAATGTATCAGTAACTGGTAAATATGCTTCAGGTTGATAATAATCATAATAACTAATGAAATATTCGACTGCATTTTCAGGGAATAACTGTTTGAACTCCCCATATAGTTGAGCAGCTAAAGTTTTATTATGAGACATGATCAAGGTTGGTCTTTGAACTTCTTTGATAACGTTTGCCATGGAAAAAGTCTTACCAGAACCTGTTACGCCTAGCAATGTCTGATAATTATCACCTTTGCTCAACCCTGCTACTAATTCTTCTATTGCTCTGGGCTGATCGCCCTGTGGTAAGAAATCTGATACTAATTTAAAGTCTGCCATAATGACGAATTTACTTAATAATACCGACGGAGTTCAATGACAGACTATTGATGTTTAAATATTTTATAAAGCATTCGTTTTGGAAATTTTAATAATTTCTTTTACAATTTCAATTGGTATTCCTGTCTTACCTTTTATCAATTCAGGAGTTAGTTTTGAAATTTCTTTGGGGCCATTAAAGTTTTGAAGTAGAATTTTTAATCTTTTTTTACCAAGTCCCCTTATATCCTCATAGATCGACCTAGTCAAATCTTTTCTTCTTTTTATTTTTTGAAAAGTTATTGCAAAACGGTGAGCTTCATCTCTAATTCTCCTTAAAAGAATTAGAGATGAACTGGTTTTTTTAATATTCTGTGGCTCTGAATTACCAGGGATGTAAACTTCCTCTAACTTTTTCGCCAGACCAATAATAGATATGTAATCCATCCCCAACTCTCTTAGTGCAGATAGTGCCATACTTAGTTGCCCCTTTCCTCCATCAATCAATATAAGGTCTGGAACAGGTTTTTTTTCATCTTTTACTCTTTTATACCTTCTAATTACAACTTCCCTTATGGATGCAAAATCATCAATACCTTTTATCGATTTAATATTAAACTTTCTGTATTCAGATTTCTTTGGTTTACCATCAATAAAACATACCATTGAAGCTACCGTATTCGTTCCACCTAAATGGGACACATCAAAACCTTCGATTCTTTTTGGTGGAATATCCATATTCAAATCTTGCTTGAGTTGTTCCAAAACCTTAGGAACAATATCTTTTCTCCTTTGCATATCAAGCTTCCACTCGCCTAAAAGTAAGTTTGCGTTTTGCATTGTCACTCTTAATTCTTTTGCTTTTTCACCAATTTTTGGATAAATAAGACCTACTCTTCTTTTATTTTTCTCTTTAAGAAATAATCGAAGGCCACTCTCATCGCTTGGAGGATATTGAAGAGAAATTTCTTCAGGTAGAAAATCACTATCCATATAAAACCTAGTTATAACAGTTTTTAAAATATCTTCTTTGCTAGTTGTTAATTGTTTTAGATGCAAACTATCTCGACTAAATATTTTTCCATTTCTTATTCTAAGAACTACGGCAATCCCAATNCCACCATCTCTTGCGAAAGTAACAACATCCCTTTTTGTGAAATCTGTAGCAACATGACTCTGTTTNTTCTTAAATAGATCAATTGCATTTAATTGATCTCTATAGATTGCTGCCTCNTCGTACTTTTGGTTTTTAGATGAATCTATCATTCTTAGTTTGATNTAAGAGACTATGCCTNTTGTGTTGCCCTTCANAAATTCTTCTACTCTTTGAATCATCTCCGCATATTTCTTCTCNGTAACGAATCCCTCACAAGGGCCTTCACATTTTTTAATATGATAATCCAAACATACAGAGATCTTTTTTGATCTGATGACATCATCATCTATGTGGTAACTACAGCTTCGGATTGGAAATAATTTATTGATAGCCTTAAGCATTATTCTTAGTTGTTTAGAATCAGTAAATGGTCCGAAATATTTTGACCCATCTTGAACGATTGTTCTGGTGATAAATACTTGTGGATAAGGTTCTTTTGTTATCCTAATAAATGGGTATGATTTATCATCTCTAAGGTCGATATTATAACGAGGTTGATACCTTTTAATCAGGTTCGCCTCTGTCATTAATGCTTCTACCTCATTTCTTACTATTATCCATTCAATTTCTTCAATACGCTTGACCATAGTAATGGTTTTTGAAGATTGATTTTTGCTGCTTTGAAAATATGTTCTTACTCTGTTTCTTATATTTTTTGCTTTACCAATATAGATTATTTTCTTTTCAGAATTGAAGAATTGATATACACCCGGATCGCTGGGTGCTGATTTTACTTTTATTTTAAGATGTTCTTTCATTGGAAATATTTAATGATGAAAATATTNTATACTATCTATATAAATATATAAATATTATTTATCCAATTATACTTANGAAGCGATTTAANTATGTTGATGATGATTATACATTGTCTTGATTATATCGGAAACACAATCTAATGCATTTTTTATTCATAAAAATATTATTTGGTTTTAAAATTGAATATGGTTATTCTTNCAGATTGAGTGGTATACTCAGGGTCGGTAATCCAAGTAATATCCAATTAAAGATAGATTAAATTAATTTTATGTATAAAGTTATAATAACTGCAGCTGTATCATTNTGCACTATTTTAGTTTCGCAGGATGAAACAAGCAAAAAACAGAGGAAAATATACAGAACTCAGTCTGGTTCTATCATAGAAGCACCACGTCCTCTATTTGAGCGCGAAACAAAAGAGAAAAAGTCTGAACCTCGTGCGAAAAATCTAGAAAAAAGCAAAGCTCTAGCTAGAACAAAAAAAGTTGAAACAACTTATAGAAATGAATTNGATAGCCTAAAAAACACAGTCTCNNTNTTACTAAAGCAATCAAAAGAATTGCAAAACAACTATGAAGAGAAGCTTTCCCAGAGTCAAAATGATACCGTTTTTATATATACGACTCTTTATGATACNACAACAGTACTCGATACTACNTTTATTTACACAAANGCTACAACAACAGTTTATGANACGGTTGTCGTAATTGATAGTCTNTATATAAATAATTATGATACAACAACCGTTATCCAAACTAACTATGATACCATTTTTGTGATGGATACAACAGTTCTGGTCAATTACGATACCACCGTAATGAAAGATACGATATGGGCCTTTGCCTATGATACCACATACTATTACGATACTACTTGGGTTTANGCCCATGATACAACGGTTGTAAGAGATTCTATNTGGCTATTTGCGGTAGATACTNTCAAGACATTTGATACACTAGTTGTCTCAAATAATGATACCGTCACCATTCATACATACTCGAGCAAATTTCCCAATAATTTTTCCCCTGATATGATNGATCAAAAACAATCCGCTTTTCCTAAATACAAAACACTAGGCGATGCATTAAGAGCTAGGGATATGGGTGACAAGACCGCTCAAGGTTGGATNAATCAAGCATTGAATGCTGCTGGGGGCGATTGGACACGTGCAGAGCGTGAATATCAAAAACTGCAGGAAGTCTATTCTACTTCAATGGTTCAAGCCATAACCAGAAAACCAAAAGAACCTGGGTTTATTGGACCAGAAATGAGGTATAAAAATGTCATTTTTGATACTCTCAAAATATTGACCTTTGATACGACCTTAGTACAAGATACTGTAAAGAATCTTGTNAAGCAGACCTATGTTCAATACGATACTTCCGTAGTNGATAANCGTAGAGAAGTAATAGCCAATACAACGCCACCAGGGCATGANCTCATAATCCAATACCATAGAAATGGACGAGTCAAAGAAAAAGGATTAACGAAAAATGGTAAGAAAAATGGAGAGTGGCTACAGTTTGATTCTAAAGGTCTGCCATTAAGAAGGTCAGTTTATGACATGGGTAAGATCATTGATGACGAGTTAATCGTNTTAGATGATGATAATCCCATGGAAGATATAAAGAATTACACCAAGAAAAGACGACTCAGCGATAAATCTAAGAAGAAGAAAAGTAGTAGTATATTTAAACTACCCAGTTTTCTTAGAAAGTAAGTTTCACTTATTTTTTTCTGCCAATTCTACTAATACCCCNCCTGTTGATTCAGGGTGAATAAANATCACCTTGTAACCTTCAGCGCCAATTGTATACTGGTCNCCAATCAATTTTATTTCATTATCAATCATAAATCCTATTGCATCATCAATATTTTCTACCTGCAGACAAATATGGTGAATACCAGTNCCTCTTTTTTTTATGAAATTAGCTATGGGTGATCTTGGATGCTTAGATAAAAGTAATTCTATTTTTCCAGCACCAGTCTGGTATATATCAGTTACAACCCCTTGAGAATCAANATCCTCCGTAGATAAATGTGCAAGACCAATTATCTGTTTCCAAAAGTTNGCACCTTCATCAAGATCTTCTACTGCTATACCAATATGATCTATNCCAATGACTTTCATNGAACTANATGTTTAAACTNTGGATTTAATTNAAGACCACTGCCATTAAGTTCTGGCAAAACCAATTTGCCATTTACAACATCGACGCCCTTATAAGGGTCATTTTTTATTAGCAAATTGCCATCTAGATCTGCAACATCAACTTCTCCTGCCAAATGTGATGCTGCAGTGATTCCTACAGAAGTTTCGACCATGCACCCAAGCATTATCTTTAATTCCTGGGATTTAGCCATATTGATCATTTTTTTGCCTTCTTCCAGCGAACCACATTTCATCAACTTAATATTAATACCATGAAAAGCATTAGCAATATGTTCAATATCAGTTGATACAAGACTATTCTCATCAGCATAAATATCCAATGGTGATTTTTTCTTTAATTGANAAGTAGATTCTAATTTATTTGCAGGAAAAGGTTGCTCAATGAATTCTATATTTNGATCTGCCAACCAATTCACCATTTCTAAAGCATTATCTTCCTCCCAACCTTCATTCGCATCNACTCGGATTATCTTTTCAGTATGCCTTCTAATTTCTCTTATTATTTCTTTGTCCATCTCTGGAGTCCCTAATTTAACCTTGAGNATAGAATATGGTTGAGCATCCTTNAATTTTGGAGCTATTTCATCAAGATCTCCGATNGATATTGTATAACTTGTTANTGGCATTTTNNCTGNATTNATATTTAATAACTCATGAATTGGTTTTTCTNTTTTTTGGCCCCACCAATCCCATAAAGCCATACTAAATCCTGCTTCAAGTGANTTNAANCCTTTTAATTGTGGNTGGATAAAGNTCCATATTTTTNCTCTTTCAGATATATCATNAGGTAATTCTATAGGCTTTTCTAATANAGATNNAATCCGTTCTNTAGTCTCATTATATCTAATTGAAGGTGCNGCCTCACCTCTCCCNATAATGNCTCCATCTTTGATATANATCAACGCTANATCATACCANTCATTTTTACTTCTTGATATGCCAAANGTATGTTTTAATTGAATACGNTATATTTTATNATCTATTTCCATTCTTGCATAGCTGTTTCAATTGATTGAATCATTTCATTATTNTCGAATCGAACCAAATCTGTCACAGGNAGANCAAAATCNTNTTTTGCNTCATCAATATACTTTAGTGCNATATCAGATTCTAATTTTAAAGTTAATAAATTTAATCCCAAAAATATCGAAGGCTTGAAGGGTTTTAAAATATCTAAATGTAAATCCATCAATTCTTTTAATTCNGGAATNGGATGGTCTGAAACATCAAGTTCACGATACGGCTCATGGGTCATAATCAAAAAATCTGGCATACANCCGTGAATAAGACCCAATGTCACACCAGAATAAAACATATTATTNAGAGCCCCTTGACCTTCAACTATAACAAGATCAGTATCATCTGAAATTTTATCCAAGCAATGCTCTATCTCGCCNGCCATAAAATCAGAAGTNACTGCGTCTATTGGAACACCATTTCCAGANAAAAGAATNCCAGTTTGACCTGTACCAAGAAACTCAATATTCCAATTATTAATTTTTAATAATTCAGCAATTTCCCAAGCCGTTGTCATTTTTCCTGTATCGCAGTCNGATCCTACAACTAAAAGAACTGGAAATTTTCTATCNTTCCAAGTACCTTTNGGAAANTGAGGCTNTTTTGGTGGCTTACGCAAATCAACNANAGATATATTTTTANCTTTTGATTTTTTTAAAAAAGATGGATCNTCATTTAAAAAACTATGCATCCCACTTATAATATCACAACCGTGTTCNATAGCATCATCAATNTCAATTAAACTTTTTCTATCTANAGCCCCNCCCTGCGGAGCACTTCCAATCACTAAATGAGTTGGCCTAAATTTTTTTGCTTCCATAAAGCTTGCTACGCACGGTATAGAACCGCCCCATCCTAATACATCTTCAGCAGTCTTTCCGGACTGACTCGAATCAATTACCGCACAAATATCTTCAGGTCTATAGCGAATAAGCATGTTTCCGGTTTTACTGTAGATATAATCAAATGAATTATGTGCTAAAATAACATATCGAGACATTCAACTCCTGAATTTTGGCTTTCTCTTTTCAACAAATGCTGATAGACCTTCATTAGTTTCATACGTACCAAACAGTTGGCTGAAGGTTTCTACTTCGGTTCTCAAACCATCTTTCAATGAATATTCAGAAAATTTATTAACACATTTTAATGCCTTAGAAAGACAATCCGGTCCATTTTTTAATAATAAATGAGCAAATTCAATCGTTTCATCGATAAGTTTGTCCAATGGATATATCTTATTTACCAATCCAATTCTTAAGGCTTCATGTGCACTTATCATATGTCCACCTATGATCAATTCTGTTGCATTTCCCTTGCCAACAATCCTTGGCAGTCTTTGTGTTCCACCCCAACCAGGTATAAGACCTAGTTTTACTTCAGGTTGTGCAAAACTTGCATTTTCACTTGCATATCTCATATGACATGACATTGCAATTTCACATCCCCCACCCAAGGCAAAACCATTTATCGCAGCAATAACAGGCTTTGATGAATCTTCTATTGTTGTTGTTACTTTTTGACCTAGTCTTCCAAAATCAAGAGCCTCTTTAGTATCAAAATTTTTCATTAATTTTATGTCTGCTCCTGCTATAAATGCTTTTTCACCAGCACCGGTAAGAACTATTACACCTACATCTTTGTTATTAATGAGATTTTCAACTGAATGATTTAACTCTTNTAATACAATAGGATTCATAGCATTAAGAGCATCTTGTCTATCAATTGTTAAAATACCTACTTGATCAATGATTTTATTTTTTACAAACATCACTTCCCTATTTCCAATATGTTTTACTAAAAAGCACCATAACCGTAAATATTTCAAGTCTACCCAATAACATACAGAATGATAGTAACCACTTCCCCGGATCNGGAAGTAATGCNTAGTTATCAGTAGGTCCAAATTGCCCAAATGAAGGACCAATATTACCCATTGCNGATGCAGCTGCNCCAATCGAAGATTCCATATCGAGTCCCATAGTTGAAAGTAAAATAGCCGATATTATAAAAGCTGACATGAAAAATANAAAAAATCCCAANGTATTTCTAACCACATCCTCCTTAATAAGTTGCTTGCCAATTTTAACAGGTAATAACGCCCTAGAATGCAGCATTCTACGAGTTTCTAGTGCAGCATATTTTACCAAAAGCAAAACACGAATAACTTTCATTCCTCCAGTAGTTGATCCCCCCATCCCTCCAATAAACATTAGAGTTAATAAGATCATTTGGAGAAATACAGGCCATAGCTCATAATCACCTAANGNGTAACCAGTTCCCGTTAACATTGCTATAGTACCAAAAAGAGACTCTCTTATAGTTAAGTCTGAAAACGTGTTCGATTGGTATGACAATGAAAATAGTATTATGGATGAAACCAAAAAGATAATTGAAAAATAAACTAAAAATTCAGTATCCCTAAAATAAGTTTTTATACTACCACTCATTGCATGAAAGTGTAAGGAAAAATTAATGCCAGCTAAAAACATGAAAAATATGATTATATAATGAATCATTGGGTTATCATAATGTGCTATACTAGCATTTTTTGTTGAAAAACCTCCTGTAGGCATTGTTGTAAAGGCATGACAAATTGAATCAAAGGTTTCCATCCCAGCAATCCTTAAGAAAATCATTTCTACAACAGTTATACCCACGTAGACGATCCACAAGAATTTTGCAGTTTCTCGTACCCTTGGTTTTATTTTATCAGCAACAGGACCAGGGACCTCTGCCTTGAATAATTGTACTCCTCCCACTCCTAATAGTGGCAGTACAGCAATGTAGAACACCACAATACCCATTCCACCGATCCACTGGAGAAATGAACGCCAAAACAATATACCATGCGGTAAGCTTTCAATCCCAAACTCTAAATGAGGATGAGTAATAGAATTTCCTAAAATAGATGCACCAGTTGTAGTTACTCCAGACATGGATTCAAAAAAAGCATCTGTTATATCTGGAATTGAACCAGAGAAATAAAAGGGCATAGCGCCAATAATAGCTGTTACTATCCAAGAGAAGGTAACGATTGCAAAACCATCTCGATTTGTTAAAGTTCTTGAATATCTTGTAACTAACCAGAGTGGCAAACCAATTCCGATGCAGAGCAGTGATGAGATAATAAAACCAGATGTATCTGATTCACCATAACCTATAGAAATAAAAATAGGCACTATCATGGATGTGCCTAGTATTGAAAGGAGGGCGCCAATAATATTTAGAAGCGGTTTAAATTTCATGAAGAAAATAGTTTTTTAATTTTACTTACTGCCTTAGGCTTTGCAAAAACTAATGCTATATCGTCCTCCGTTAATATAGATGTACCATGTGCTATTCTTATTTTTCCATGATGATTTATCATCCCAACTATACAATCTTTTGGAATACTCAACTCTTTTAATGGTCTCTGCGTAACCGGACTATTTGGTTCAGGTTGGAATTCGATTACATCCACTTCAATCTCATCAAAAGTAACAACAGGAATCTCTGTCATATCTGTATGTAATTCTCTGAGTATTGCATTAACCGTTGATAGATTTTTGCTAATAACAGCACCAGCACCAATTTCTTGAATGGTTGGAATATATTCTGTTGTCGATACGTGAATGATACCTTGTTTAGCACCAAGGTGTTTCGCTAATAAACCTGCAATTAGATTTGTCTTCTCGTTTTCAGTTACACAGATAAAACTATCCACATCTTGGATGTTTTCTGATTTTAGAAATTCTATATCTGTTCCATCTCCATAAATAATCATGGATTCATCAATAGAATGAGATATTTGCCCTGCCTTAGGACGATTGTATTCTACTAATCTTGTGTTAAATGATTCGTTTGGTAATTCCTTTGCAAGAGTGCGACCAATTTTACTACCGCCTATGATCATTACACGCTTGGTTACTGTTACTTCTTTGCACAACAAAGTCATTAAGTTCTGAATATCTTCAGTCTTTACAATAAAATAACCAATATCTCCCTCTTGAAAAGTAAACTCAGCCCACGGAACGATTGTTTCTTGGCCTCTTAAAACAGCGATTACACCAAACCTGAAATGGCTATTATTCTTAGCTATTTTNCCTAAAGGTATATTATTTATAGACTTACAATCTTTATCGATGTTAAGGCCTAGCATAGTCAGACGACCAGCTTCAAAATCCATTACTTGGACCGCATAAGGATGCTTAACGAGCCTAATGATTTCCTCACATGCTGCGCGTTCAGGATGAATNACTATGTCTACCCCAAATTTCTCGGGACGAATAATTGAATCTTGTGTGGTATATTGCTGGTTTCGTAAACGAGCTATGATTCTATTTGCGCCAAGTTTATGAGCTTGTTGAGATGCAATTAGATTAACCTCATCAACTCTTGTAAGACATAGAACATAATCTGCATCACCAACTGCTGCTTCATTAAGTGTATTTGGACTNGCACCATTGCCTTCAACAACTTTAACATCGAGATTTTCCGATGCTCTACTGCATTTTACGGGATCAATATCTACAACTGTGATATCATAATCTTCTTCACTTAATGCTTTGGCAACATGGAAACCAACCTCACCGCCCCCAATTATCACAACTTTCATCTAACAGTACTCATATGATTATTGACTAAATTACTTAATTTTGAATAAAAGTAAACAACTTATCCAAATGTGTTTGACCTCGTGATTTTTGCACCTATTCTNTGGAATTTTTCTTCAATTTTTTCATATCCTCGGTCGATATGATAAACTCGACTGACTTCGGTCTGACCTTTAGCTACAAGACCTGCAATGATCAAGGAAGCGCTTGCTCTTATATCCGTTGACATAACAGGTGCACCTATAAGCTCTTTAACTCCACGAATAAATGCTGTATTCTTGTCAACTTTTATATTTGCTCCAAATCGATTTAGCTCTGGTACATGACTAAAACGGTCATGGTAAACAGTGTCAGTGACCATAGAAGAACCATTTGCCAAAGACATTAAAGCAACCCACTGCGCCTGAAGGTCCGTTGCAAATCCAGGATAAACCGCAGTTGTCATATCAACTGGCTTTAATTCTCCAGGTTCAATAGTTATTGAATTAGCCGTGGTTTCTATTGTAGCACCGACCTCTTTTAATTTTTGCAATACCGTATCAAGGTGATTTGGATTGACATCTTTCAGTGTGATCTTTCCCATCAAGGCTCCAGCCATTAAGAATGTACCAGCCTCGATCCGATCAGGAATCACATCTATATTGGCTGGATGAAGCGATTCTACACCATCAATTATAATTTTTGATGTACCAATTCCACTTATTGAAGCACCCATTTGATTAAGATAATCACATAATTGAACTATTTCAGGTTCCATGGCTGCATTATCGATTATGGTTACACCATCGGCAGTTGCTGCGGCCATTGCAATATTACCAGTTGCACCGACAGATGGAAATTCAAAATTAATTTTTGCACCTTTCAACCTTTTTGCTTCGGCCAAGATATAACCACTTTTTAAAGTTACTTTTGCACCTAATTTTTCCAATCCCTTCAAATGGAAATCAACAGGACGTGGACCCCATGCACACCCACCAGGGAGTGATACTCTAACAGTTCCAAACCTCGCTAATAATGGACCCAAAACATAAAATGAAGCCCTCATAGTCTTCACAAGATCATAAGGCGCTTCTGGATTATTTACAGTTGAACCATCAATTGTTAGACGATCATCCTTGATTGAACATCTGGCACCAACAATTTCCATTAATTTTATCATAGTACGAGTATCTCGCAAATCAGGTACCCTAGTAATAATGCTCTCTCCTTCTGCCATCAATGCTGCTGTCATGATTGGTAGAACTGCATTCTTTGCACCACTTATATTTACAGAACCAGAAAGTGGATTTTGTCCTTGTATAATTATTTTATCCATTATGCATTGTATGTTTGAGTTCCAATAAAAAGCTCCTGAATGACCTCAGAACTTTTGCTCTGATCTAAGTATTCAAAATCTACATATGTTTTTTTCCCATTAACGTATTTCTTGATGTGTAAATGATTCTGTGCTTGGTTGGCTATTTGCGATAAATGGGTAATGCAAATGACTTGTTTTTTTTTTGCTAATTGGACCAGATGCATTGATACTTTTTCAGCTGCTTTACCAGAGATACCAGAATCTATCTCATCAAATACCAATGTCTGCACTGGGTCAATATCCTGGAACACTGTTTTGATAGCAAGCATTATACGTGATATCTCTCCTCCAGANGCGACTGATGATAGTGGTTTTGAGGGTTCGCCTGGATTTGCAGAAAGATAAAACTCAACTTTATCAATACCTTTTGAATAACCAGCAATTGACCTTCCATTTATTTTGACGAAACTCTCATCAACCTCATCCTGATCTATATTTATATCAAACCTTGCACCATCCATATTTAAATTAGACATCGACATTACGATTTTCTTTGAAAGTTCAATTGATTTGGTCTGACGTNTCTTGTGTAATAGTATTGCTTTGGCGGAATAGAGCTTCTCTTTATCTCTGATTTCATTGATAATATTGTACTTAAACTGCTTGTTATCTTTCAATGATTCTATTTCTTTATTTATATTTTTTCTTTGAACAATTACTGCCTCAATCGAACCTCCGTATTTTCTTTTCAAAGACTCCAACGCACTTAAACGTTCTTCAAGTAAGGTAAGTTCTTCAGAATCAAATTCGATTCCAATCAATTGTTGATCAATTTCAGTATTTGCTTCTTCTAATTGCAAAATCCCATCAGATATGAGATCAGTGATCGTAGAAATTTTTGAATCGTATTTTTCAACAACAGATAACTGTTGAAGATTTTTATTAAGTTGATCTACTAAGCTATTATCGGATTCTGAAATATAATCTTTTGCATCTCGAAGAGATTTTATGATCTCTTCGAGGTTGCTTAATCTTACAAAAGAAGTTTTTAGATCACTATCCTCGTTTTCTATTGGATCTACCAAATCAATTTCATTGGCCTGAAAAGATAAAAGTTCTAGACGTTCTTTCATTTCATGCTCTTTTTTATTCAGATCATTGAGTTTTGATTTTAAGTTAATTAAGTCAGAGAAAATATTTTCTAGCTCCACTACATCGCTCTGATGGCCGCAGTACCTATCAAGGTAATCGATATGACTATTTTTATCTAAGATCAATTGTTGATCATGCTGACCATGAAAATCTACCCTACCACTATTTTCTTTTTTTAAATCCATCAACGAGACAAACTCATCATTCTTATAAGACTTTGTTCGACCATTTCCTGAAACTATTCTCTTTATTTCAGCATCAAGAAACTTTGCCTCAACTACTGCTCTTTCAGCTCCGTTTCTAACCATTATCTTGTCAGCCTTTGCTCCTAGAGCTACTGCCAAGGCTTCTAATAGTATTGACTTTCCTGATCCGGTCTCACCCGTTACTATAGTCAAACCTGGTTCAAATTTGATATCAACCTCTGCAATAATAGCAAAATTCTTGATGCATAATCTCTGTATCATATTTTCTGTTTTCTAATGAAATGACTGGACAAAGTTCCGAAAATTACACCAATTCCATCTGCAATAATATCATAATGGCTTGAAAATCTACCTGGTATCATCTTCTGCCATGATTCATCCAAGCACCCAAATAGAATTCCGAAAAGACATAAGANATATATATTGAAACTAGGGTGCCTATAGTAGGCTCTATACCCTAGGACTCCAAGTAAAGTGTATTCTATGAAATGAAGTAATTTGTCCCATGATAAGTTCACGATATCAGGTACTGATTTACCTGGTAGGCTAGAACCTAGTATAATTAATAATAAAAATAAATGGAACTGTAGTTTAGGATTTTTCATACTTTTTAATTGTNTCAGGAATATATTTAATAAGGTCCGAAGATAGTTGACCTCTATAACCTTTACGATCGACTAGGTCATCAGAAGTTTGGCCATGTATGTNTGCACCTATTGANGCTGCATCGTAACAATTAAGNCCNTGNGANACNANGCTTCCAATAATACCNGCTAGCACATCTCCACTTCCTGCTGTAGCAAGTCCTGGATTACCTGTTGTATTGATTCTGGAGGAATTACCAGATAAAATACATGTTGGGACCTGTTTAACTAGGCATACTTGATTGAACTTTTTCATGAACTTAGTCATTGTATTTGAAAAATCTGAAATAAGCAAACTTTCTTCTTGACCCATCAATTTTGCTAGTTCTCCAAAATGAGGAGTAATGATCAATGGAGCATCTCTTTGAGATAAAGCATCGATATTGTTTGAAAATGGATATAGACCGTCAGCATCTAGTGTGAGTGGCTTTTTTATGCTAAACAAAAGTTCTTTTATTAATTCCTGGGTTGATTNGGCTCTTCCAAGTCCNGGACCTANTATCACTGAATCAGCCCAATCTACTTTATCCATGATGATATCNTAATGATCTAATCCTAAAAACCCTTCNTNATTATCTTCAACTGANAGCGTCATCCCCTCAATGATTGATCGCTCATATATTTCATTTAAAGAACTTGGATTAATGGTTATAGTTACCCCTGCACCAGATCGCAATGCACCATAGGTAGTTAGAATTGCAGCACCAGTCATCCCTTTTGAACCTGCAATAATAAGTACTTTCCCCGCTGAAAATTTATTGGCCACATTAACAGGTTTTCGAAAGTGGTTTTGGACAGGTTCCTGTGGGTTCAATTTCCATTCCATGCCTGGAAATTTTAATTTATCTAAAGATGCAAATCCAATATCTTCAATGATTATATCTCCACAACATTCAGGTCCTTCTCTTAAATACATTCCTATCTTGGGTGCACCTAAGGTCAATGTGAAATCAGCTTTAATGGCGATTGGTCTCATGACACCTGTGTCGCAGTTCAATCCAGATGGAACATCTACTGATAAGATCTTAGACCTTGAATCATTGGCCCAAATCAATAAAGGTATGATTTCATCTCTAACATTTCCTCTAAATCCAATACCCAAGATACAATCCACAATCAGATCAGCTTGGATCGTTTTATCTAGATCATTGCCATAGGTAATTGATATTCCGAGCTCCTTACAATCATGAAAGAAAGAGAAAGGTTCCTTTACTATATCCTTCACAGGAATAGTAGAGTGTATTTTCACCAAAATTCCTCTTTCATGTAAAAATGAGGCCGCAGCATATCCATCACCCCCATTATTTCCCTTTCCACAAAGAATTAAAACTTTAGGAGTTGAATANCTGTTAAGAATATCTTCAATCTTCAAAGCAATTCTTTTTCCAGCATTTCTCATAAGATCAATGCTGTTGATTCCAAATTTATCTATTGAAGTCTTATCTAGAAAATATGCTTGCTCTGAGGTTAGAATTCTCATTCAGAGATAAAAATAGCCGATGCAATGGCATGATTCTCTGTATGAGAAATTGATACTTTACATTGCCCTTCACATGGAAAGTCAAAACGTACAATGGGTTCTCCATCGCTACCTGATTTTATCTCTATTAAATTAAAAGGAGTGGGTTTCTTGAACCCAGATGATTTTAAAGCTTTAATAACAGCTTCTTTTGCTGCAAATCGTCCAGCAAAATGTATTTCAGGTTTTGATTTTGAATTGCAATAATCCTGTTCATGCTTTGTATATATTCGATCAATAAACCTTTGTCCAATTTTATCGATCGATGACAAGATCCTGGAAACCTCTACCAGGTCATTACCTAAAAAAATGTCAGATGCTTCCATTCTCTTCGTTGATGATCATCACCAACTGATAAATATCATTTAAATCCCAGTCTGCACCTGAATTGACAGTTCCAAAAGTATCTCCATAACGGGCAAATGCAGTTTTCATACCAATTTGCTTTGCACCCACAACATCTCTCTCTGGCCAATCACCAACCATAATAGTTTCTTCTGGTTCAAGTCCAAGAGAATCCAATGACATCTTAAAAGGCTTTTCAGATGGTTTTCTTTCTCCAGTATCATCAAATGTTATAACGACATCAAAATAATGGTATAGATTGAGGTAATATATACGCATCCATGCCTCTCTACTAGGTGCATCGGATACAACGCCAAGTTTTATACCTGACTTAGCTAGNGCCATTAAAGTTTTATTAACATTAGGATAAGCCATCAAATTAGCTTCCCTTGCTCTTCTATAAGCTACTATTCCAGCTGCGAGAAATTTATGTTCTACACGACCAATCTGCTTTTCAATAAAAACGTCAAATACTTTCTGGTTTTCCCAGCCATATTGTTCATATATCGAAACGATTTCATTGTAAGAGGACTCTTCATCAACCAATAACCCAGCCTCTATCATGCCTTTTATTGCAGCTTTTACTGCGAACTCCTTCATTTTCATGAAGTCTAACAGGGTATTATCTAAATCAAAAATGACGCCTTTAATCATGAGCATGTACAGATATTATTTTTCATACTTAGCAGGGTTTAATATCTCATCAATTTTTCTTTCAGCCATCTTTCTCCAATCTCTATCTTTTCGTGCTTCTTCAAAATGTCTCTTGGCACGAGTTCTATTTTTTCTACCCATTTCTGCTAACCCAAGCTCCAACCAGCCACCACCAAATTTCTTTTTCAGATCAATACAAGATTGTGCTGATGAAGCGGCCTCATTCCATTTTTCAAGGTGATTATATGCAGATGCAAGATTAAAGAATTTATTATAATCCTTATCATCCAGTTCTATTGATTTTTCCAAATTGCTAGCAGCTCCATCATAATTTTCTAGGTCAAGATACAATAACCCCAGCCTCATGAATCCATCCGAATATTCTGTGTCAATTTGAACTATGGTCTTTAAAATATCTTCTGCTTTTTTATAGTCTTGTTTTTCAGTGTATAACTTCCCCAGGTTTCCATAAGCTTTTGAATAACCTGTATTAATATCTATAGCCTTTAAATAATGTTCAATTGCTTTCTCGATATTACCATCTGTTTCATATGCAGTTCCTAATGTAAACCAGGTCTTATCATGTTCAGGATTGATTTCGAGTACTTTGTTCAGTGATCCTATGGCTGATTTTGATTGGCCTTGTTTCTTTTGCAAAACGCCTAATTGGAAATAAGCCAGATAGAATTCCGGGTCAAATTCTAGGGCTTTTTCATAATAAGAGGTTGCCTTACTTAGGTCACCTCTTTTGTATGCTTTGTTCCCAGCGTTTAAAAATTGTTTCGTTACATTATCAAGACCTTTTCTAGCTTTTTGGTGATCTGAATATATTTTTAATGCATTACTAAAGTGCCTTGCAGCACTTTCAATATCTTTTTGCCTAAACCTTGTTAACCCTTTGTAGAATTCAGCATCAGGGAAATAAGGATGTGCTTGAGATATCTTATCATATTCAGCAATNGCCTCTTCAAACAANCTTTGTTGAACGTTACGATTTCCATTTTGGATCTGTTCTGTGATCTTACCAATTTTTGAAGACCAATCTCGAAAATCCTCATCGGCTTGAACGGCCTTAATTGAATATTCGTTTGCCTTTTTTANATCTCCTTTATGAAGACTCAATTTTGACAAAGCTTGGAGCGCAGGAGCAAATGAAGGGTCAGCCTTCAAAGCATCATTAAATGACAATTCTGCACCAGAGATATCNCCTGAATTGAGCATGGACTCGCCTTGGCTTAAAAGTGATTCTGGATCTTGTGAAAAGATNACCGTTATCATTAATAACAATTTAATNGGACTAGTAAAATTCATATTACCTCAATCTTATGGAAAATTTATTGATGGTTAGCAAAAATATAATAGCTGATTTTAATCATAAATAGTGATGCATAGCATGATAGATTCAATTTTCTGACGATATAGGATCGGGAATCTCATCAACTTTGGTCTCAAGCTTAGATAACTTGCCATCTACCTTTTTTATGGAACTTTCTATCTTTCTGATATTATCACCTAAGGATTTAAGTTGTTCTTCATTGTTTCGAATGTCTCTTGATAAGGTAATCACCTTATCTCCAACAATGTCTAACTCATTTTTTAGATCACCTATGTCAACTGACAATTTCTTTCTAGCCTTTATTGCATTGTTGTCCAGATCTTCAATTCTTGTTGATATGGCATCCAACTGGCTGGTCAAATCTTTTAACATTGAACTAATATCCTGCGCTAGTTCATCAGTTTTTAATTCTAAACTATTTCCTAATTTCTTGATATTAATTTGATTTTCCTCAACACCATCTTCAACATCACCAAATTTGCCCTGAACTCTAATCACTTCTTGGATATTGTTTGCCAATGCTCCTGCCATCATATCTATTTGATTTTGCTGGTTCTCTTGTAAGCTGCGAATAGATTGTATATCTTTTTTGATCGATGAAAGATTCCCTGATAGTAGATAGGACTGATTTGCTGTGATATCCAATTTTTGCCTAACCTGAGAAAATTGTTTATTCATCGTTGAAACTGTATCATCAAGACCTCCCATTTCTTGCCTATTGGATGCAATATCTACTCTCTGATCAACGAGGTCATCCTGAACATACTCGATCTTCTTCTTTTGCTCACGTCCCTGTGAATGAAGTCTAAGAAGATCTATCTCAAATTCATTTTGCAAAACTTCAAGATCTCTGAATAATTCATAGAGGTCACCAAGTGCCGTTTTCAGAGAATCATTCCAATGATTGACCTGACCTGAAAGATGGTTGACATTGCCTTGTAAATACTCTAGCCTATCTGATACAAAAGTTAGATCTCCTTTTTTCGCTGCATCTTCTCTGCCAAGTATATCAGAGGGACTTAATTTTATGGTTCCCTGTTCGGTCTTTAAAAATATTCGATTTTGATTTTCATTTACTACCTGCCCCTGAACGATCGACCCATCCTTAAGGAAAAAAATGGAAATATCTTGCGCGGGTAAATAAGCAAAAGCAAAAATAATGATGACTATAAGTTTTTTTAACATATGATGCTACTTCTTGAGCAAGAGAATCTAATTTAATGATAGGTTTTGAGCAACTGAATGAAAAAGAAAAAAGCCCTTAACTAAACAGGACTTTTTTAAATGTGCCGAAGGCCGGACTCGAACCGGCACAGGGTTTCCCCCACTGCCCCCTCAAGACAGCGTGTCTACCAGTTCCACCACTTCGGCAATGTGAAATACTTTAAAATTATTTTATTTAGATACTTNAGNTCTATTACTCACCCTCATCTAGGTCAAGAGTTGGTTGTTCTCCTGTTGGAGNTTCATCTAGAACTGGCAGATCAGGNCNATTCTCAGCAGCTTTTTTAACTAAAGATGTTGAGCTCTCATCGCTAGGACCGCTCANAACACTGATAACGACAGCTAAAACAAGAAATAANGTTGCNAGCCAGGTAGTTATTCTNCTAAGCACATTTCCTGCATTTTGCCCACCNAGNACCGAACTTGCAGCGTTTCCTCCAAAAGTACCAGAGAGACCTCCTCCCTGGCTAGCCTGCATTAGGACAACTGCTATTAGTAGCAGACTAACAATGGTATGTATTACTATTAAAAAACCTGTCATCTTTAAATCTCCTGAACTTCTTCNACAATTTTTATTATTGATGCAAAGGAACCAGCGTCTAAACTTGCACCACCNATTAAAAAGCCATCAACCCCTTCCGTCTGAATGAGGCTTTCTGCATTACCTGAATTTACGGAACCACCATATAAAATGTGTATTTGATTGCCATTACCATATTTATTGCCAATAACCTCGCGTATATACTGATGAGCAATTTCAACTTGCTCGTTGGTGGCAGTCAATCCCGTNCCTATTGCCCATACGGGTTCATAGGCTATGATGCAGTTTGTAATATCACTGATCGAATCAAGACCTTTTTCTATCTGCTCTTTCAATATTAACTCAGTATCNCCAGATTNTCTTTGAGNAATTGTCTCACCAANACATAAAATGGGAATTAATCCATTTGATAATAATGCTTTGGTTTTTTTATTGACCCAATCGTTGCTCTCACCAAAAACATGTCGTCTTTCAGAATGACCAACTATTCCATATTCAACGCCACAATCTTTGATCATTGAAACCGAGATCTCGCCAGTGAGTGCTCCCGATTCTTCCCAATGACAATTTTGTGCAGCAACATGAAAAGGTGATTTCANCTGCACTCCAAATAGNCCNGTGAATGGGGGAGCAAAAATGACCGAAACTGATTTGATATCGGAAACCAAGTTGGCAACCTCATCAATAAAGGGTCTNCCCTCAGATGGAAGTTTATTCATCTTCCAATTTCCTGCAACTATAGGCACTTTTTTCATCTCATTTCTCCAATGCGGTTATTGCGGGAAGAGGATTCCCACTTAATAATTCCAATGATGCACCTCCGCCTGTTGATACGTGGGTCATTTCACTCATTAGANCAAATTTCTCTAATGCAGCTGCTGTATCTCCACCTCCAACGATCACTTTTGAACCAGAAGCTATGCAACTNACTAGATGGATAGCCATCTCTTTAGTGCCTGATTCAAATCCTTTAACTTCAAAAACTCCCATTGGCCCGTTCCACAATATAGTTTCTGANTTTCCTAAGATACTATTAAAACGTTGTATTGAATCAGGACCAATATCCAATCCCATCATTTTTTCTGGTATACTATCAGTCAAATGAAGCTCTTTTTCAATACCATCCTTAACTGATTTTGCACATATCGCATCAGATGGTAAAATGATCTTAACACCTTTTGACATCGCCCTATTCATAATACTCTTTGCGGTTGGAATCATCGATTCATCTATTAATGACCCTCCTATAGCCTTACCTTTTGCCTTCAAGAAAGTGAAGGCCATTCCGCCACTTATTATGATGTTGTCTGCCTTATCTAAAAATTGATCTATTAATTCTAGTTTAGTATCAATTTTTGCTCCCCCTAAAATTAGAGTTAAGGGTGATTTTGGTTTCGACATAAGTCTGTCAAGATAATTCAATTCTTTATCCATCAACCAGCCTATACCAGCATTCTTAAAATATGGTATAACACCTACATTTGAAGCATGCGACCTATGCGCAGTACCAAAAGCCTCATTGATATAAACTTGACCATGTCTGGAAAGCTGCGATGCAAAATCCATATCATTATTTTCCTCACCAGAATGAAACCTTAAGTTTTCTAATAAATGTACTTCTCCTTGCTTAAGACTAATCGAAGTGTCGATAGAATCAGTTGAGATGCAGTTTTCTGAGAACTTGATCGGCATCTCCAAAAGTGCCGCCAACTCCTCACCTACCGGTATGAGGCTAAGGCTTGGATCTATCTTTCCTTTTGGTCTCCCCATATGTGACATTAGAACGACACTGGCACCTGCATCAATGCAGGTCATAATTGTTGGTAATACTGCTTTAACTCTAAAATTATTTGCAACTTCATCGCCCTTCATTGGAACATTAAAATCTGTGCGAATTAATACATTCTTTCCTGCAATATCAAATGCTTTGAGTGTTTTTATCATTATATGTTAGAGTATCTATTTCTGACTTTTCAAGAAAAAGCCTTTGAACTGTTGTTTTATCAAAAAAGCCATTATGTTAAGCGGTAAATTATGGTTAATTGGTTTTACATCCCAAAGTCGTTTAGTAAAACTTTTAATTTTCTTATAACATAAATAAACTTTTAATATGGCTGATTTTTTTGTTGGTGGTGACAATAAAATAGATTTTCAAGACCTCATGGGACATAGAGTTCATGAGATACTACTCGTTGCAAGTCCTTACGATGCATTCATCTTGGAAGAAGATGGACATTTGACAGAGCAGATTCTGACAGAATATATTGGAATGAATTTTAATTATGCTCCAAGAGTTACTACAGTATCAACAGGATATCAAGCAATGAAGATCATAAAGAAAAAGAAATTCGATCTCATCATATTAATGTTACGTATTGAAGATCAGGACCCAATATCACTAGGAAAAAAGATAAAGGATTCTTATCCAAAAAAACCTGTCATCTTATTGGCATTTGATGAAACAGAGCTTAAACAATTACCTAATTCAATTTCCCCAAAATCAATTAATAGGGTATTTATATGGTCCGGTGATGCAATTGTATTCCCTGCNATAATCAAATACATAGAAGACAGAAAAAATGCAAAACTGGACATAATCAATGGCGATGTGCGATCTATTTTACTCATTGAGGATTCACCTAGAATGTATTCAGTACTATTGCCGCTCATATACAANGAGATAATGTATCAAACAAAAAANCTTGTAAATAGAAGTCTAAGNCAGTCCCAAAGNTTATTACATCTCAGAGGACGTCCAAAAATATTATTGACCCCAAACTACGAAACAGCTCAAACATTCTTTAAACAATATAAGAAGAACATGATAGGANTTATCTCAGATGTNCGATTCCCGCGGAAAGGGAAAAAATATTCTGAAGCGGGACTTGACTTTGCAAAATGGGCTAGGAAAATAGACCCNTCGATTCCCATACTATTNCAATCTACNCAAAAAGAAAATGAANACATGGCAAATNAGGTGAATGCGGATTTTTTACATAAAAACTCACCAACATTGCTTAACGACCTTCAAGATTTNATGAACAATAATTTTGGCTTTGGAGATTTNATTTTTAGACTACCCAATAGAGANNAAGTTGGTNAAGCAACAACAATAGAGGAGTTTGTCAAAGGCATCGAGGAAATTCCTTTAGAGTCATTGCTCTTCCATGCAAACAATCATCACTTCTCAAATTGGATCGCAGCNCGAACAGAATTCANAANNGCTTCAAAATTAAGANAAATATTTGCTCATGAATTTAAAGATGGCGCTTCATTAAGAGCCGTAGTATTAAAGCANCTTCATCCAGGTAAANAAGGTTCAAGGAATTCTATTCCNAANCATGAATCAGTGGAAANTAGAAATGACAAANTAGATTTTATGNGATTNTGTGGTGGATCATTAGGTGGAAAAGCACGTGGTNTAGGTTTTGCAAGAAAGATGTTAANCAATNCAGGAATAAAGANAAAATTTAAAAATATNGANATACGAGTACCAAAATGTGCAATTATAGGCACNAATGAATTTGATCAGTTTATGAAAGATAATCAATTATGGGAAATGGCTTTNCTTGGAACGGATGATAAAAANATAATAAAAGGATTTATAAACGCCANTTTATCAATTGATATAACAAAAAAACTCACAGANTTTATNAAGATCAACAAATACCCATTAGCTGTTCGCTCATCAAGTCTACTTGAAGACTCACAATATCAACCACTTTCAGGTACATATGAAACATTCATGTTANCTAATAATTCAAGATCTGAAAAAAAGAGATTNGATGAATTGGTNATAGCAATAAAAAAAGTTTTTGCTTCAACATTTACNGGTGAGGCNAGATCNTTATTGGAAACGACCTCGCACAGAATTCAGGAAGAAAAAATGGCTATTCTAATTCAAGAAGTTGTTGGCCAACCTTACAATAATGAGCGCTTCTATCCTACATTTAGTGGAGTATTACAAAGTGTGAATTACTATCCAGTATCTTACATGAAACGCGAAGAGGGAGTTGCATATCTTGCATTAGGGTTTGGTCGAACCATTGTCGATGGTGAGAAATGTCTTAGAATTTCTCCTGAATATCCAAATATTATTCCACAATTCTTTTCAATTAGGGCAACAAAACAAAGTTCTCAAAATGTTTTCTATGGGCTACCACTTAAGGCAAAGGACCAACAAAAGGACGACCTATTATCGTACGATCTGGAGCAAGCTGAAAAAGATGGTGCTCTCAAGTGGTCTGGAAGTGTTGTTTCTCATGAAGACGGAACTCTGAGAGACACTCTTTCCGTATCGGGCTCTCGTGTTGTCTCCTTTGCTCCAATATTGAAATGGGATACAATTCCATTTTCAGACCTAGCAAAAAATATTTTATCCATAGGTAAAAAAGCATTGGGATGCCCTGTGGAAATAGAATTTGCCGTGAATTTGAATGAGGATGAAAAACCTGAATTCTGCCTATTACAAATAAAACCAATGGTATTGACAGGGCTACAACGTTCTGTAAAAGCTATGGAATCTGAGTCGAAAAAGGTATTTTGTAAAAGTAGCATAACACTGGGTGACGGAAGGATCGAAAGTATAAAAGACTTTATTATANTTAGAGAGAGCTCTTTTGAGACCAGCAAAACCGAAGAAATAGCAAAAGAAGTTTCAAAATTGAACAAAAANTTTAAAGGTAAGAAAAAATATATCATTGCAGGACCNGGAAGATGGGGGTCTGCAGACCCTTGGTTAGGAATTCCAGTACAATGGAATCAAATATCTCAGGCCAAAGCTATTATTGAAGTTGGTATGAAAGACCTTCCTATAGACCCCTCTTTTGGTAGCCACTTTTTTCAGAATATTACAAGCCTGCACATACCCTATTTTACGGTTAATCCAAAAAATAATAACGATCAACTGACTCTTGACTGGATGAATGATGATTATCTAATGGAATCAAATAAGTATATAGATTGGTATCAATTCAAAAAACCATTAACCATAATCCTTGATGGAACAACAGGAAAGGGAGAGATCTATCAACCTGATGATGAAAAGGTTGCTCTAATAATGGATGAAGAGGAATCTAGCGGTATCTAACTTTGCTTCTAGACCACTCCTTGATCTAGCATNGCATCTGCAACTTTGATGAACCCAGCTACATTAGCACCTTTTACATAATTCACAGATTCATTTTCTTGTCCATAGACCACGCATGCCTCATGTATATCCTTCATGATCTGATGCAACCTGCCATCTACTTCTTTTCTTGTCCAATTAAGTCTCATACTGTTTTGACTCATTTCTAGACCACTAGTTGCTACGCCTCCTGCATTTGCAGCTTTACCAGGACCAAATAAGATATTGCTGCCCTGAAATACAGCTACGGCATCTGGATCCGATGGCATGTTGGCNCCCTCAGAGATAACCTTACAACCATTTGCCAATAATTCTTTTGCATCTTCGCCATTTATTTCATTTTGGGTTGCACATGGCAAAGCAATATCACATGGTACTGCCCAAGGTCTTTTATCCTCAAGGTATTCAACATTGAATTCCTCTGCATATTCTTTTATTCTNCCTCGCTTATTATTTTTCAGATCCATCACCCAAGCTAGCTTTTCTGGAGTTATGCCATCCTTATCGTAGACCGAGCCTGATGAATCGGAAAGAGTNATGACCTTAGCACCTAATTCAGTTGCTTTTTCCGTTGCGTATTGCGCTACATTGCCTGAACCTGAGACTGCCACACTCTTACCATCAAAACCATCTCCAGCCTTTTTAAGCATCTCTTCCGCAAAATAAACACAACCGTATCCTGTTGCCTCGGGACGAATCAAAGACCCACCCCAATTTAGTCCTTTGCCTGTCAAGACACCTGTAAACTCATTTGTAATTCTTTTATACTGACCAAAGAGAAAACCAATCTCTCTTCCTCCCACACCAATATCACCAGCTGGGACATCAGTATCTGGGCCTATATGTCTATAAAGCTCTGTCATAAAACTTTGACAAAAACTCATTACCTCATTATCTGTTTTCCCTTTTGGATCAAAGTCAGAACCACCTTTGCCTCCTCCCATTGGTAAGGTTGTGAGACTATTCTTAAAGACCTGTTCGAAACCAAGAAATTTTAAAATGGAAAGGTTNACTGATGGATGAAAACGAAGACCTCCCTTGTAAGGTCCAATTGCAGAACTAAATTCAACACGAAAACCACGATTGACTTCGATTGTCCCACGATCATTNCTCCAAGGAACTCTGAATTGAATCACTCTCTCAGGCTCTATCACCCTCTCTAGAATCCTTCCATGGAGATAATGAGGATTCTGCTTCAAATAATCCCATAGNGANTCTACAACCTCGTGAACAGCCTGGTGAAATTCGGTNTCTCCTGAATTTCTAGTTTTTACTACATCCATAAATTCATCAATAGTAGAATACATATTAATCCTTTATCAACCTTTTATTACCTTAAAATTAAGTCCTAAGATTTTCTAGTACAGTAATATTTACAACACGTATTTCTCATTGGTTTTGGGTAGAAGCATCCTATAATTTCAATCATTAAAATAGTATAATAATGGCGGAGTAGCTCAGCTGGTTAGAGCAGTGGAATCATAATCCAAAGGTCGGGGGTTCGATCCCCTCCTCCGCTACTAGCAAACTAACAAAAAAACCCCATTCTGATCAGTGGGGTTTTTTTGTTGTTCCAATTTGAAGTAAAGACTTTATTTCAATAAAATGATTTTGTTTACTTATCTAAAATCACCTGTTCTCTTTTTAAGAAATGATCAATTTTCTAGGTATTGATCTAAATAAAGTTGGTCTAATTCACTTGAGTCGTTGTATTTAGAACGGAGTCCTGCTAACTGGATCTTTAATTTTGATACGATTTCTGAATAATTAGGATCATTGTAAACATTATTCATTTCATTCAAATCAGCATAACGATCATATAATTCCCACTCATCAACGTCATAATAGAAATGAGCCAATTTATATTCTTCAGTTACAATACCATAGTGTCGCTTTACCATATGCACTGAAGGATATTCATAATAGTGATAGTATACAGCATCTCGATTCCATTTACTTTCCTGACCCGTTAGCAATGGCATTAAACTTTCACCCTGCATATCAATTGGCTGGTTTATGCCTGCCATATCTAAAAAGGTTTGTGCATAATCTAGGTTTTGTACCATTTCAGTCTTTTTCATCCCGGGTTTTATTTTATTAGGCCATCTTATCAGCAATGGTGTCTTAAATGATTCATCGTAAATAAATCTCTTGTCAAACCAGCCATGCTCACCCAAATAAAATCCTTGGTCTGATGTGTAAACCACTATTGTATTTTCATAAAGACCTTCTTCATCTAAATAATCCAATATTCGACCTACGTTGTCATCTATAGATGAGATACAACCAAGATAATCCTGCATATACCGTTGATACTTCCATTCCATCTTTTCATCATTTGTCAATTGTGACCAATTTGTTTGAAACCAAACATTTATTGAATCAATGACTGGATCATACTGAGACCGTTGGTCCTCATTGAATCTAACGTATGATGTTGTGAAACCATCATTGCCACCCCAATTATATGGTTGTACAAATGGCTCAATATCTTTCATCATTGCCATTGTCTCTGGCCTTATCTTTGAATCATGACCATATCTCATATCATGGAGTAAATTCATTTCAGCTGTCTTTGCCGCAGTACCTCTATTTTCATATTTATCGAACAATGTCTTTGGCAATGGGAATTGTTTCTTTGAAAATTCTTCAAATTTTGTTGGTTCTGGCCACCANGGCCTATGAGGAGCTTTGTGTAGATACATCATTAAAAATGGTTTTTCTTTATCTCTTTTATCTTGNAACCATTNTANGGTTAGATCAGTAATGATCTCGGTNACNTGTCCNTTGATGGTTGTATCTCCATCCTTAGTAATGAAATCGGGNTTCAGATAATGACCTTGACCTGGCAAGATCATAAAATNATCCACACCTTTTGGATTATTTCCAAAATGGAGTTTACCAAACATGNCTGTCTGGTANCCTGACTCCTGAAATAATTGTGGAAATGTAACTTGAGTGGTGTCNAATGGTGACCTATTATCNATCTTGCCATTTATATGATTATGCTTACCAGTTAANATAGTAGCTCTTGATGGAGCACAAATTGAATTGGTCACACATGAATTTGTNAACAGTNCGCCCTCATTNGCAATNCGGTCGATATTTGGTGTTTGAATTAATCTATTATCATACGCACTAATAGCCTGNTATGCATGNTCATCCGACATGATGAAAAGTATGTTTGGCCTTGTTNGACTGCTGTCGGTGTTACTNCCACATGATATGATTCCAAAAAGTGAAACCATNATTGAAATAAACCNNAACTTTGATGATGACATTGTNTAATTGTGCATATTTTTCAATAAAGTCCAGTAACTATTTTCTTTCTTTGACCTCTTTTTCCAATCTCTTTCATCCTAATTCTTTTATTTANACTAGGTAACCATTCTTTTANGTCTTCTTTAACATTAACATATTCCTGATGAGATGCTAGGTTATTCCACTCCATTGGATCTGATTCTCTATTATAAAGTTCTTCCATACCATCCTTATATTNTATATATCGCCATTCCTGTGACCTTATGGCATGGTTTCCGTAGCCCATTGTAGTAATTGATGGGTATGGCCAATCCACATTAGGTTCGTTTAGAATTGGTACAATACTTCTTCCCTCGTTTGTATCTTTTTCAGGTAGGCCACATAGGTCTAAAAGAGTTGGATAGATATCAATCAAATTAACCACTCTTTTACTTCTAGATCCTGGCTTGGTGATACCTGGAACCAATACAACAAATGGAACCCTTGTGGATTCTTCCCATAATTTTGATTTTCGGTATGATAATTTTTCACCTAAATGCCAACCATGGTCGCCCCATAGAACAACAATAGTATTGTCTCTATATCTACTCTTGTCTAGTGCATCTAAGACAAGTCCTACGCATTTATCTGCATAGTTCGTGCTTGCAAGGTAAGCCTGGACCGCTTCTTTTTTCTTGCCATGTCTCGAGATTCGTTGGTAGTCTCCTTTCATGGTTAAACCATCTGACATTTCAATACCTTTAGCTGGCACATCCTCAAGGTCTTTTGTGTTTATATCAGGAAGAATAATATCTTTAACAGGAAATTTTTCAAAAAATTCTTTTGGAACATGCCAAGGTAGATGTGGTCTGTATATGCCACATGCTAGAAAAAACGGCTTTTGATGATCTTTTTGAAGTTCATTTGCTGCCCATAATGCAGTTTGTGCATCAGATGTCTCTTCAAACAACACATCAATGGGACCCCAATCAAGGCTTCCTTGGCTTCTATTGAAATATGGCATCTTATTGACAAGCATATTCTTTGTCTTCTTTTTATGAGCATTCATCGTGGCCCCGGTCATATCTTGAAAATTCATCCATGAGGCCTCCTCAGCAAATTCACCTGTGTCGTTGTGAAAGATCTTACCACGAGCAGATGTCAAATAATCACCATATTCAGCAAAGTATTCTGGAATCGTCAATATATCCTTTAGAACTGGTGAAACACGGAAATATGGGGAATTATTGTAAATACCAGAAGTTGAAGGTCTGACACCAGACATTACAGCTGTTCGAGATGGACTACATAATGGCGCTGGGCAATGTGCATTTTCAAATACCATTGCCCTACCTGCGAATTTATCCATATTGGGTGTCAGTGTCTGGTCGTTTCCATCCATGAAACCAACCCAATCATTTAGATCATCAACTGCTATAAATAATATATTATAATCATGATTATCGCTGGTGCAAGAAAAATGGTATTGCATTAATATCAAGAAAAAGAGTTTATAAATATATTTTAGAAGTTTCATTTCCATATTTTATACTTATCCAATAACCTTGCTTATGTTTTTAGTCATCCTACTTCCTTAACACATCTAAAGCCAGTATGAATAAAACCTGAATCTGGAGTTGAACGCATTCTTCTTGTGAGTTTATAGCCACTACATATGGATTCATCGCATAGGAATGATCCACCTCTCATCACTTTTTCTATATTCGGGACATTTTCATTTCTATGACGTTTCCAGAAATGGGCATCTCTCATCTTTTTTTGATCTAACTTTTTTTTATATGCATTTTGATCATATTCATCTAAGCACCATTCCCATACATTACCAGCCATGTCATGCAGGCCATATCCATTAGGCAAATAGGATCCTACTTTTGATGACCATTCACTACCATCCTTATTCTCATTAAGGAATGGAAACATCCCTTGCCAAAGATTAGCTTTATGATAGGATCTATTTGGTTCAGAGTTTCCCCAAGGATATTGTATATTATTTTTGCCACCTTTGGCTGCCCACTCCCATTCTGACTCAGTAGGTAATCTTTTATTCGACCACTTTGCATATGCATTGGCATCGTACCAAGAAACATGGATGACCGGGTGATCCATAATGTCAGATATTGAACTTTCAGGACCATAAGGTTGCCTCCAATTGGCATCCTCGCGCCATTTCCACCAGTCTAATAATTCAGCTGATGAATCATAAGTAAGTTCGCTAGCATCGAAGATCAGTGAACCTTTTCGCGATATAGAGTCGCCTGAAAGAACATCAACATACTTAAAGATTCTTTCTGCAGTGGTTACATAGCCTGTACTATTTACGAACTCTAAAAACTGTTTATTAGTAACCTCGTATCTATCCATTAAAAATGCTGTAATCGTAACTTCGTGAGGAGGGTATTCATCTGGAAAGCTAATAGAATCAGAGCTACCCATCATAAATTGACCACCGGGAATCAATATCATTTCAGAATCAGATATTATCCCATCGCTATTTTTACCACATGAGAACAGAAAAAGGGTCAATATAAAGATTAAGCTTTTGATATTTGAACTAATCCAATTTTAATTTTAAGTGCTTCACCAATTCAATTTCATAACCAGCATTAAACGTTTCAAGTTTATGGGTTATGAAACCTCTCTTATTTATCACGATCATTAGAGGAGTTTTATTACCACCAAATTTTTTGAAGGTTTTTCCAAACTTATCCATGGCCACCTGGAGTGAAATATTTTTTTTTGATACAAAATCCTTTATAAGAGGTTTTTTCTCTCGAACAGAAACCAATATAAATTCAGAATGATCATGGAAATCATTAGAGATCTCAATGAGTTCAGGAAGTGTATTATTGAATGATTTATCCCATGATGAAAAAAAACATAATACAAGATTCTTTTCGCCAATCAGTTCCAGAGACTTAAAATACTCCTTATTCTCCAGTCTTATTAAAGAGATTGATGGAGCTTTATCACCAACATTCAGAGATTCACAGAATACTTCACCCATGGCAATGAATATTATAAACAAACAGTAATATTTAGTAAAAGATCTATTCACAGCATTATCTCAAATATAATTTATTAGTTGTTTTTCTTAAGATATCTAATTTTTTATAACTATGGAGAATGAAGAAGCCGGGAGCCCTTCAATATTGAATAGGGTAGCAGATGCCGTATCTGAGTAGGCATATCTCAAATATTTAGGACTTTTTACAACATCAGAGTAGACCTCAAGATAATCACCCTTGGTTTCAACTCTGGCATCAAAATAAACCGTATCCTCTCCTGCTATTTCAAACTCAGACCGGTTTGAATCAACCAGTAATAATCCTGAACCCACATGTTCAAATTCTACCAATACTCTATCGTTATTTGTCTTAGATCCCTTGTAAAGAGGTCCAGATGAGATCAAACTAAAACCATATTGCTTACTCAAGGCTAATCTTGCGAATCTTTCTCCAACATCATGTTTGTTCGAGGGATGAATGTCATAATTCTCACCTATATCCATTGTCACTACCATTCCTGTATTTTGGATGCTCAATAGTTCTGTTTGCGCATCTCTAAAATAAGGTGACATTCCTCCATAATTAAAATAAGGAGCTATTTGAGCAAAATAAAATGGAAGATCTATGATACCCCATCTTAAACGAATATCATTGATCATTGTAGACATCAGATCTTTATATATTTTAAACTCCGGTGCTCCATTTCCAACGTTTGACTCTCCTTGATACCAAATAACACCCTTGATAGAAAATGGAATCAATGGGTTTATCATTCCGTTGAATAAGGTCCCCTTGGAATTATGATTTATGATCGTCTTTTTAGGCTGACTTGAAAAGTTAACTTCTTTATCATAAAAGTAGAATGAAGTGTATGGATATTTGTAATCCTCTATTTGATACCATTCTTCAGCAACCAATGAACATTCCCATGGTAGGTCTAAATAGATCTCTTTTCCTTCCAAGTTACTCAATGAAATACCACCAACACTGGGATGCCCGATGATCCTAAGTAGCAACTCATTACTGCCTTCAATTAAATATGATGGATCGATCTCAACCCTGCGATCTGATTTGATGAATGTATAATCATCTTTCTCCATACCTATCAGTGAACTTGCAACTTTTTGTGAGTTTACATATACATCATACTCCCACATCCCACCAGGCGGATCGCGTAGAGGCTTTATATCAATCACATGACCATCATTTAGGTCTTGTACGGTGAATTGATTTTTAAAAAGAACGACCCCTTTAAAATCTGTAGTCTTAAAAATTTCATCTACAGTTCTTCCATGAGCAATTGGCAACCAATGACCAGCAGATATATCACTCATTCTTTTTCTAGCCATGTCATCTAACTCTTTCCAATCATCAAAAGTATAACTCAGGTAATCAATGTCTGGGTCTTTAGTATCATAAAAGTTACCTAGGTAAAGGTCCCAAAACGACGAAGGCAATGCTCTAGATGGATATTTAGAGAACCATTCTACTGCTTTCTTATTCTCTTTGATATCTCCTAATAAAGATCCTAGATCATTTTCATATTCTTTGATGGTTTTTAGCACATCATAACTCGTCCAAGTCTCAAGATTGGAACCACCCCAACTTGAATGGATCACGCCAACTGGAACATCTAATTCTTGATGTAGGCGCTTTGCAAAAAAATATCCCACCGCACTGAACGTAGTGATATCTTTACCAACTGCCCTGACCCATTGGCCCTCAACATGGATAGTAGGCTCATATTCCAAGGCCTTTTTTACATTGAACATCCGAATCATAGGATAATCTGCATCTGCTAACTCTTTTGAAGCCATGTCTGTCGAATTGCAACAATAATCAAAGTCCATTTCCATGTTTGACTGCCCTGCTGCCAACCACACTTCTCC
>NZWG01000016.1 GCA_002698235.1 Fidelibacterota bacterium | reverse complement strand
GGTTGTGCAGAATGTCGCAATACTGGTTATAAAGGTAGATTGGCTATTTTTGAAATGATACCAATGGCCCGAGATTTAAGAAAGCTTGTCTTTGATAATGCTAATGAGGATGAGATCAGGCAATCTGCATTGAATAATGGTATGATAACTCTTAGAGATGCAGGTCTTTCAAGAGTCTTAGATGGCACAACATCGGTTGAGGAGATAATGAGGTCAACGGTTGAAGACTTGTAATGGCAATATTTAATTATCTAACAAAAGACTCTGAAGGAAAGAGAAAAGAGGGTGAGATTCGCGCTGACTCCCTAGATACAGCCATCCAGAAACTTTCGGCTAATGGTCAAATGGTAATATCTCTAAAGGAGACAGATGATACGTTTGATTTCTTAGGACCATTTATTGATGAAATTCAACTTTCTATAGAGAAAGCAAAAAATCGTATTCCACTATCCAACATTGTTTTTTTTACCCGCCAATTAGCGACCATGTTTTCTGCAGGACTGACCCTTGAACGAGCTATACAGAGCTTGGGCGCTGAAGAGAAGCACAGAAAATTCAAAAAGATTCTTGGTACAGTCAGTGAGAATATTCGCAAGGGCTTAAACCTATCAGAATCTCTTTCTAGACATCCTGGTGTTTTCAATAATCTATTTGTTGCAATGGTTAAGGCAGGAGAGGTGAGTGGTAATTTGAATGAGATCTTGGAGCAGCTTTCGTCCTATCTTGAAAATCTTGATGATACTCGAAGGAAAGTGAAGTCTGCAATGAATTATCCTATTTTCATGATTCTTTTTCTTATAGGTATGCTGATGGTCATGTTGCTGGTCATTATTCCTAAGTTTTCTCAGGTTTATTCTCAATTGGGTGCTGGCCTTCCGGCAGCAACCAGACAGATGATCGATTTTAGTAATTGGTTTGGTAACAATGTTGGATTTCTGGGATTTGTGACATTCACTGTGGTTGCAATCATTTGGCTCATATCAAAAACACAGAGAGGAGGATATGCGCTTGACTCATTCATACTTAAGATACCTGTTTTTGGTACTTTAACTGAGCAGTCCATATTAAATAAGTTCTGTAAGACCTTTGGTATCCTCATAGGTGCAGGTGTTCCAGTCCTTGAAACAACAGCATTATTACGAAAGGTTGTGGATAATAAGGTTTACGAAAGAGCGATAGATAATGCATCTGACCTTATCCGCGATGGGTATAATATTTCCACTGCTTTAAGAAGAACTGAAGTTTTCCCTTCAATACTTCTGCAATTGGCATCTACAGGAGAAGATACTGGTGAGTTAGATGACCTACTTGATAGAGCAGCTGATTATTATCAAAAGCAAGTGGATGCATTGGTAGAGCGTATGACTACTCTAATTGAGCCTTTGCTTATTCTCTTGGTTGGCGGGGTAATAGCGCTTATGGTAGTTCTCACATACCTACCTGTATTTCATCTTGGTTCAGCTCTACAGTCAGGACTCTAGAATGAAAATTGGATTACTAATAGCCACTGGGATGATTCTAGGATATGTTGTCAAACGAATGGTGAATTGGCTTAGCATTGACAGCTATGTAATGAATAGCAAAAACTTTTTTCTTGAGGCGGTTGGTGCAAGTTTGATCACTTGGAGCGCACTTAATTTAGATGTTCCTGAGGCTGTCATTTTTTCAATCGTTGCAATGTCTCTTGCTGGTATTTCCATAATTGATTTTCACACCTTTCAAATTCCATTCATCTTTATAATCATTGGACTTGCTGCCTCTTTTGCCGGTATCCTTTTTAAGATAATATTCCTTTCCTCTGCATTGTGGGGTATTTTTGTGGGAGCATTCATTCCGCTCGCAATAATGTTGATACTTTGGAGTATTACTAAGCGGCAGGGTATGGGCTATGGAGATATACAAATGGGGTTAGTATTAGGAGCTTGGTTGGGGCCAATGAGAATGGCTTTAACCCTATTTGGTGCATCCCTACTGAGTTTATTGGCCTGGATAGGCGTTTCTTTAATTAGAGGATTTGACAAGGATAGGGCAATCCCATTGGGGCCGTTTTTATCAGTTGCAGGAATAGGGTCATATATTGGTAGCTTCTACTACCCTAAATTCTTTCATTTATTGATGTTACATTAGAGGAAAACATGAAAATAGTACGAGATTGGCTATGGATAATTACATTACTGAGTAACTTGGTTGCATCTGATGGTAGCAACCAGTCTACATTTGGTGGATTCGAATCTAATACCCAAAATGGGACATTAAGCTTTACCAATCCTGGTTATGAGCTTAGTCAAATTTTAAAAGATGGTGCGCCATATATNAAGCCTGAGATGGAAGGAGCTGGNTCAAGATCTGAACCGGGNCANCCNCATCTTCCAACTATCTCNACCTANTACATTGTCGAACCNGGAAAAACCTTTACTATAAACGTCTCCGTNAAAGAGTCTGAGACCATTGAGAATGTTGAANTCGCTCCATTTGAGACATGGGATCCNCAACCAACNGGNATGGCNNTTAAGGGCAGTGTGTATTATGAATCNAGAANNTACCCNCCTGAGATAGCAACNGTCTCAGAGCCTATGGTCTTNAGAGANATTGTNATGGTNCAGGTATCGNTAACTCCNTTTCAATATAACCCAGTTTCAAAGACAATGACTGTTATCAACGATGCAGAATTAGAATTAGTGGAATCTGGTNAAATAGAGATGCCATATATNCCTCAGAAAAGGTCTCGTGAATTTGAGAAATTGTANANGTCCCTCGNTGTTAACTACCCTGAATCAACTAGAGACGGTGAAACGGAATATCAAAGACCCTCNATCTTNTATGTATTACCAAATAATATTGGAAACCTTCTTAGCACAGTTGAAGAATTAATGAACTGGAAAAAAAGAGTTGGTTTTGATGTTCAATATGTCTCATCCTCAGGAGTTGTCAATAATAGAAATAATCTCAAAAATTATATTGAGGACGCCTATGAAAACTGGGAGAATCCTCCAGTGCATGTTACCATAGTTGGTGATGTGACAGGCAGTTATGATATCCCTACTTGGACGGAGTCTTATAGTGGATATAGCGGTGAAGGTGACCAGCCATACACTACTCTAGANGGGAATGACGTTTATCCTGAAGTTTTTATTGGACGGATGTCATTCTCAACTAGTTCGCATTTNAATACCATCATTAGCAAGACACTTAATTATGAGTCAAATCCATACATGAATGAGAATTGGTTTCAACGTGCCTGCCTTGTTGGNGATCCAAGTACTTCCGGAATTTCTTGTGTTATAACAAATGAGGCCATCAATGAAATTTTAGATATCTCCGGCATCGGAGAGGTCAATACTGTTTACGATGGTTCTTTCCCAAGCCAAATGGTTGCAGGATTAAATGAAGGAGTTGGGTTCTTTAATTATCGAGGATACTACGGTGTAAGTGGATTTGGTTCGGGCGANGTCAATAGCACCTCNAATGGTTTTATGCTGCCAGTTGCTACGGTGATCACATGNGGAACAGGNTCATTTGGNTCAAGCAGTGGTGAGTCATTGATCGAATCGTTCATNAGAGCNGGAACTCCATCTAATCCAAAGGGCTCNGTNGTCTGNATAGGAACTGCNACNCTTGGTACTCATACCATGTTNAATAATCTTGTGGACATGGGNTTCTACTATGGTGCGCTNATTGAGGGGCTTGAGACACCAGGGNCTGCCTTAATGTATGGAAAGATGATGCTNTACAAAAATTATCCGTCCAACCCNAATGATTACTGCCANATTTTTACNCATTGGAATAATTTAATGGGCGAATCATCTTTGCAGATGTGGACCGCTTATCCAGAAATGATAAANGTGACGCANNCTTANAGTATAAGNAAAGGAACNAACTACNTAGATATTACTGTTGAAAAACAAAATGGGGGGCATGTNGANGATGCCTGGGTNACTATTTTAATGGATGATGAGATATTNGAATCAAGACATACTAANTCNGANGGATTTGTTAGATTACCAATTAATTCATTAGAAACTGGCGAGGTGCTCGTTACCGTAACTAAGAAAAACCATTANCCATACACNAGCTCTTTCCAGCTATATGATTCAGGAGTAGCAGTAGGTCTTGTAGATTCGCCATTGNCAATTGATGATGATGCTNAAGGNAATTCAAATGGTAATGGTGATTTCATTGCAAATGGTGGAGAGACTNTAGAGGTCGATGTCACCATTAAAAATTATGGCACAGAGGATGCGGTGGGTACCGTTGGTTATCTGTCATCNAATAATGGAAGCGTATCCATTGACCCTTCAACAAATCCAATGGATTTTGGAGATATGTCTCCTGGAGAATCTGCTACAAGTTTNTCTCCATTCATCATTACTCTAGAAGATGGCCTTNCTGATGCAACTGACTTGGAGTTAACCCTGAGTTTTACTAATTCAGAAGAAAGCCCTTTNGGAAGTGGTNCNTTGAACATTNTTTCATCTGGAAATGCATTGAGCGCAGTTGGTATGGATGTTATGGGCGTTNTAGGCANNAATGTTTTAGAACCTGGTGAAACCTCTGATATCAAGATAGAATTAAATAATAGTGGGACAACAGATGCANTNTCCGTTTCAGGTACCATTACATGTGCAAGNCCTTTTGTCGAAATTGAAGATGCTTCAGGTACCTGGACAATTGTTAACTCTGGTGNATCGTCCATGAATGGCGATGACCATTTTCAAATAAGTACCNTTGAAGAGACTATNCCAGGTGCGATTGCACATTTGATAGTTAGTTTGGAAACAGAAGATGGATATGTATCGAACTCGATTTTAGAAGTTCAGATNGGNACACCGACCGTNAACGATCCAGTAGGGCCAGATTCTCACGGTTATTACATCTANGATAATGAGGACATTGACTATCTTCTTGCACCAACATATGAATGGGTTGAGATCGATGCTAGAGAGGGTGGTCCAGGACAACATTTAAGTTCTTTGACAGATAGTGGTAACAACCAAGATGATGTGGAGACTATCAGTTTACCTTTTACATTTAGATTTTATGGTGAGGATTACGATGAAATAAGCATCTCATCCAATGGCTGGATAGCAATGGGTGAAACTGAATTAGAGTCTTTTAGAAATTATGAGATGCCCGGTGTCGGAGGTCCTGCAAAAATGATTGCAGTTTTCTGGGATGATCTAAAACTCTCAAATGGTGGCAGGGTATACACTTGGTACGATGAGGTAGATAAGAAATTTTACGTTGAATGGTCAAGAGCAAGGACCTATCAGAATAATTCGCTTGAGACATTCCAGGCTGTCTTGTATGACCCAAGTTATTATGTGACTCCCACTGGAGATGGAGAGATACTCATGCAATATGAAACATTTAATAATACCTCTTATGGGTCTTACAGCTGGGATCAGATCCATGGTGCCTATTGCTCTGTGGGAATAGAAGATCATACTATGACAAGAGGTCTTCAATATACATTTAATAATACTTATCACCCTGCTGCAATGCCATTAAATGATGAAAGAGCCTTGCTTATTACAACAAGAGGTTCTCAAATGAGATTGGAGGGTGACCTGAATTACGATGAGAAAGTTGACATATATGATCTAATGCTCCTGGTAGATTTTAATCTTGGTTTTGAAGGAGAGGTCAATCCATACTTTGGTGATATTAATGGTGATGGTATGGTTAACGTAATGGATCTCATAGCACTTATACGGAGTATAATGGGATACGGAGAATAGTACCTAGATTCATTTAAAATGTAATGCTAACTACTCCTATTATTGTATTAGGTATTCTTGCTTTATTTCTTTGCATCGCTGGAATTCTGGAATTTCAGAATCACCAGTTATCTTTAAATACTATACCCCTTAGGATACACGTTAATGGTACTAGAGGAAAATCTAGTGTAACACGTTTGATAGCTGCAGGTCTTCGTGAAGGAGGTCTAAGGACCTTTGCAAAGACAACAGGAACTGCACCTCGGGTAATTGATGCAGATGGAAAAGACAGAATAATCCACAGACTTAGGTTGCCTTCAATAGGCGAACAGGTTCGTTTGTTAAAATATTTTGCATCAGAAAAACCAGATGTTGTTGTAATGGAATGCATGGCAGTTCAACCTCAATATCAATGGATAGCAGAACATCAGATGGTGAAGTCGCAGGTTGGGGTTCTTACAAATGTCAGGCCCGACCATTTGGAAGAGATGGGACCCACGGAAGAAGATGTTGCAAACTCATTATGTAACACGATTCCAGTAGATGGCGTCCTAATCACTGGAGAAGATCAAAAGACCGATCTTGTGAGGGATGTAACCTTGATGAATAAATCTAAATTCATATACTCAAACAAATCATCCATATCTAAGGAAGAATTATATCAATTCTCCTATATGGAGCATCCGTCTAATGTAGCAGTGGCCTTAGATGCTTGCAAAGAAGCAGGCGTTGAGCGAGAAGTAGCCCTTTCAGGTATGCATAAAGTCCAGCCTGATGTGGGTGCCTTNGTGGCTTGGAATNTAAAAATAANTGGCAAANCTATTCAGTTCATTAATGGAATGGCNGCAAATGATCCTGTTTCAACNTTGCAGATATGGAAATTCATCCTAGATAGATATCCATCANAAAGTGGAACATGTATTTTTTTTAATTCCAGGGATGATAGACCTTCAAGAACTCAGCAAATGATAGAGCTCACACTAAGAGATATAAAGCCAGACCACTTCATTGTAAGAGGAGATAAAATTTCCTCTCTAATAGAAGNGCAGAGGCATCGNTCACCTAATACTAGGATCGATATNNTTGCNCTTGACGANCCAATTGAGTCNTTGATCGAACTATTTGAAAAAGTAACNAAGGACACACTGGTTTACGCAATAGGAAACCAAGTCGGAGCAGGGCAGAAGATCTTGGAATTGATATCAACATATAGGTTCTATGGTTGAAATAAGTATAGGACTTGGAATTGTCCTAAGTTTGGTACTCTCTGAAACCCTTGGGGTTACTGCTGGTGGTATTATCGTNCCNGGATATATTGCACTCTATCTCCATCAACCTANTCAGGTTATTGTNACATTNCTTGTTGCAGTTCTTGTTTGGGCGATCATCCAGGGTATGGGGAANATTATGTTCTTATACGGTAAGAGAAGAATTGTTTTGGCGCTTATTCTGGGTTTTTTCTTTGGATACATATCAAGAAACTTCATTTTCATATCAGAAGATATTGGGTCCGTAGCAGTAATTGGTAATATCATTCCTGGGCTGATAGCAAATTGGATGGATAGACAGGGCATCATCAGGACATTGTCAGTGGTTGTATTGACAGCTGTGATGGTCAAATTATGTGTGATGCTTTTATTTGGAGGAGTACTCTTTGAATAATTATAAGAAGCAACCTTTTATACCGGCGATTCAAAAGACAACTACGCTTGTTGCTCTATCTTTTCTGGCTTTGGCATGTTTCATTATTGCAATGAATTTCAAGACCATTGACGTTTCACCATCTTATAAGCATAAAATTAAAGCTGCAAATCTGATGCAGGAAGCAATGCGTACTTTAAAGAATCATAGAATGGAAGAAAGTATATTCATTGATATTGAGAATGACCCCAATGAAACGGGGCTTGTTGGTAGCCCTTTTAGTCTTATTACTACAGATGAGGGCGATCTCGATTCAAAATTGACAACACTTGACCCTAATTTTTCCGCAGTGATCGTTGAACTGATGTATCAATTAAAACTAAAAGCTGGTGATACGGTCGCGGTATTAATGACTGGATCAATGCCAGGAGCAAATATTGCAGTTTTAACCGCATGCAAAGCATTGGAGCTCGTTCCAATTACTATTACCAGTGTTGGTGCATCTCAGTGGGGCGCAAATCAAGTTGATTTTACTTGGCTAGACATGGAATCTATTCTTTATGATAATGAGCTCATTTCTTCCAGAAGCATAGCAGCCTCCATAGGTGGGAGAAATGATATGGGGAGATTGTTGTCTCCATCTGGTAGAGAAATAATCACTGATAACATAGCATCGCATGGAATACCCCTTATTCGTAAAGATCGATTAGCTGATAATATCCAGCACAGAGTGAATCTATTTAACTCAGTGAAATCATCTGAGACATATGATGCAGTTATAAACGTAGGTGGAGGAGTGGCTAGCTTGGGTACAAGTTTTAATCTAAGGCTATTGCCTCCTGGAGTTATAAGGCGCAATTTGATCCAAGATATCATTCGCCCTGGTGGCATTGAGGGTGTCTTTTCAAAGTTTTTAAAGTTTGATGTTCCTGGACTTCACATACTTAATATTAGACCCCTAACTCAGCAGTTTAAGATGCCATTTGCACCAATTCCTGCTCCAGAGATAGGTGTTGGTGGATTGTATGCCATTGAACGATATAATGTTTGGGTCGCAGGTATTTGCTTACTAGTGATCAGTTCAAGCGTATTGGCGGTTGGTATCCACAGCAAAAGAAAAATAAGACAACATTTGATACAGCATGAGCCAGATAGCCTATTATAAGAGATTTACACCTTTTTTAATATTTTTCTTATTTTCATCTCTAGAGGCAAAGTTATTGAAGCCTTCGCAGAGCAATGAAGAAAAAGAGATATTGATAATTAATGGGAAGAGAAGATTATATTACCCAATAAGTCAGGAGGGCACTCATTATTCACTCGAGGGGCCAACCCGCATTGAGTTCATATCAAGATATCCAGTACTCAAGGATAAAAAGAAAAGCCATTCTTTCAAATATCTTATAGTAATAAATGGAGTGGATACTGTAAACGTAAATCATCGTTACAAGATTCAGCGTTCAATTAAGTCTATACAGCATCCAAAACATAACTACACTTACTCAGGTAATTACTTTATCAATTTAGAAAAAGGCTCACATACTGTTGAACTTCTGACACAAGATGGGCAAAAATATCCAGTGTTAATGAGAGTTCTGGCTAAAGAGTTTGAATCCATGGGGAAGGATAAAAAGATATTGAAACCAATGGTCCATAAAAACTCATTAGATCTNATAACGGATGGTANATCTATAAATTACTTTGAATGTACTCCTGGTTTGCCANTNCAANTAGAAGCTACTGGNAATAAGACATTAAGAATAATGACACGTTTACAATTTTCAGACTCAATGGGACAAGAAGCATCCTATCGATTGAAGGTAAGTGAAGGTCCAAAAGTGATTGGAACATATTATTTTAACACTGAAAGNTCTTCATCCTCTCAGATCGGNAAAAGGATGGATAAAGTACCAGGAAAATGGAGGTCTTGTGAGGTTTCAGTTCCAAAAGGAAAACATCGTTTCAATATTGAAGTTTTAGATAGGGATAAGATAGTACTTACTCGTTTTATATTATATTGATGCAACTTAAAATTAAAATAATATTAATGGTAATGAGTACGTCCTTGCTTTCAGGCGGGACGCCAATTGAATTCGGTATTTCGTTGACCGGAGGGTACGATAACAATGCCATGAGATTTTCAACAGATGAGATCAATGAGGCTGCCAATGAAATAGGAATGATGGGAGGAGCCAAGACCTTTGATAGTTTTATCACTAAATGGGGTGTGTCAGCCTTGAAGGAAATAATTATTGGTCAAAAAAAAGAAATGAAGTTTAAAGGTTTCTTTTCTTCGTCTGATTACAGAAATACCCCTGAAAAGAAATACTGGTCAGGAGGTACTGACTTGACTTATAAGTGGGGATCTTATAGGAGTATAAAGTACTCATTGCGTCACCTAGATAAATTCTATCTTCGCCATTATGTTAACAGAGATGTAGCCTTAGCCGACCTGGCTTCATGTCTTTTTACTGATAGGAATCATTCACTGACCGTTACGCACCGTCTTTCGAAGTTCTCGTGGATAAACGTTGGAGCTGGTTATCTACAAAGATATTATGCTAAACCCTTCACAGAATTCGATCTCGATATAGTATATCTAAAGGCAAAGCTTAATTACAGACTGAAGAATATTGGCTCAGTTGCTGTTCAAATAAACCAAGGAGTGGCATCTAATATTTCCTACTCATCGCAATTAAGGCCCAGTAGTTTTGATAGGTCTTATGAGACAATGGAGTTGTATTTCCCTTTTAAGATCAATAAGAAATTAGTTATTGTAAATGAGATCGGAGTATCGCTTCGTACTGAGTTTAGAGCGTATGACGCAGAAGATTCTAATGACCCTCTCCATTCTGGTAGGAGCCATGTGGATTCCAAATATGATATGTGGATAAAAAAGAAATTAACAGATGAAATTTCTTTTACCTTGTCATCAAGATTTAGGACTAGGTCCACAGAGTCAGAATATGAGTGGGTAGATGATCTAAAAAGTTTTAAGCAGTTTCAATTTTGGTTCAATATTGAATGGGATATGATTTATGATAAATATTAGAATTAAGATAATTCAAACCTTAATAATGCTAACTATTTTTGGTTGCATGAAGCCTGACGATGAAGATCTATGGTCAACAGTGGTCGAAAATACCATTAGCACGAGCGGGTTCACACGTGATGTGTATGTTCAAGGAGATACGGCATTCATAGCAGCTGGTCAATCTGGGCTCCAGATATGGAACCTAGAATCAGAGACATTGCTAGCGAACTATGAATCATTTGGTACTGCTGATCTCGAGGATGTTGGTCGAGTCCACTATGACAGTCTTAATTCGTTGATCTTTATCATGGATCAGTCAAAGATCATGTTTGATGAATACGATAGCACGTTATTTGATGCACCAACTCCCATTGGAGATAGCCATAATGAGGACCTCATTGTTTTGTCAGACACATTGGGTACATTCCATATCTATTTTGTAGATCGAGATGAGGGTGATGGATTTAAGTGGGCCCAATACGATTTCGAAGAAGTACCCTTTATTGGTGAAATATGGCAGATGCAAAGTGATGGACAGATTCGTCCGTCTTCTCCTATGAAAGGATTGTCTTTTGGCGGCAATCATGTCGCTGTTGCAGGTGACCAGTTGGGCGTTTATTTATATACCATTAGTTCAATTGGTTCAACCCCAGAACTGGTTTCAAGGATCGATACTGAAGGTAATGCCGAGAATGTAAATATTGTTGGTGATGGAGTGTTTGTCTCCTGCGATGATGCAGGAGCATATTTCATACCAATTGTAAGTTTCTCAGGTGATCGCTCTTACTATCGTTTTGCCAACGATCTTACGGTCGATCATATTGCCGTGAAGGATGGAATTGCATCTCTATCCTTGGGCTCTAAAGGAATTGCACTCTATGATATTTCTGACCCTAAGCATCCTGAGGCAAAGGGAATCTTCCCCGTTGGATATACCTATAGAACTGTATTTTGGAAAGATCGGTTACTGGCCTGCACTCGCGAAGGACTGCAAGTACTAGAAATTGAAAAATAATCAATCAAAATTAAAATCAAGGATGTAAAAAAATGAAGAAGGCAGCTATCTTTGCTAGCATGATATCAGTTTTATTTTCAACAGGTTTCGATACTCCAGATGGAGCTCCTATTCGTCAAGGTGTACATATTGAATGGTACAGAACGGTTGCACCTGGTAACGATGGAGAAGCTATTTTTGTATGGTCGGATACACGCTACGGAATGCGAAATATTTTTGCTCATAAAATTGACCAAAATGGCCAATTGCTGTGGGGAGATCAAGGAGCAATAGTAACTGACCTACCTGGTAGACAAGAAGATCCCGTCGCTATAACGGATGGTGGTGGAGGTGCTTTTATCGCTTGGGTTGACTATCGTTTTGATGAACAAGGAGATATTTTTCTGCAGCATCTAGACAATNATGGTGAGACTCTATTGGATGACAATGGTGTAGCACTTGCACAGGTGGNNGGGAAACAAATTACGATCAATATGTGTACCGATAGTCTTGGTGGGGTATTTGTAACATGGCAAGACAAACGCAGTGGTATAGATGATGATATTTATGGAACGCATGTAACTGCAGATCATNCAATTGTTTCACCAGGCACAGGTGTTCCCATTGTNGTTGAAGGAGGTAATCAGAATGCAAAGACCATTGAATATGCTGGTGCATCTGAAGCATTCATTGCTTGGGTAGATTCTAGAGAAGGTGCAAATGCAGATGTGTACGGTCAGAGGCTAAATATAGCAATGGAAGGCTTGTTTCAAGAGAACGGTATTCCAATTGCATCCACAGATGAGCAGGAGCTTAAACCACGAGCCACTTTTGTGCAGGGAAATACGTCTTTCATTACGTGGAAAGAGGGAGATGAGAATTCAAAGGTCTTCTACCAGCATGTCGACCAAGAAGGTCTGGTATTTGATGCAAAAAGAGCAATATCTGACAATGATGCTCTTCAAACTGCACCAAGGGTTAAAAAAGGCTCAACCGGCGACGTTTTTGTAAACTGGAAAGACCTCCGAGATGACCCCATAGATGGAGACCAATATTTCCAAAAGATTGATGTTAATGGTGACAGACAATGGAGTGATGGCGTACGCATTGATCCTGTAGATGATATTGATTTTAGTGCCCGGTTCTCTGCTGGAAATGACGGTGATTTGAATGTTATATGGGAAAGAGGTGCTTTTCCAGAGATTGATATTCTTTATCAGAATATTACGTCCAATGGCTCTTATGGAACTGAGTCACCTGTTTCTATTTCTAGTGAATCTGGCTATCAATTTGCTCCGATTCTTATCGGAAATATGCAAACTGGTTTATTTGGTGTCTATGCCGATCAAGGTTCTGGGAGTATTGATCTAAAGGTACAAAAGATTGGACAGGATTTTACGCCGCAGTGGGAAGACAATGGTCTTACTGCAATGTTAGGCTTGGACGGAGATGTAAACTATACATCTGCCCATGTTATTGGACAGGAGGACCTATATCTTACTTGGGAGGACAATAGGTCAAGTAAGAAAATATACGGCACAAGACTTACCGGCTTGGAGTTGCAGAATAATAATGGCAGGCAGTTGACCTTTGGTGATAATTCGTCATCAGAGACTGATTTTTCAATTCCAGTAATGATAAATACAAGCACAGGTGTGTACACAGCGACATTTGATGGCTCATCTTCACCAAAGTTTATTCGCGTTAATAGGCTAGATGATGAATTGAATAATGTATGGGATGATGGTGGTATAGCTCTTGATGCGGAATTTGATATGCGTAATGCGCTGCTTATTGAAACATCCAATGGTGTAGGGTGTTTTTGGTCTGAAAGTAGAGGATTTAATTACGACGTTTANTACCAAAACATAGATACTGAAGGTAACATAGCTCTTGCCAGTGGAGGTGTAGAGCTAATTGACTCAAATGGAGATGACTATGTGATGTCAGTGATCCCAACTCCAGATGACAAGTATATGGTATTTTGGATGGAGGATGCNTGGCCAGCAGCATCTCTTAAGTTTACTAAGATAGATGAACAGGGAAATACTGAGATCGGTTGGAATCCAAATGGCAATGCTCTTAGTAGTGGTGCATCTGATTCTAGACACCTGCAGGTCAAGGTCATAGATGAAGAAAGTGGTCTTTTAGCGGTATGGATACAAGATGGAAATTTTTCAGATATTTATGCACAATTGATCGATTGGGATGGAAACACACTATGGGAGTCAGGAGGTATACCCATAATTGAGGCAGATAATGATCAGGTTAATGTTTCCTTTGAATTCAATGAGCCACAAACACACGCTTTCCTGGTCTGGCAAGATTATCGAAATGGTACGGATTTTGAGATATATGGTGAGGTTATTGACCTCGCAAGCGGTGAGATGCTACAGGAGGAGATACAATTTTCGGCTGATACCTCTGATCAATACAATCCTACTCTAGCATCGATTCAGGATAATGAGTTCTTGGTTATTTGGGAGGATGAGCGAGGGTACTATAATGAAGATCCCCTTCTGATCAATGGCGTAGATCTCTATGGCGGTGGGTATATCATTGGTCAGGGCTTAACTACTGATGTAAATGGTGTTCCGATCTGTATTGCATACCACAAGCAACAGAATGTCAATATAACCAAACATTCTGGAGAGGAATACATTCTTGACTGGATCGACTTCAGGAGCTCTGGAAAGGAAGACCTTGCAAATTATTATGGTAGGACCCTTATGAAAGCAGAGCTATTGTCTTTCCCTTCATGCGATGATTGCAATACTTTGCCAGATAAATTTTCTGTTAGTAATGCCTATCCTAATCCATTTAATGGTAGAGTTACTTTTGACATTGATATTCCAGCAAAACAGGCAGTGGAATTTCAAATCTTTGACCTACTTGGTAACCGTGTTTTTGACAGATTATTACTGCCAGGGAATGCTGGGTCTTACCGTGTCAATTGGGATGCAAAAGACCTAGGAGGTAACGAAATTTCTAGTGGAATTTACTTTTATAAATTCTCTTTAAATAATGTTATAAATAGCGGTAGGATTACCTACCTTAAGTAAAACATGAGATATTTTCTGTTCCTATTGACCTTATTACCAATTTATGGTCAATCCTTAGATGATAGATATCATTCCGTTGATGAGGTTTATGATTTCCTGTATTCATTAAATGAGAATCCAGAGCTTGAGAACTGGGTTCATTTGGATACCCTTGGTTACTCAACACAGGAAGGAATTCCAATCCTCGGTATGAGGATCTCAGACAATGCAGATCAGAAAGAGGATGAGCCAAGAGTTCTTTTTGTGGGTCAAGTTCATGCTGAAGAAATATTAGGTTTAGAGATCGTAATTGACATGATGGAAGATCTATTATTTCCTGATGCTAGTATTCACACCCATATGACNATCCTAAAAGAATACTTGGATATCTGGTTCATACCAACAGCCAACCCAGAAGGCTTGAACGTGGTTCACGAAGAATTNGATCTNAGCTATAGAAAAAACAAAACAGACTTTTCTCCAGAGGGTCCAGTTCCAAATGGTATTTTTGACTACGATCCTTCCATTGGGAATGATATTGATGGGGTAGACCTTAACCGAAACTTTGAATTCAACTGGGTCTTTGGTGATACGTTCAGAGAACCAGATAATTCTGATTATGCATCCCACTACGATTACTATAAAGGAGAACAACCCTTCTCTGAAGGAGAGGCAATTGCGATACGAGATTTAGCGCTTGAAAATGATTTTGTCTTTTCGATTGTTTGGCATAGTTCAAGGTCTGGGAACCTGAGTGAAAAAGTATTTACTTCCTGGAAGTGGGAGGAGGTTAAAGAATCACCAGACCTGGGTATCATGAAATCCATTGCAGATCATTTTGCAGGATCTATTCAAACTGAGGATGGTACAAGTACCTATCTATCGGTATTTAGTGGGTCTCGAAACGGCAAACTTCATGATTGGTTTTACAGAGAGACAGGATGTATTCAGTATTTGGTAGAGTGTGGTACATCCAATCTGCAGCCAGATAGTGTGCTTATAGAAAATACTATTTCAAGAAACAAGCCAGCAATGGTATATCTGATGGACCGAACAATTGGATATTATGCAGATGCAGCACAGATAACTGGTATTGTTTACGATGCTCAAACGGGGTTACCGATCGAAGAATCTATTGTTGAGGTTATGGAACATAGAGGTGGTGTTCTAAAACCACGTAAAACGAATGAGTTTGGACGTTATAGACGTATTCTTGATGTTGGAACCTATACGTTTACCTTTAATGCAGATGGTTATTTAGGCCAAGAAGTATCTCTTGTCGCAAATAATAGTGGTATAACTGAGCACCATGTATATCTTGAACCTGCGCCAATCCACCAGTTAAATATTAATCTTGTTCATGATACGGATTATGATGTCACAATTACAGGTATATTGTCAAATGTATTTCAAGAAAACGAGATCACAATATCCTCTGGAGACAACATAATGAATCTAACACAGGGTGATTACGAATTAAAATTTTTGATGAATGATGAGCATGTTCCTTGGGGTAANTATCTTACCCTTNATTCAGATCTAGAGGTCACAATCCCTTATCATCCTGGACTTGTCGCAGATCTGGGTTCACCCTTTTTGCAATGGGTAGATCAAACGGGACAATGGGCTATTACGGATACCACTATAAGAACACAGTCAGGAACATTCTACAACAACTTAGACTCTACATCACAGATAATGACAATGACCTCTTCACTTCTAAATGTATCAGGTTCCAATCGTGCAGTTGTAAAGATCGATCATCGGTATGAAACTGAGTGGGATCATGATTACGTGGTTGTTAGTATTTTAGATGAGCAGAACAATGTGTTGTCTTCGCAACAATGGTCAGGAGATAATTGGAGTTCATTTAAAAGCGATCTTATAACTGCAACAACTGACAACAGTTTTGATTCTTTAAAAGTGCAGATATCCTTTCTTACTGACGAGACTGTAAACTATAGAGGATGGGAGATCGGATCTATCATGTTTTACTCAATCTCAGACGAATACCTTAAAATTGCTGAATCTGCTACAAATTCTTCTCCGCGTATTCAAATGCGAATTAGCGGGGTATATCCTAATCCATCNATTGGCAGATTNCAAATTGGCATTGATGGTTCTCCAGGAGGGAATGCAGTNATTGAGGTTTTCAATNTATTAGGTCAAAATATTATAACTAAAAATTTTCAAAGTATCCCAAAGGGGAAACATTTCATCAATCTTGATCTTGGTAGTATGAACGGAGTGGTCACAGGTTCTGGAATGTTTTTCGTAAGAATTAGAACTCAAACAGAACAGGCTGTAAAAAAATGCATCATATTAAAAAACTAACACTACTACTTANTTTTTCATTATCTATTCCCTTGNCTGGAGAAGAATCTTTTAGAGGGAAAAGTTTGGATGAACTGGCTGGTACATCCATTCCGATCTCATTTATGAATTTGGTCTCNAATAATTATGACATCTTACCATCNCAGATCAATCCTCAGAGAGGAGGCTATNTGATCATATCTCCAGATGGAATTGCGGCATATCTTGATGANTTTGTTGAATTCAAAGAGTCTCAAGGCTTTGACGTTTATGTAATGACACTATCTGAAACTGGTCCATCAGCTGGAGATATCAAATCAGCCATAGATAGTAAGTTATCGGAAGATCCAATGCTTGAATATGTTCTATTGATAGGTGACGTGGATGGATTTGCGGAGTGTCCTTCTTTTTACTACGGACCTGAAAATGATGTGACCGACCAGCAGTATTCTCATCTAGTTGGAGATGACGTGATACCAGATGTATTTGTAGGAAGACTTTCTATTGATTCATTGTCAGATCTGGCAGTAATCTTTTCTAAGACGATACAATACGCTAGAGACCCACTGGCATTTGATCAAGATTGGTTGGACAGAGGACTAGTGGTTGCTGGAAACTATTCTAATACCTATCCAATTCCTATTACTCCAAAATGGACCTCTTACTGGTTAATGGAAGAACTTATGGACTATGGATATGCACAGGTTGATACGGTGTTCTATCCACCAATTCAGCAAGGAGCATCCTACATTATTCCCATCATAGATAATGGAGTTGGTATTGTGAATTATCGAGGATGGGGCGATGCAAATGGATGGCATTACCCAGAGTTTCATGTGGAAGATGTTAACGACTTGAATAATGGGTGGCTCACTCCGGTTTTCATGAGTTATGTATGCAATTCCAATGATTTTGCAAATAGTGTTGATCCATGCCTTGCTGAAGCAGTCCTTAGAGGAGGAACTCCGACTGTACCAAAGGGTGGTGTAGCCTTTATAGGCCCATCAGACCTACACACTAGCACAAAATACAACAACGTCATCAATGCATATATGTATGATGCAATGTTGAACCATGATGTGGTTGAACTTGGCCCTGCCATGCAAGCTGGTCAGTATGGTTTGACCAAGGAGTTTCCAGCGCAGAGCGGCGCTGGCGAAGCTCAAGAGTTTTATGCAAATGTCTATAATATCTTAGGAGATCCTTCATTGCAGGTCTATTTAGATAGGCCAAAGCAATTCTTAATAGAAGCAAGCGAATTAACGACAAATGATGGTCTTCTTCAATTAATGATAAAAGATAATGAAACAGGTTTAGGCGTAGGCAATGCTGTTCTAAGTATTATGAGCGAAGGACAAATGTTGGCTAAGGGAGTTACGGACATGGCAGGAGAATTTATGACGTCCTTAGATCTTGATGGATTGCCCTCTGTTGATATTTATTCTAATAAGGGCGGATTCATGCAGGGTAAAGAGACCATACCCTTGCAAGATTCAGATCAGGCATTACATTTGAAGAGTGTAAACCTTCATACTGACTCAGGAATTTCTCCAACACTTGGGTCTAATTTTTCTTTTGATATCCTACTTGAAAATACCTCTGAAAGTAACTTAGCCGCATCATCGGCAAGCATTACTTTTTCCGATCAGGTTTCTCCTTCATCGATTAACATTGATGTCCCTGCAATTGAGGCCAACCAAACTGCACTGCTAGAAGGGATGGAGATTACCACTTACAATACTGATATTGGCAATTCTATTCTAGGAAATCTTTCTTTAAATGGGGATATGGAAATAACTTTTGATTTTGCCATTGATCTAGAGATGCCTGTATTTAATATTGAATTTACTGGCGAGGTAAGTCCTGGTGACCAATTTCAACCAGAGTTATTGATTACCAACTACACANGTGGTATTTACAGTGATGTTTCGATTCAGATATCAGAGCTCTCTGAAGGAGCTAATGTGGTATTTGATGATGCACTAGNCTATTCTTCAAGTTTTGANTCGTTTGAATCATCTTCTCATCAAACTAACTATGCCATGACCCTTGGAGATGTATCTATAGGAAGTGATCTGACATTNTTGGTTGAATTTCAAAAAGATGCCAATACCTTTTTNTCTCAAGAGGTTTCTATTCATTTAAGCCCTACAACTACAAATTACCCAGTCGCACCAAACAACTATGGATATTGGGCATATGATGACTTGGATGAAGGGTTTGAACAACGACCGATCTTTGACTGGGTAGAGCTCGATCCAAATTATGGAGGAAGTGGAGCTACTCATTATCAATTGGATGACGATGACCACGTAGACATTGAATTGCCGTTTCCCTTTAAATACCATGGAGTGCAGTACGATCAAATTACGATCAGTTCTAATGGATGGACCTCTTTTGAAGGATGCGATATTGATTATTTTTGGAATATGTCAATCCCCATGTATATGGGACCAAAGGCNATGCTTGCTCCATTCTCGGATGATCTAGAGACTATAGATACGGATGAAGATGGTGTTATTGATAAATGGATAGACGTTTATGTAATGCATGATGAGAGCAATGGTAGATTGATNATGGAATGGTCAAGAGCTTTGAATGGGTATGATGAGGTTACAGAAGAAACATTTGAGGTTATCCTTTATAATCAAAGTTCAATGCCAACTGAGAGTGGTGACGGAGTTATTGAATTTCAATATCTAACAATTGAAGATGTTGATGTGACGAAAAACTATAGCACTGTTGGAATTGAAGCACCTGAAAAGAATTATGGATTGCAGTACGTATTCAACAACGTTTATGCGCCTGGAGCTGCTCCATTAGATGATGAAAGGGTAATACGTTTTACTACAGAGGCGCCCTCGAATTATGTGCAGTCTCTTGCAAGCGAGGAGGATGTGATACCTAATGCTTTTGTCTTAAGCCCTGCTTATCCTAACCCATTCAATCCAAAGACTCATATAGACATTACTATTCCCATTACTGATAGAGTAACTATAAATATTTACGATATAATGGGTAGAGAGATCATAAACCTTCATGAAGGCATTCTGGTTAGTGGAAATTACAAATTTTCATGGAGTGGAAAGAACTTTCAAGGAAGGACCATGGCCTCTGGCGCATATTTTGTGATGGCTAAGTACCAGGATAATACAGAAATTCAAAAACTTCTATTTCTTAAATGATGAATCGTACAATAACAATTTATTCTACGTCATGGTGCCAGCCTTGTAGACTTGCTAAGAGACTATTAGAATCAAAGGGATTGAGTTACACGGAGATCGACATTGAAGAAAAAGGATGGAGTCGGGAAGATCTTAATAAAATCACTGGAGGCAGGACTGTCCCTCAAATTGTCATTAACGAAANACCGATAGGTGGATATGATGATCTTCTAGAATTTGATCGNGAAGGAAAACTGTAGTATTGTTTCGAATNAATTCAATTAGAATCAGGGTTCTTGTNNTAACAGGGACCCTGTTTTTTTTTANGGANTGTGCTGGTAGAGTTAAGCCTTGGAAGTTCTATGATACTCATTCGCTTGATGTTAGGGTNCTTGATGCAAGGCAATGGTTAGATGGTTTNGAACTTGTNATGAGCGATTTAGATGAAATAATGGATCGTGAAATACGTTTTTATTTAGATAATGATATACGTATCTATGATAGGATCGATCCAAGTTATGATGCTATGACATCATCTATTGNCAGAGTAGATAGTGTTNTAAAAAAAATCACNAGTATTTATGATCTAATGAAAAATACTCCTGGTGATNCNTTGGNATCTGTTCCGGAGGATTCTTCATTGTCNTACAGTNAGATGATNNAATCTTCAAGTAANGATATTGCACTGGCNAAAAAAACATANTTTCGAGGATTAAAAAATCTCAAAAAAGGTTTTAGAAAAGATAGAANAAAATTNNTTTTTATTGAAGATGAGTACGCNCATTATCAAAAAACCCTTTACGAGCTAAAATTTAAGCGCNATCAGTTTCAGATGGACTTAAANGACTTTGATAAGATATTAAGCCAAGTGCTNTTTAAAGATGATGGTTCGTTTTATACTAAGAATGTGATNAGGATATCTAAAAGGCTNGAATCTTACGAGGAAAAAATGGATGCATTTGAGCGATTTTTGTTAAATATCGATAAGATNGCATTAAATGAGGTCGGAGGAAGAGTGATACTGAGATCTGCCGCTAATAAAAATCCCATGAAGTTCATGAAGCGTTATGATAGGGGGTCCAGACAATATTTAGAGACTCTAAAAGATATGCGAAAAATTCTAGAGAATATTTGACTCCTATTAATCCTTTTTAAGGTACACAAGCTTGTGAGTACTCGCTTGATTGATCCCCTCAACATGTATGAAATAAACTCCATTGGATACTCTATTTCCGTTGTAGTTCATTCCATTCCATTTAATCGTTTTCATTGTAGGAGAACTGAATTCTTGAGATCTTGACCATACTTCTCTACCAATTACATCAAAGATCCTTGTTGTGATCGTCTGGCTTGTGATGACCTGTAGATCCATTGATATTTCTTTACCAAGTGATGGATTAGGGTAAGGTGAGAATGAGGTAAAATCTTCTGAATAGCCGTCAGATACTCTAATAGTCCAATCCCAATTATCATTATCAAGCCCTATTGGTGAAACGACCAAGGATATCCAATCCAGCTCAATCTCGGGGTCTATATTTAATTGGGCTCCTGAACGAACTATCCACTTATTTTCTAAACGTGCCTTGATGATTGATGAAAGTTGTAACTGCCCTGCTGATTCAATTACTGTTATGTTTACAGGATCATTGGTTAAAATAGAATAATATGCGCTTTCATAAAGGTCAAGACCTTGGTCTTTTATGATCTGTGTATTCCCTTTTTCAAATAATAAGTTCGTTTCAGGTGGTCCAGGAGGGTTACCCCAGTTACCTATGACTGTTTTATAGTCTTCGACCTCGTCATATGTAAAAGGCTCAGCCCCTGGCTCATTGCTTAATATTCTATTTGCAATTCGCATTCGAAGGTATGCATCCTCAAAAGATACATTGTGGGACTCTAAGGCATTGTCGATGGCATCGTACGTGACGTCAGTGTTTGAATTTGCTAGGTCTCTAGATGATTCCCAACATTTTCGTATAGTTTCTCTGCCACCAAAATGTTCATCTATGTATTGAAATAGAATGAATGAACCGTACATATGGTTTCCAGATGATTCAAAGATAGGTTTATTAGGATTAGAGAACCAGGAAGGCATATATCTATATAGGTCATTGACATCATCATAGAGTTCATCTTCGCTCCAAACTGCGGTTGCTTCAAGAAACCAGAGACTCTGATCAAGTGCGTGGCAGTTATAATCAAATTGAATGGCATGAAAAAATTCATGAACAGCTGTAACCTGAATATTTTCCTCCTCAGAGTGTTCACTGAACTGGGAAGAAGAATAAGAGTTGCGCATTTTTATATAACTCTGGCAAGATGCACCATTGCCAATTGCTACTGCATAGCCAAAATAGAAGGATGGTAGATTCTCTATGCGAACTTCATAGTGTCCACTAGAATTTAACGGTGGCGGNTCAAATCCCATTGAGTCTATGTGAAATGNCCATACCTNTTCAAAGNTNATGCCCATATTTATAACATATTCTACATTCTCTACNGCATCATTATNTTGAAGAGTATAATAAAATCTGAAATGTTCTGTATCGTNATTCTGGTCAAGTNCAGGATCTATCGTNGTGATNNTATTATTTTTTAGTTCAAGCCCTATATCTTTTAGATCTTCCNTTTTTACTNTCATCTAATTGCTCAGGCCCATTTCTTATCAGGTTATTTATATGCGGTGTAGCATGAGTAGGCGCGGTTCTANCTTTNAGAGTTTCATAAGACTTTCTGACAGAAGTAGAAGCACCCAANGNAAAGGATAGAGTGAGTAGTATNAGTATTGATCTATTGGTCGAGATCATCAAGTCTATCTTTATATTTATANCGTAGATATANGCCTANAATGATAAATGANAATGCCCANAACAAAGAAAAGTATATTANGGCATCTTTCATTTCATTCTCCATATTTTATNCAATATATAAGTNGTAAGNATCATGGTCATACCGATNTGTGTTTGAATATTTGAATTTATNCGCCCGTTTTTGANAGACCCTGCGATTACCATTCCTGAGCCTGNTAGATAGAGCCANTTTTTGANTCCGTTTGGAATGCCNCTTTTACTNTNAAGTNAATGANNACCTTTTGNTGAGTCAAGTGTTGAAAAATANTCTGTTGAATAGCGTAGTGTTATGGATAGAGTGTTTTTATNAATNAATATGAATTCGTGAAATTCAATATCCCTTTTAAGNCTCAAGCCAATTTGAAATGATTCCTCTCCTTGTATNACTTGGTAATCAATTATTCCAGNACTTAANATACTNTTTTTAAGAGTTGATGTATCTCCCTTGGTTTTGTACATCGTAATGTAAAACCANCCAGAGTTTGCTTGCCATGCAGTGATATTATCTTTTTCTAGGGCTGAATCCATTTTCGCTGTTATGATTATTCCATTGGTCTTGGATCTTAGTTCAATCGATTCAANGTTCACATCTTTCGAATANATTATTGATAAGNAAAGTNNGAGGTATGGTAAAAATCGATATTTAGTTTGGCTCATCTTCATAAAAGATATTTTTTTACTGGGTCAAGTTTATTAATTAGGCTTTGTTCAGTTTGTACGCGTACGGTAATTTTATAAACTTAATANTCTTAATATATGAAATTTAAATCCATATCAATACTCGCTCTAATTTTATTTGGACTGATATTTGGTCAGTCAGAGTCACTCGACATTGATAGTGGTGAGTCTAATAGCTCTATNCAAGGTGCGTTTGGAGCTGTGACCATAGATGGAAAGATATGGAACCAGATAGCTCTTCGTCCTGTTTTACCNTTTGGTAAACTTGCCGTTGCATTTGATATGGTATTATACATTGACCAAGATGGTAATNTTCACGANGATGGNTGGGACTTTTCNACTGGTGANAAGGTTAAGAATACCATNATTGATAAAATATATTACATTAAATATGGNAATAGTTGGGATAAGAACTACTTCAAGATCGGTGCCTTGGATAATGTGACAATGGGATANGGNATCTTGCTTAATCGTTATACCAATACTCTGNTATATCCTCAGGTCCGAAAAGTTGGNATGGAGTTCAAAACACAAGCATTTGGTGTCAATGTCCATGGTTTNACAAATGATTTCAAGGAGAANATGGGTCTTGCAGGTGTTAGNNTATCTGCCCCAGTAGACTATGGCATTACCGCTGGTATCTCTTGGGTTGGTGATAGGAATCAATATCTTGGTCTTCGTGATAGAGACGGTGATGGCCGTCCTGATCTAGTTGATGATTTTCCTAATAATGATGATTGGTGGATAGACACAGATGGCGATGGATGGGCAGATAACGATACCATTAATGAATTTGANGTAGATGGTGACGGCTGGACCGATTCAAGTTTCACGTACCCACTCTGGGGAATCGTAATTGATCCAGATGGNGTAGAGACCAAGCCAGAGCCTATCAATATCAAAGANNAATCCGAATCATTCAATGCTTTTTCCATAGATCTGGGTATNCCNATCTTGAGAGGAGGCCCNGTCNGTGTTGATGCCTATTCACAATNTGCTGCCTTATTAGGTANNACCATTNACCCAGTNANTAGATTCAACTGAAAATGCAGGCTATGGGCTCATACCACTTGGATTNTCNGCNAGGTTTGGTCCTGCGAAGTTCAACTTTGAACTTAGAATGGTACCAAAAGGTAATTTTGAATTTGGATATTTTGATAGATCTTATGAGNTNGAANGAGCCACCTTTCAGAGCATAGGTGGNAATCAAGGAACCATTATTACAAAAGATCAAAAACTTGGTACCTATGGCAAGCAAAATGGTTACTACTCATCCCTAAACATAGGACTAGGTAGCCTTTTTGATGNTACCATGGCCTTTCAAAATCTTAGTGGTGAACAGTATGANNTTGATAGCNATANNTTTCAAGANGCCTCAAANCAAAGTTTTACAACCATATTACGATTAAAAAAAGCAATCAGTAAGATAGAAAAAGCATCCTGGTTCTANCAGCAGAGGAATGTTCCAAATCCCTTTGATTTTGAGTATTCTGAATCAACCATCATGGGCTATAATGTAGGCCTNAAGCTTGGCAATGGAATGGTTCTTACCTACGTATTTCGTCGAACATTTCAGGATATGAATGGCGANGGCGATGTATTGGATAAAGGNGAAATGGTTAACATGACAAGCGTGGAAACAAGTTTTTCGTTTTAACCATGAGNTCTAAANAAATAAGANAGTCATTCATTGAGTATTTTGAGAGCAAAGATCANAATTTTGTTCGTAGTTCGCCAGTGGTTCCANTAGGTGACCCAACTCTACTATTTACCAATGCAGGGATGAACCAGTTCAAGCCAATATTTTTAGATCAAGTCGANGCAAATNANCCCAGAGCCGTNAATAGTCAGAAATGTATTAGGGTCTCTGGCAAACATAATGACCTCGAAGAAGTAGGGGTTGATACATTTCACCATACTTTNTTTGAAATGCTGGGTAACTGGTCTTTTGGTGATTACTACAAAAGAGATGCAATCGAATGGGCATGGGACTTGTTTACTAGAGAATGGAACCTAGATAAAGANCGACTATGGGCCACGGTATATGAAGAGGATGATGANGCCTTTGANCTNTGGACAAAGGTAACNGATATTGACCCTTCTAGAGTGATTCGATGTGGTAANAAAGATAACTTTTGGGAAATGGGNGAGACNGGACCTTGCGGTCCATGCTCAGAGATACATTATTTTATTGGTGATGATATAGACAAACAGGATGCATCTGGAGTAAACTCNTCCGATCAGTACTGGGAGTTGTGGAATCTTGTTTTTATNCAAAGCAATCGTCTNCAAGATGGTAGTCTNGAAGACCTTTCTGCAAAACATGTAGATACTGGGGCAGGATTGGAACGAATTGCTGCTGTTTTGCAAGGCAAGACTAGTAACTATGACTCTGACCTTTTCTNTCCTATTATTGATAGAATTGAGGCCATATCTGGTTCACTATATGAAACAGACCCTATCCCTCATCGTGTCATAGCAGATCACTTGAGNATGTTATGTTTTTCTATTGCCGATGGAGCACTTCCTTCAAACGATGGACGAGGCTANGTTCTTAGACGAATTCTTAGAAGNGCTGCAAGGTTTGGTAGGCGCATAGGGCTTGAAGATCCATTCCTTNATAAAATGGTTGACGTAATGATTGATATGATGGGGGAATTGTATCCAGANTTAATAGANAAAAGGTCGCATATTGAAAAGGTCATCCATGCAGANGANGAATCNTTTGGTCATACTTTAGATAGAGGNTTAAACCATTTTGAAAAGATCACTGCTAAACTTGAAANAAATAATGTGGTCAGTGGTTCTGATGCATTCAAACTCTACGATACCTATGGTTTNCCNNTAGACCTGACTCAACTATTGGCCAGAGAACGTCAATTAANCGTTGATGAATTAGAATTCAATAATTTAATGACCGAACAAAAGAGAAAAGCAAAAGAAGCTGGGAAGTTTATTGATGATTCCAATGGGATTGAGTGGATAGATGTCGCTGATGGACCAGATTCTGAATTTTTGGGTTACTCAGCACACTTATCAGAGTCAAGAGTAAGAAAATATTCCAAAATAGACGACAAACTATTAGTAGTCCTCGATAAAACCCCTTTCTATGCGGAGTCAGGTGGCCAAGTTGGTGATGTTGGAATCATAAGATCTTCTAATGGAGATTTAAAGGTAAAAGATGTCATAAAAGATAATGAGACATTTGTTCATGTTTGTGTTGGGAAATTAGGAGACATGGAAGATACCCTTNAATGTATTGTAGACCTTGAACATAGGAGCTCAGTTAAAAACAATCATACGGCTACTCATTTAATGCATAAAGCGCTTAAAAAAGTTCTTGGAGACCATGTGAATCAAGCAGGGTCGCTTGTCCATCCTGANTATCTTCGTTTTGATCTAACTCATTTTGAAAAAATTTCACATGATCAGATCATTGAAATAGAAAAAATAGTTAATCAACAGATACTCTTGAATACGATGGTCNATGTTACGATTCAAGGTTTTGATGATGCGAAAAAATCAGGAGCTGANGCCTTGTTTGGTGAAAAGTATGGAGACGAGGTAAGAGTGGTNAGTGTTGGTGATTATTCAATGGAATTATGTGGAGGCACTCATGTTGATAGGACTGGTGATATTGGTTCATTTAAGATCACGGATGAATCGTCTCTTTCATCTGGGGTGAGGAGGATCGTAGCAGTCACAGGNAATCAAGCCATTTCTCAAATGCAAACAGATTCCATCGTTTTAAACGAGCTGCAATCACTATTAAATACTCCTCCTAGTCAAATGGTTGAAAGAGTAGAGAGCNTATTCAAGGACAAAAAAGAACTTGAAAAAAAACTAAAAAGCAGANCAAAAAATGAAAACGTAGATTCACATATCTTAGAAAAATTTGAAACCGTTGGTGACCANGAAATGCTAGTGGTGAAAGCTCAGGCATCGAGNATGGANGATCTAAAAATACTAGGAGATAATATTTTTAATAAACTNCAGAATGGTGTNGCTGCTATATTTGCAAAGGGTGAAGAGAAGCCAATGGCAGTTGTGGTGGTTTCAAAAAACCTGAATGAAAAAGGAATTATTGCCGGTAAAATTGCAAAAACAGTTGGAGGCTTTATGGGTGGCGGTGGCGGTGGCAAGCCACACCTTGCAACTGCTGGTGGAAAGGACAATAGCGCCATTAACGATGCAATGAACCTTACAAAAAAATTAATTAACGATACTCTTAGTAGGTAAAAGATTGCAATACGAGAAAGTTGAAAAAGATTATTTTATTAATATTGAAAAAGACGAAAAAGTAATGGAAACATTGACNAGGTTTTGTAAGGATAGAGGAATCAAAAATGCAAAATTATCTGGGATTGGTGCTGTCAAGAANACAGAGATAGGTGCATACGATCTCCNAGAGCAGGAATATATTAAAAGAGAGTATCCTGAAATTTTGGAATTACTGAGTTTTGAGGGTAACGTTGCCCTCAAAGATGGAGAACCATTCATACATGCACATGTGGTTCTATCCGATCATGAAATGCGAACTCTTGGTGGGCATTTATTTGAAACGACTGTTGGGGTAGCTGGAGAATTCTTTATTAGAGAGTTTGATGGGAGCGCCTATCGCGAGCTTAGATCTGACATTGGTCTTGCATGTGTCTGTCTTCCAAACAATTATGAATAATGGCATGAGAAAGTTGATCAATCCTTCAACNGCTCCAAGTGCTATTGGCACTTACAATCAAGGTATTGAGACGGAAGGACTAGTCTTTACAAGTGGACAGATAGGGCTTGATNCAAATACAGGTGAAATGGTTGATGGAGGAATCGATGCTCAGGCGGCACGTGCACTGCAAAACATAGAGGCAATTCTCAATTCAGTNAATTTAGATAAAACNTCAATTGTAAAATTGACCGTATTTGTNAAAGANNTAAATGATTTCCCGTNTGTTAATAAAGCATTTGAATTCTTTTTTGAGGATATAGATTATCCAGCCAGGTCGACCGTGGAGGTCTCAGAATTACCATTGGGTGCCNTAATTGAGATAGAGTGTATTGCGACTAAATGATACCTACTAGACACGGTGTGGCGATCTTCTTGTTAATGTCAACAGCTTTGGCTTCAAATGATTCATTGGATGTGAAAGGAAAAAGTTCACATAAGGCATTTATTTACTCATTGATTCCTGGAATGGGGCAGGCATACAANGAAAAGTGGATCAAGTCAGCATTGGTCATTGGGTTAGAAGCTAGCGTATTCATCTCATGGCAAGAAAATCTNAAAAAGTATAGAAACTATGACGANAATGANTATCCATTGAANAGACATAGATATTTGGAAAAAAGAAATAAATTNGCTTGGTGGATGGGTATCATTTATGTTTACGCAATGATCGATGCCATTGTTGATGCGCATCTACACTCATTTNACGATCTCATGGACAGTCCATTGGATAAAGAAAATAGCAAAGGAAAGCAATATGCAGANTAGAGAACAATGGGGTTCAAAGCTAGGATTTATCCTGGCNGCATCAGGTTCAGCTGTTGGAATAGGAAATATTTGGAAATTCCCTTACATAGCTGGTGAAAATGGCGGCGCTGCATTTACTCTAGTTTATCTCTTGTGTATTCTGGTTGTGGGATTGACCATAGTCATCGCTGAATTTGCAATTGGAAGGAGCACCCAACTAAGTCCGGTAGGAGCTTTTGAAAAATTAGCACCTTCCTCAAACTGGAAGTGGGTAGGCTTTCTTGGAGTTGCCTCAGCATTTGTGATACTTTCTTTCTATGGNGTAGTTGGCGGATGGATACTTAAATACATTTTTATTTCTATTTCAGGTGGTTTTGAAGCGTTGAGTAGTGAACCAGAAGTGGCAAAAAATCTTTTTGTATCTTTTATTGGTTCAACCTGGAGTCCTATTATATTTCAAGTTGTTTTCATGGCACTCTGTGTGTTCGTAATTGTGAATGGTGTAAAGGATGGTATCGAAAATTGGTCCAAGGTCATGATGCCGATCATTATCGTCTTACTCTTCGTTCTTGCAATCCGAGGACTGACCTTGCCTGGCGGGATAGATGGTCTAAAGTTTCTTTTTCTACCAAGATTTGACGAATTAACTGCATCCGCTATTGTCCTAGCTTTGGGGCACTCATTTTTTACTCTTAGTCTGGGGATGGGCACCATGATCACATATGGGAGTTATCTAGGTAAAGAGCAAAAATTACTAAACTCAGCTCTTTGGGTCATTCTTCTTGATACAGCAATTGCTTTATTAGCTGGTACGGCTATTTTTACCAGTGTATTTGCAGCTGGAGCAGATCCCGCTGGAGGACCAGGCCTCATCTTTTATATTCTTCCCTCAATATTTCCTCAATTGGCCTATGGAGCTGTTTGGGGTACGTTATTTTTTACACTCCTNTTTATGGCTGCACTTACATCTGCCATATCAATATTAGAAGTTGTAACTGCNTANTTNATTGATCAGAAAGGCTGGTCGCGTGANCGGGCCACCATTCAATTTGGTGCNGTCATAACCNTTGTTGGTGTNNTTTGTTCTTTTTCAATGGGNGGAGGNNTCAATATCGCGGAATANTTNGGAAGCTCTTTCCAGCATTATCTTGGTGAAACNTTTTTTGATGTGATGGATAATCTCTCATCAAAGTATATGCTGCCATTTGGNGGAATGATGACTGCCATCTTCATACTNGTAAGATGGGGAGTGCCATCATTTTTATCTGAGTTTGGAGGTAGTTCAATGGACACTGAAAATAATAGATCGATCGTTACTGTTCTATGTGTCATTGCTGCTGGGGTTGCAGGATTTATTCTTCTAAATGAGCTCATCGAAACCATTACTGGAAGTGCCATCATTGGCTGATTAGATGCTTATTGAAAAAATTATTCCTGTTGATTCTAAGTCCTATTTGAGCTGGAGAGATTATTTTTCTGCTTTAGGAAATAAAATTGACTCTCAAGGCTGGATCCAACTTTTCTCTATATGGACTCTAACGATAGCAGGAGTTGTTGTTTCCATGGATTTTCAAGACAGATATGTTTATTGGCAGTGGGATGGCTGGATGATAGGTTTATTGAAATTAGCAGCAGTTTCTGTTTTATTCTTAACCTACCCCAAACGAAATGATATCTGGAAAGCTGGTTCAACGGTTCTCAAGATCAACGAGGCTCTTAAGCATTTATTGATAGGTTCGTTTCTTTTCTTGATTGGATTTATAGATCCAATCATAATAAATGAGGTCCTNAATATCTCATATCTTGTAGGAGGTGCTTTAGCGCTTCTATGCTATATGTTTGCCTTTGCTTCNTGTTTATTGATATTTCAGTTCACGTTAGAACTTGATATTGAAAAGGGGGTTTGGAATAATTTTAAGTGGGATGATAAACCCTTATATCTTTCATTATCTGTGGTCTTCATGCTTATTTCAATTATCCTCGGCATNTATCTTCAAGATCCAGTTGCAAGTACTGCTGCTGCGGTATCAATACCTTTTCCCGTTATCGCACTTATTTGGCCAAATCATGTCAGGCATCTTCAAAGAGCAAGATTCTATCCACTTTTCACATTTGCAATGTTCCTTTGTGTAAGAGCACCTTGGTTTCTCATACCACTTGGTATATTGTTCTTCTTGTTGCGTACCGTTAATTATTTTAGGTATGGAATTGTGCATCCATCATTTGGTGTTGATTTTTTAGAAGAAGATTGAGATGTATGATGTAATTATTGTTGGTGGAGGACCAGCAGGGTCAACGGCAGCACTCTATGCTGAAAAACAAGGGCTTAGTTCAGTTGTTATAGACAAGGCAGTGTTTCCAAGAGATAAAGTATGTGGAGATGCATTATCTGGTAAAACAGTTCGTATTTTGAGAGAGTTAGATCTCATCGATGGCATTGAGAAATTGGATGGATCGGAAATAAATAGGATNACTTTTGGAAGTCCGAGTCATGATGAATTTGATATACATTTAAAAGATAGTCAAAATAGTCGCCATATTACCAAAGGCTATGTTATCCCAAGACATATCTTTGATCACTATCTTTTCCAAAGAGCAGATCATGTTTGTGATACTAGACAAGGGTTTACGGTTAAGGATCTGGTTTACAATGAAAATAAGATATCAGGTGTTAAGGGAATAGATAGCAATGGTGTTGAAGAGACGATATCTGCTCCAATTGTACTTGGATGCGATGGCCCTAATTCCATTGTAGCCCGTAAACTTGGTCTGTATAAAATGGATATGAAAAATACGGCTGTTGCCATTAGGTGCTACTACGAAGGAATAGAAGGGCTAACAGATCAAATTGAACTACATTATGTAGAAGAAGTAAAACCAGGCTACTTTTGGCTTTTTCCAGCTGGAGAAGGAAAAGCAAACATTGGTCTTGGCTTGAGCAAGGATGATGCTAAAAGAGAAGAGCGCTCACTNGGAGATATCTTAGAAGAGATTACCCAATCAAATTATTTCAAAGATCGTTTTAAAAATGCAAGGCCTCTAGAAAAGCCCATTGGGTGGAATCTACCTATGGGGAGCATTCATAGAAAAAATCACGGTGACGGTTTTATGCTCCTAGGTGATGCAGCAGGTCTAGTCGACCCCTTTACTGGTGAAGGTATTGGAAATGCAATGTTCTCAGCCAAATATGCAATGCAAATTGCAAGAAAAGCCCATGATTCAGGTCAGTTTAATGAAAGTATATTTAAGGAGTATGATGAACTTGTTTGGAATGAACTTGGTGGGGAACTTGGTACGAGTGCCAAGCTTCAAAAACTTGCTCGGTACAGTTTTTTATTGAATTTTGTCATTAAACGTGCTTCAAGAAGCGATGAGGTCCAAGAGATAATTTCGGGTATGTTATCCAATGAAATAGCTCGAGACGACCTATCAAATCCAATGTTCTATTTTAAAATTCTCTTTTCCTAAGACCGTCTAATTATTTTGAAACAAAAACAACTACTTCAAAAACTTGATCTCTCTTGCTTTGTAGCATTTGATTTTGAAACAACAGGACTTGACCATCACAATGATCGGATCATAGAGGTTGCAGCCATAAAATTCGTTGACGGTGAGATAACCGAACGATATGTAGAGCTTGTCAATCCTGAAATGAATATCTCTCCTATTATCACCGAGATCACGGGGATATCAGATTCGATGGTACGATCATCTCCAACTGAGGAATTGATCATTGATGATCTGCTATCATTTATTGGAGATCATCCACTTGTTGCACACAATATACATTTTGATCAGCGTTTTTTATCAGAACTATGCAAGCGGCTCGGAAGAGATATGGTAGAGAATGCTCAATATGATACGCTTCAACTTGCTCGCAGTGTATATTATGATCAACCCGTATTTAATCTTGGTGCACTCTCTGAATATTTTGGATTATCGTCAAAAGGTGCACATCGCGCTGAAAAAGATACGGAAAATACTGGACTTATATTTCTAGAGTTGATCAATGAGGTCTCAAAATATCCTCTTGAAGTGATCTCAAAAGTCAACTCAATGATAAAAGGTTCTTCTATACCAAATCAAACTTTGTATGTGAACTTAGGAAACGAATTAACAAAAATGGGTGATCTTAAATCAGGCCTATTAGAATTTGATGCCCCAAGAATATCTAGACCCAATACATATAGTCATGATGGAGACAATGATATTTTAAATATCTCATCTGAACAAGTATTTGGTGAAAATGGACTTTTGTCTCAAGCGCACCCCAACTTTGAGAACCGTCCGAACCAACAGAGATATGCTCAAATGGTTGATGATATAATCAATGATGATCAGGCAAAGGGTGTTATNGAGGCAGGCACAGGCTTAGGCAAGTCCATGGCATATTTATTTGGAGCNATAAGGAAGTCNTTTGATCATGANNAGGAAGGNCCTACCTTAATTGCATGCCACACCAAACATTTGCAAGATCAATTATTCCATAAAGATCTTCCAATATTGGCCAAGGCTTTGGACGTACCGTTGAATGCAGTAATGTTAAAAGGTCGAAAGAATTATATTTGTAAAACAAGGTTCAATTGGCTGATATCTGACTCAAGAACGTTAGATCCAATTGACCTAGAGGCCTTGATTCCGATCTTGTTTTGGATGCATTGGACAAAAACTGGGGACCTNGGAGAGTGTTCTGGGTTTTTTAATGCAAGAAGATCATGGCTTAAATCAGTGATCTCTAGTGATTCAGGTTACTGTACTGGCGAGATATGCAATCGAAATGACGGATGCTATTATGGAAGGTTAAAAAGGGCAACGTTTCAGGCGCAGGTAATAGTGGTTAACCATTCTTTGCTGATGACAGATGTTGCTCAAAAAGGATTACTTCCGGAGTATGGTTCTGTGATCATTGATGAGGCACATAACCTCATAAAATCAGCATACGATCAATTTAAAGTGGAGTGGGATGAGCAGCAGGTAAACTATCATCTGCAGACCATTGACCCATCCTTTCCTAGGTCGGCACGCTGGAATAATATAATTCAAGCTATTAGCGATATTAATTCAGAAATAGGTGACGAGCGAGATCGATTAAAAGATACTGTAGCTCATGCAAAATCATGCTTAGAAAAGGTGATGAAGGCCTTGACCTTAGAAAATGAGAATAGATTTACACCTGACAACACATATCAAGACCAACCTATTTTTGGTAACATAAGCAAGATCCACGGACCAATAGAAAGTGAAATTCGGGAAATGAAGTTGGCTCTCGAGCAGATAATATCAGGGGTTAACAGAATTCAAAAAATTGTTTTAGAAATGGATAACAAACGCACAGAATACCCCATCCTGCATACAGCATTGGAGAGGGGGCTTGATACGGTCGCAGGCCTCATAGACTCCTTGGTTACATTGACGGAAAATCAAGATCCTGAGTGGGTTTACTGGATTGAAGGTAAATACAAACGCAGGTCAAGTGGCAGTGATCATCTAATCATTTCACTTCATGCCTCCATGATAGATGTTTCAGATGCACTTCGACGAACATTCTTTGATAAGATCAATAGCTGTGTTTTGACCTCAGCAACTTTAAAGGTTCAAAATTCGTTTGATTACTTTTTACGTAGAGTTGGTCTTGATGATCACGGGGGTGTTACCTCAAAAGAGTTTCTCAGTCCCTTTCACTACAATGAGCAGGTAACCTATTACCAGTATGGAGGTTCGAAGGACTTATCAAATTCTCCTAATGGTATTGGAGACCTTGTATATCACTTGCATAAACTTTTTGAAAAGAGGATCATGGTTCTATTTACTTCCGTAAGAACCCTAACTGACACCTCAAAGTACATGAGGTCTTTACCAGGAGGAAGAGACCTTCCACTTTTTGCGCAGGTGAGAGGGGCATCTAGGCCATCTATCATAAAAGGAATGCATCAAACGTCAAACGGGATATTGTTTGGTACAAACAGCTTTTGGGAAGGGGTTGACCTACCAGGAGACCTGTTGGAGATCCTTGTACTTGTTAAACTCCCTTTTGATGTCCCCAGTGANCCACTGGTAAGGTCNTACTCTGAATATGTGAACAAGATGGGTGGTAANAGTTTTATCNANTATAGTCTGCCAGAGACAGCCATACGGTTTAGGCAGGGATTTGGTCGTTTAATACGTACGAGCTATGATTCAGGTAAGTTTGTCTGTCTGGATAATAGGATCGTCCTCAAAAGATACGGTAGCATCTTAAGCCAGTCACTTCCTGTGGAAATGAATACATTNTCTCAAGTAGATTCCATTCNATAATTTTTTTCTGTCATTGGAATGGATTGATGTAATCCCATAAATTNNNCNATGNAAACCTTACTTGTTTCAACAAAGAAGTACACCTACCAAGAATTCGTANCCTTACTNAACGGCCCTGTAAAAGTATCTCTCACCAAAAAAGCAGAAAACAACATNAAGAGTTCATACCGTGANCTCTNCTCGCTTCTCAAAGAAGATCAAACGATNTACGGTGTAAATACAGGTTTCGGAAATNTAAGTAATATCTCCATAAGNGCTGNAGANCAGANACAGCTNCAGATCAATCTAGTNAAGAGTCATGCTTCAGGNGTAGGNNATCCAATTGAGATTGGANTGGTTAGGACGATNCTTTTTCTNAAGCTANTAACNTATTCTAAAGGNTANAGNGGTGTTAGTCTTGNACTGGTTAAGAAGATAATNCAGTTTATCAATAATGATATCATGCCGGTCATACCNGTTAAAGGTTCAGTAGGTGCNAGTGGAGACCTNGCGCCACTCGGNCATATGGCGCTGTCCNTNATTGGACAAGGAAAAGTATATTTTAAGGGCAAGTTGATGACANCTAGCAGGGCATTGAANANGTCAAATATAAAGCCGCTGGATCTTGGNCCTAAAGAAGGTTTGAGNCTTATTAANGGTACNCAGGTATCAACCGCTTTCTCGATCAAAGCTTGCATTGATGGTGAAATTCTATTGCGAACTGCAGANATAGCTGGTGCATTATCAGTAGAAAATAGTTTTTCTAGTNGAAGGGTATTNAGAANAGATGTNCATCAATTAAAAGATCATCCCGGNCAGCAAGTGNCTGCNAGGAATGTGTTTAAAATGTTATCAGGAAGTGNTATAGTTCGTTCNCATGGTAATTGTGGTAAGGTACAAGANCCATACAGTTTTCGTTGNATACCTCATGTGCATGGTGCCTGTAGAGATTCTTTTCANCTCAGTGCNATNATGATCAATAATGAGATCAACAGTGTAAGTGATAATCCTCTNATAATGGATAGAAGCACTGTTTTAAGCTCAGGCCACTTTCATGCAGAGCATGTTGCCCAGGCATTGGACATGCTTGCCATCTCTTTTTCGGAGATCGGGGCTATATCCGAACGAAGGACTCATTATTTCATGAAAGGCATAGATCCTATGGTACCGCCTTTTATCACATCAGATCCTGGATTAGAGTCAGGCTACATGATAGCCCATGTTACCGCCAGTGCCTTNGCCTCTGANAATAAGACCCTNNCTCATCCAGCCAGCGTTGATTCACTGCCTACCTCTGGCGGNCAAGANGANCAAGTGAGTATGGCTCCNTGGGCTGGAAATAAGTTGTTTGAAATACAACGAAATGTAGCATCAATNCTTGCTATTGAATTAATGGTTGCAGGNGCCGCTAACAANATAGCCTCANGCAATATGNAAGCNGGGAAGGGTACNGAACNGNTTCTNAANATATTAAATGACCTTTGTAATTATTCAAAGGGAGANAGGTCNCTATCGCCTGAGATAGAAGAGATAACNAAACTTATTAGTTCTGGTTATNTAACNAAAGATATCACNAAAACCTTAAGATTGGAGTAGTCATGAGNAATCGTCCNCCATTTAAACAAGCCTTTACTTTTGATGATGTGTTATTAGTACCACAGANTTCAAATNTTCTTCCNAGNGATGTGAATCTAAAAACTCGTCTGACAAGTAANATAGANCTAAACATACCNATCATTAGTGCCGCAATGGATACGGTTACTGAATCNGATATGGCAATNGCACTTGCNAGNACTGGTGGNTTAGGTGTGATCCATAAAAATTTATCTATCANAGATCAATCNAACATGGTTGATAGNGTCAAGCGCTCAGAGAGNGGNATGATCTTGAATCCCATAACAGTAGAAGANTCNTCTACTATTAAAGATGCTAAAAANATCATGAAAGAGTACAAGATAAGTGGCTTACCTGTTGAAAANAATAATCGNCTCGTTGGTATAATCACGAANCGAGATATTCGTTTNGANACCAATGACATGCTNACTGTATCNGANNGCATGACATCNGAANACCTGGTNACGGTTCCTGTTGGTACNTCTCTCGAAAAAGCTAAAGACATATTGCAACAACATCGNATTGAGAAATTACTNGTGGTGGATGATGACCATAANCTAACAGGTCTTATTACGGTAAAGGATATACAGAAGAATGAAGATTATCCAAATGCATGCAAGGATTCTAATGGAAGACTAAGAGTTGCAGCGGCANTAGGAGTCTCAGGCGATTCNTTTGANAGAGCAAATGAATTGGCAAATGTTGAAATAGATGCAATAGTCATNGACACTGCNCATGGACATTCAAAAGGCGTNTTNAGAACNATTACNAAAATAAANCAGGACAATCCAAATATTGCNGTGATCGCCGGNAANGTTGCTACGGGTGATGGTACAAAAGCATTGATCGATGCTGGAGTNGANTGTGTTAAGGTAGGTATTGGAGCNGGAGCCAGTTGCACCACANGAGTTATTGCAGGTGTNGGAGTCCCTCAACTAACGGCGATCATGGANGCNGTTGATGTNGCAANAGAATTTAATGTCCCNNTNATNGCAGANGGTGGACTCAGGTATAGTGGAGACATAGCAAAGGCNNTAGCTGCAGGCGCAGACTCAGTAATGGTTGGCAGTCTTCTTGCTGGAATGGATGAGAGCCCNGGNGAGNCCATNTTGTATGANGGNCGTCAATATAANTCTTATAGAGGCATGGGTTCCATGGGTGCNATGGAACAAGGAAGTGGAGATAGATACTTCCAAGAAGGTGCTGAGGCTACAAAATTAGTTCCNGAGGGNATAGAAGGNATGGTNCCNTANAGAGGGCCTGTAAAGAANACCATTCACCAANTGANNGGTGGNATTCGATCNTCTATGGGGTATTGTGGNTGTGGNACGATTNAAGAATTTGGTGANAGAACANNNATGGTACAGGTNACAGGTGCTGCGTTAAAGGAAANTCATCCTCACNAAGTGAGAATNGTCAAAGAGGCTCCAAACTATCAGGCCTCTGAGGGTTAATCTTTATTTTAACTCAGTGAATTCAGAAAGCGAGTTATTTGAGACTTGCGCCTTGCACCTGTNTTNTTGTGTATAAGATTNTTACTAACGGCTTTGTCAATGACCTTGACCGCATCTTTGTAAACTAACTCTGCCTCTTTTTTTGTTGTAGAGGAAAGTACTTTCTTAATACTGGTGCGAAGCTTAGAGAGNCTCTCAAGGTTTCTTANTCGCCTTTTCTTATCTTGTCTNTCTCTTTTGATCTGTTGTGGGTGTCTATCCATTACACTTTTTCCTTAATTTAAAGCCGGCAAGTTTACCACCGCATCAATTCCGATGTCAATGAGATGTTTGNTCAAACTAAACTAAAAATATTTTNANTTAATTGAATTTTCANTTTAGANCTAAATANCTTAGGTCNTGATATGAAATTTGAAAACAAAAATATGATTTGTATCTTTAGGCNATGAAGAAAATAGAACTATTGCAAACTGTTTCAATATTTTGGGATCTTAAGTCAAAAGAGCTAGGCTACATTGCAGAAAAAATGGTTGCCAGNCACTATGANAACGGTAACTATATTTTTTTAGAAGACTCAGATGGNGAGCAATGTTTTTTTGTGTTGGAGGGAAGNGTCAAAGTTACTCGATTGAGTAAAGATGGTAGAGAAGTTATTCTTGCCATGCTGAATGAGGGAGATTTTTTTGGGGAAATGTCTCTTCTTGATGGAGAATCTCGTTCAGCCAATGTCATTGCTTTGGAAAAGACAGAGGTCCTGACACTTGACAGGAGGGACTTTTTAGATGTAGTGAACGATTATCCACAGATCGCAGTTCAGTTGCTTAAGGAATTGGCAGGACGCCTAAGAAAGAGCGACAGGCAGATAGCAAGTCTTTCATTGAGCGATGCTGAAAAGCGTATTGCGTTATGCATAATCAGATTCGCTGATGAGCAAGGTGTGATTCAAAATGGTAAGGTCAGCATNCCCAAAACACCGATTCAGCAAGATATTGCAAACATGGCTGGGACCTCAAGAGAGACGGTGTCTAGGGCATTAAGCATTTTAGAAAANGAAGNTCTCATTGCTCGNAANGGTAGNGANNTGATGATACTTGATTATAAAAAATTNATTAAGGAATTTGANTCCTAAATGTTTCANNCCCTTGTCCGTGGGATTCGTGAAAATGACCATGGATCAATATCAAAAGCTATTACGATCGTCGAGAATGGTCAAGATGGCGCGCAATCATTATTGACCAATATTTATCCGGATACAAGTAAATCACTCCGCATAGGGATCACAGGACCTCCTGGAGCGGGAAAGAGCACAATAACCAATACACTCATTGAGATTCTGCTGGAAAGTAATAAGACCGTAGGAGTAGTAGCGGTTGACCCTTCAAGCCCGTTTTCTGGAGGATCGCTGTTGGGTGACAGAATCAGAATGAACCAATATGCTTGGGATGATAGGGTCTTTGTAAGAAGCATGGGTAATCAAGGCGATCTTGGAGGCCTAGCAAGAAGATCGCAAGATGTAGGCGATGTTTTGGCGGCTAGTGGTAAGGACTACGTGATCTATGAGACAGTTGGCGTAGGTCAGAGTGAGCATGACATAGTCAAGGCAGCTGACCTTTGTGTTGTGGTCCTTGTTCCAGAGTCTGGTGATGAGATACAGATGATGAAAGCAGGTCTCATTGAAATAGCGGACCTATTTGTTATCAATAAATCAGATCGAGATGGTGCCAATAGACTATCTTCAATGTTAAAGAACATTCTACATAATTTTTCTAAGATCGATAAACTTGAGCCTCCCGTCTATAATACCGTTGCCACCGAGAGAGTTGGGGTTAGTGAGCTGATACAAGGTATGGAGTCGCATGTAACTTTGATGTCTGATACTGGGCATTTAGAAACTCGGCAACTTGATAGATATCGACAGAGAGTATTGAGCCTTGTTCGACAAGACCTCGAAAATTCATTTTGGACAAGTGAAAAGGTCGACCTTTTAAATGAAATGACAGATAGTATTGATCAAATAAATAAAGTTCCCCACGCAATGGCCCAGGAACTATTAAGTGAATCTATCTAATGGCTTCAAAAGATCATCAAGAAATGGGATTTTTAGAGCATCTAGAGGAACTAAGATGGAGGCTAGTGAGGTCATTTGCTGTAATCCTAGTGGGCTCTGGTCTTTCTTATGGGTATATAGATGAGATCTTAAGTATTCTTCTATACCCGAGCACGATCACAAACAGTCCAATAGTCATACAGTCTCTGCAGGTNCAGAGCATGTTTCTGATCAAGTGGTTCATATCCTTTGCCTCAGGGTTCATTATTGCGCTTCCCTATCTGATCTATCAATTTTGGAAATTTGTTGCGCCAGGTTTGAAGGTCAATGAAAAGAGGTTTGCTCTTCCTTTCGTATTCTTTGCATTTACATCTTTTATCGCTGGTGTATCATTTGGATATTTTGTACTCATACCTTTTTCATTGGAATTCTTTAGTGGAATAGCAGCTCCACATGTTGAGAATAACTTTTCCATCCAATATTACTTCAGTTTTCTAACCTGGCTTTTGATCGGTGCTGGTGTCATATTTCAACTTCCAGTTGTGTCGCTGGTTCTTTCTTCGATCGGAGTACTTACACCTGCATTCATGAGGCACTACAGGAGACACTCAATTGTCACGATCTTGATCCTCTCATCCTTTATCACCCCTCCTGACCCAGTCTCAATGTTGATCATGTCCTTTCCGCTAGTTATTCTCTACGAGACAAGCATAGGTGTATCCTGGATCGTAAATAGAAAAAGAACATAATTGAATAGCATTAGGTTAATTGGGTAGGTTTGTTCATGCACAAAGATCTGATCACGCTGAAACAAATCAGCCAGCCTATATTAGAAGATATTAAGATATTCCAGCAAGAGTTTGAGAATGCTCTTAATTCTGAGGTCAGGCTTATTAATTCGATCTCAAAATACATGATCAGGAACAAGGGAAAGAACATAAGACCCATTTTGACCATTCTTTCTGCAAGACTTTGTGGAGAACCGACCATTAACAGCTATCGAGCAGCTGCAATGATGGAGTTACTACACATTGCAACCTTGATACATGACGATGTTGTAGACGATGCAACCCTTAGGAGAGGGAGGCCATCGATCAATAGGGTCTGGAAAAATAAATTATCCGTTCTAATGGGGGACTTTATTCTTAGTAAGGCACTGATCAATATGATAGGCCTTAAAGATTTTGATGCGCTTGAGCAGATCTCAAATACAGCTGAAAAATTAAGTGCNGGAGAGATACTCCAAATTGAAAAAAGCATAACCCGTTCTATGAANGAAGAGGTCTACTTTGATATGATCAATCAAAAGACCGCATCCCTGATCGCTACTAGTTGCGAGTTAGGAGCTATAACAACGACAAAAGAGAAAAAGGATAGAGAGGCAACCTTCTCTTTNGGAGATAACCTAGGAATGGCGTTCCAAATAAAAGATGATCTGTTTGACCTTTTGGGCAATGAAAATGATACTGGCAAGAANGCTGGTGGTGATGTTAAGAAGAACATGGCAACTTTGCCTCTTATCTATTCAAAAAGCAATATGTCAAGATCGGGTNATCGTGAATTAAAAAAGTTGCTTGATGTTAAAAAGAAAAGCAAATCTGTGATCTCGAAGATATGCACCATCATTGAAGATGCAGGTGGAGTAGACTATGCCAGAAAAAAATTAGATGAATTCTCTCAAAAGGCAGTCGATTCAATAATGCCCTATCCAGATTCGCCAGTACGTCAGTCCATGCTTGATCTTGTGGAGTTCAATGCCTCAAGAGTCAAATAAGAATGAGTCCTGACCAGAAAATACTGGTTATAAGATTTAGTTCTATAGGTGANATTGTATTAGCGACATCACCTCTCAGNACCATCAGGTNGGCCTTCCCAGATGCTCAGATNNCTTTCCTTACTCTAGATAAATTTTCTCCACTGCTTGAGTTTCATCCTGATATAGACCGACTGATATCTATACCCAGTAGCCTAAAATTCANAAAACTTTGGANNTTTGGTGCGTATATCAAGAGAAATAAATATGACATTATTTATGACCTACATAATTCGATCAGGTCCAATATTGTGACCCTCCAATCGAGCGCACAGTCNTTTCAGCTTAAAAAGCCCAGGTTNAANAGGATGATGTTATTTCACTTTCACGAGAATTATTTTGAATCTGAATTCTCNACGCGTTTCATGTATCATCAGCANATGGGTTCTATATGGNATGGAAACCATGNATCTATACCAAAAACNTTACTTCGTTTGAGTGCTGGTGAGATAAAAAANGGTAGGAGATTATTATCCGATNGTGGAGTGATGGGTGATTACGTCTCCGTGATCCCTGGNGCTGCTTGGAAACAGAAACGNTGGCCAGTCAATAAATACATAGAGACCTTGAATAAATTGGATATTCCATCTGTATTGATCGGANCAAAAGACGACACCATNTGTCGCCAGATCAATAAGGGGNTNATAAACTCACTGGACCTNTCAGGAAANACAGATCTAAGAGAGGCACTGTCGNTCATAGNTAGCTCAAAGCATGTTATTGGCAGTGATACTGGTNTGGTGCATGGTGCTGAGGCATTGGGGAAAAACGTTTCTATGATCTTAGGTCCCACTTCAACANAGACAGGNGCTGGTGTGNCCTTACCAGNCTCAAAGAATATTCAAAAGGACATCTNGTGTAGACCNTGCTCTCAGAATGGAAGTGTTCCATGTTACAGAGAAAAGCAGTATTGTATGGAATCGATCACACCTGAAGAGGTCTTGAACTCACTGCAAACAAATGTGTAGATGAAATTAATATTTATGATCCTATACAATGGAGTTCTGTACCCATTGGCCTTCATTTTCGTACTTGTAGGATCCCTCTTCAATGAAAAATTAAGGCGATCTTTAGTGGGGCGATTTAAAGCCCCCAATCAGTTAAAGCAATACTTTAGTAAAAATAAATCTAATCCAAATATATATTGGTTTCACGCATCTAGTTTAGGCGAGTTTTTTCAGGTCAAGACCCTAATAGAAGGATTGAAAGAAGAGCAACAGGACATTACGTGCATCGTGAGTTTTTCTTCTCCTTCAGGCTTTGACAATGCCCAGAGCGATGNAATGGACCTCAAGTTCTACATTCCTTTTGATTTTCCTTGGACCGTTCTTGGGGTNTTGAATCGTTTGAAACCAAAGAAGATCATGTTCGCGTCTTACGATGTGTGGCCAAATCTGGTCTGGATNGCAANANCAAAGGGAATTCACACTAATCTATTCTCCCTTAGAATGACAAAGGGATCNATCAAGACCTGGCCCTTTTTTAAGAAATTGTTTCGTGACGTTTATTCGTCCCTGAATTCCATTTACACCATATCCGAGAACGACATGAAAGGGATATGTAGACTGCTTGGGGACACTGACGGCCCCATTTTGAGAGTGGCTGGTAACCCAAGATACGATCTTGTCATGAGAGATGCGATCAAATTTAGAGACAAAGATGTAGACGACATTCTAAACAGGGACATGAGAATAGTTGTTGGAAGTGCTCATGATGAAGAGGCAGACCATCTGGTTCCTGCTCTGGTNAACCTCATGAACGTAAACCCCGACCTGAAGATCCTTTATGCATTGCACGAACCCTCAGAGTCTGCTATAAAGGATATAAAGAAGAGGTTTCATGACCACGGAAAGGTAGGAAGGGTCTTTAGAAAAAGATCGGATCTGCATCTNCCAACTGACCCATTGGTCTTCCTTGGAGTTGTTGGCGTTTTATCACGACTCTACTGGCANTGTCGGATCGCNTACGTTGGAGGTGGACATTCAACTGGAGTTCACAATGTTATGGAGCCNGCGATCGCCAGACTACCCGTACTNTTTGGCCCTAGGTATCANAACTCGCANGAGGCAGAAGAATTGATAAAAAGTGGTGGTGGGTTTTGCGTGAGCGATAAAGATGAATTTCTNNCTNCTACCAATAAATTNATATCAGACGAAAAATATTTCAAGATATCAAGCCTCTCTTCATCAGATGTGATCTATAAGAATGTAGGCTCTACCACAAAAGTGATAGGGCACATGTTAAATGANTGACCTNNCGCTAAGAATGCGTTTTAAAAAATTTAGNCAGGATTGGGATAGCTATGCCCTNGCACCNGGATTGAATGTCATCTACGGAGGAAGTGGGGTNGGCAAGAGTAGTTTGCTGGATATGATTCAGGGTAAGCCTGAGAAGGATTCCTTGAACTTTGAGGCCGATGTCCNCNTAGATGAAACCGCAGTGGTATATAGAATATTTCANAATCCAGATCATCAGATCATCGCATCCACTGTCAGCAATGAGATCACGTTTGCCGGAGAGTGTCAGCAGCTAGAGCCAAAAAAATTAAANCAGATATTAGATCGTAATCTCAGGCTTGCTGCCAGATCATATTGACCCAATGATGAACCCAGGATATCTCTCTGGNGGCGAGAANGAGCTANTGAACNTGGTCACAGCGTTAGATTTTGAGCCAGGGGTCTTGCTTGTGGATGATGGACTTTCTTTTTTATCNAAAGAGAATAAACNNCATTGCNTGAATTTGATGAGNGAATGGACAGAACGCACCNNAGGGGTCATTGTCTGGGNCACCTCAGACCATGAGGACCTTNAACATGGGGACAGAACANTGGTACTGTCCTTGGANTCCTTATCAGATAATGAGCCNGGTNAGATATTGAAGTACGATGANATTACNACTNCCNGATGGTAGCATGANCATAGAGATCAANGATCTTACNTNTGGATANNTNGGTCAGCGNGACATNTATCGAGANNTATCTATGNANNTNGANGGAGTNCGNTCNNTNGGNNTNATAGGCAACAATGGNTCNGGNAANACAACCTTTGCAGGTCTATGTTTTGGAGANCTATCNCCTGTCAAGGGTCTCGTNAATATCACNGTAGGAGGAGNGTCNGATATAAAAGTGGGTTANCTGGACCAATTTCCGGAGCATCTGATCCTANTGAAAACACCAGAAGAGTTATTGGCCGATCTTAAANAGAATGAGGTCTTTNNCAGTTCAATGGAAGGCACATTAAAGAAGCGACTNAATCGTTTTGGNATCCGGTGGNNANATGTAGCGGATATAAGAGGGGTCGACCTNCCCTGGGTTGTCCTTAGACTATTACTATTGATAGTCCTATGTCACTGTAATTTTAACGTTTTGATCTTGGATGAACCAACGTTTGGACTTGGATGGGATCAGAGAGTAAAATTGCGCACNTTCATAAGGGAATGNATGAACCNNATGCATTTCATGATCGTGTCTCATGACGTGGAGTTCATTCNGTCTATCTGCGACCACGTTATNGACCTNGATGAAATGGACAGTAAACATGTCANAACAAGAACAAAAGAAAAAACAAAATCTTAAAGAACGATTGATAAGCGATCCGACCCGGGTCATTACTCTTGCGAATCTGATNAGTNTATTGAGAGCTTTTTCAGCGATTCCAATCATCTATTCAATGGCCAACCCAAANTGGAACTGGATCACTGGTATCNTAATACTNCTNGCGGTTCTATCGGACGCTCTGGATGGNTATTTTGCGCGCAGAGCAGATTCTGTAACTCACTTCGGAAAGTGGATAGACCCTACCGCTGATTTCATTGTTATTATATCCGTATTGGTCTATCTTGTNGGTGTTAAGGCCTTCCCAGGATGGTTCTTTTACTTTTANCTTGCGAGACATATGGCNATTGCCGCTTTTGCCATTTACTGTATGAACTACGGATANATGATACTTCATGCCAATTGGTGGGGTAAATGGGCAACAGGCATAACTACACTTGGTGTGTTTCTACATATATTTGATTTTACGGCACTTCCTTGGATGAAGATGACATCCATCTACGCGGCCACGTTTCTTTTACTAGTCAGCATGGTTCAATATCTTAAACAATTCATTTTATCCATAAGATCAGGAAATGATAGGCAAACTATTTAAGGCACTTCAGCGCTCACGCTCGGGCATTGCAGATACCATCAGATCGGTCCTTGGAAAGAAACCAAGTGCTAAGGAAGTAGAGAACCTAGAGGACGTTCTTTTGCAGAGCGATATGGGCTACGATGTGGTCCAAGACATACTGGAGGTGGTGAATGCATCTTCGGGTTCAGATCTCATGGATGCGGTCAGAGACGCGTTGATAAAAAGACTCCCGCAAGACCAGGGTGTTGAGATCAATAAAAGACCTTGTGCAATGCTTGTCATGGGTGTGAATGGATCGGGAAAGACCACGTCCACTGCCAAGCTGGCAAATCTCTACAAGGGCATGGGACTAAAAGTGACTCTGGTAGCAGCAGATACCTACAGGGCAGCCGCCGTTGACCAGTTGAAGAGATGGAGTGAGAGAGTTGACTGCCGCTTGATCTGTAATGAAGAGACCTCGGAACCCGTTTCAGTGATCTTTGATGGGCTTGAGTCAGCGAGAGCGAGTAAGAGTGATCTCACCATCATCGACACTGCTGGACGGCTCCATACAAGCAAGAACCTCATGAAAGAGTTAGAAAAGATGTATCGAGTGATCGAGACCCGTTTCTCAGAATTTAACATTCAGTCCCTGATCACGCTTGATGCGACCATGGGTCAGAACTCACTTGCGCAGGCAAAAGAGTTCCAGGCAGATCGAAAACTTGATGGAGCGGTTTTGACCAAGCTTGATGGAACGGCAAAGGGCGGCATCATATTTCCTTTATATGGTATGTTGGATATTCCAGTTAAGTTCGTAGGTCTTGGTGAGGGATTATACGATATGGAAGCGTTTCATCGAGAGCATTATGTAGATGGCCTTCTAGGCCTTGAAGAAAGATCAAATGGGAAATAGAGACAATAAGACACTTAATCTGATTAGCCTTGGTTGCGCGAAGAACCTGGTGGACTCTGAGATATTGCTGGGTGGATTGAACAAGACAAATATAGATCTGACCGATGATCCCGAGAAGGCCGATACCATTGTGGTCAATACCTGTGGCTTTCTTGATATTGCGAGGGAAGAGTCGGTGGATACGATACTCCAGGCAGCAGAGATGAAGAAGACCGGGTCATTGAAAGAGCTTGTTGTCATGGGATGCCTGTCCGAGCGCTATCCAGAAGAATTAAAAAAGGAAATACCAGAGGTCGACAGGATCTTTGGTAGCAATGACCACAAGCAGATCGTTTCTTTTCTAACAGGAAAGGATTTTGCTAAGGACGATCCACTCTTTTTTCGGTCTCTAATGACACCGAAACATTACGCCTATCTCAAGATAGCGGAAGGATGCGATAATGGCTGTTCCTTTTGCAGTATTCCCCTAATGAGAGGCCTGCAAAAGAGCAGGACGATCCCTGCGATAATTGAAGAGGCCGAGCGCCTGGTTCAGAATGGGACCAAAGAGATACTCGTTATTGCTCAGGACTCCACCTCGTACGGTTGGGACCTCGAGAAGAAGGTCTATCTAAGTGACCTGTTGAGAGAGTTAGATCAGATCAATGGTCTCGAATGGATCAGAGTACACTACGCCCATCCAGCACATCTTTCACAGCGGATCATCGATGCCATTGCAGAGTGTGACAAGGTCTGCAACTATCTTGACATGCCTATTCAGCATGCATCAGACGATGTCCTCAAGTCGATGAGAAGAGGACTTGGGCAGGATGGGATAAGAAACAGGATAGAAAGACTCAGAAAAGCCATTCCTAATATTGGGTTGCGAACGACCCTTATTGTGGGCTACCCAGGAGAAACAGAAAATAATTATATGGAACTTAGAGACTTTGTTGAAGAGATGCGTTTTGACCGTCTTGGGGTTTTTACTTACTCTGAGGAGGATGGTACACTCGCCGCTGACTTGGAGGATAACATTCCAAGAGAGACAAAGGATGCAAGAAAGAATGATATTCTAGAGTTACAGCACGATATTAGTCTCGAAAAGAATGAACGGTTCATTGGGAAGACCATTAAAGTGGTCGTTGACAAGAGCGGGGAAGAGGCCAGCGTTGGTCGTTCCGAATTTGATTCACCAGAGATAGACAATATCGTTCACGTTAAGGGACACGCAGAGACTGGAGCCTTCCACCAGGTCAAGATCACCAATGTCAACGAATACGAGCTGATCGGCAC
>NZWG01000015.1 GCA_002698235.1 Fidelibacterota bacterium | reverse complement strand
AAAATCTTATTATTTTAAANAAACTCATACCAACTCACTACCANAAAAANGTTCANGGANANGTNATNGTNAAAAAAACATTTTGGTANTTAGTTGANTTTAATGGGNANANNGANACNCCNCTTATTCCAGATNNANNTGAAGGNATNACAGANTGTAAATGGTTNTCTTTAAANGAANTNGTTCTNGTTTTNGANGAAAGNCACGAAAGAATTAGATATNTAATGGAGTTNTGTTTGAATATGCCNTTTTTTAAACANTATATAAATAAAACANNGTTATAGTCNCTTAACTNTNTTATCAATAATTGCTTTAAAAGCAATANATGATACTGAACTATGGTTCAACGCTTAGAATNTAAAGNGNCTTACAAACTTAAAANTGAACAATTTNTAAAGCTAGAGAACTTGTTGTTTTAAGNAACATTNTTCCCTAAAAGAAAAAAAGAGGANAGAAGNTTCTATTGCAAANACACACAAACTTTTAAATAATTGTAATTGAAATATCACAGACAACTTTTAAAATAGAATGTTTGTAAAAAAACATGCAGAATACTTTGGTGTTTTAGTCTTAGAATATAGTGTCGAATTATGACACCTAATTTTTTGAATCTAGAAAAAAACACGAAATTATTATGAAAAGAAGAGCCTTTTTAAAGACATCAAGTCTTTTATCGTTATCATTTTTAGCAAGCCCTCTAATTAAAAGAAACTTTTTAGAGGGCAATTCATATTTTAAAANTAAAATTAGCTTAGATGTAGATAAAATATTAGACCTTCACTCATCACTAGAATACAAAATAATATCTAGGGTTGGGACANAGATGTCGGATGGCTTATTGGTACCTGGGAAACCTGATGGAATGGCATCCTTTAATAATAAAGGAAAAACAGTTNTAGTTAGAAATCACGAATTGAGAAAGGGACACGGTATAAAATCCAGTGCTTTTTTAAATGGGACAAGAGAAATAAAAGCTCTAGGAAGCAAACATTACGATGTTTCTGCTTTTGGAGGTACAACCAATTTAGTGTATGATGAGAAAAATAAGAGAGTTGAATCTGAGTTTTTGAGTCTAAGTGGCACAGAAGCGAACTGCTCGGGTGGATCAACACCTTGGGGAACTTGGTTGACTTGTGAGGAAAGNGTTAATAAAAAAAGTAAAAAAGAAAAGTCTCATGGTTATGTTTTTGAAGTCNATCCCAACGATAAAATGAACCTACAAAAAGCAAAACCATTAAAAAAGTTAGGCCGTTTCAACCATGAGGCGGTTGCATTTGATTCATTCGGCAATGCTTACCTAACAGAAGATAGATCCGATGGACTTTTTTATAAATATAAACCAAATAAAAAGGGTGACCTAAACAATGGCCAGTTGTTTGCTTTGGCAATTAAAAGCTCAAAGAATTTCGACACTAGAAACTGGGATGATACACACTTTTCTTTAAAGGAAAGGTATGAAACTTTATGGATTTTACTTGATGATATTGACCCAGAAGAAGACACCCTGAGATTTGAAGGAAGAGAAAAGGGAGCTTTAATTTTTGCCAGGGGAGAAGGTATTATCAACAGCCCAGATTCAATATATTTTGCTTGCACATCAGGAGGATTAAATCAAAAAGGTCAAATCTGGAAATTTAATTTTAGTGATCCTAAAAATGAAACAATTGAACTTTGGTATGAATCTTCTAACCCTTCTTATGGTAGATATAATAAATCTTTTAAAGGAGATGATTTAAATATGCCAGATAATATCACATTATCTCCTTGGGGTGACCTTATAATTTGTGAAGACAACTCTGATATTAATAGGCTATGGGGCGTTTCAAAAGAGGGTCAACCTTACATAATTGCCGAGAACAGATACTCTGGCTCTGAGTTTGCTGGAGTTTGCTTTTCACCATCTGGGGAAACTATGTTTGTTAACTTACAATCAAATGGTCTAACCTTTGCTATTACCGGGGATTGGAATAAGCTATCCGTTTTATAATGATTATCTAATCTAATTCAAATAAAAGAGATATAAAATCTCTTACCAAAAATAATCAAAGTATAAAGCAATACTATAATATATAAAAAATAAGCCCCAATATTATTTTGATTCTCATTGGGGCTTATCTGCAAATAAGAATCTAATTTTTTACAAACAGAATTCTATTTTAGTACAAACCAAATCCTAATAAAACCCATGTAACCTTGAGCCTTGGTTTTAGAACTTTAAAAAAATAAGAAGGTAAAAAACCAAACCAACAAAAGTGAAAATAAAAAGGAAATGTAATGAAATTAGAAGTGTTAAAAATAAAAGTATTTATGACTTTATTATTAATAACCTCATTGAGCTATTCAGATGTTATTAATGTAGAAGGCGATATTGATTCAGATGTAACCTGGACATCAGAGAACACATATTTTTTAAACAATCAGGCTTTTGTCAAATCCGGTGCGACACTAACTATCGAAGCAGGAACAGTTATAGTTGGTCGTTATGACGCAAACTATAGTGCAGATAATCCAGCGCCCTGTTTAGTAGTTGAGCAAGGTGGAAAAATCATGGCAGAAGGAACGGCTGCTGCCCCAATTACTTTCAAGTCAGAATTAGAATCTACAGATGCTAATTATGGTAACGGAAGAGGCTTGTGGGGAGGTTTAATTATTAATGGATATGCCCCTATTGCGAATGAAGGCGGCACCTCAAATGTGGAAGGACTTACAGGAGTAGTATACGGAGGTAATGATCCAGATGATAATTCTGGAGTATTACGNTATGTTCGTGTTTGGAATGGTGGGTCCTCCATTGCTCCAGATAATGAGATCAATGGAATTACTTTAGCGGGGTGTAGGACGTGGAACCACANTAGANTTTTGTGAAGTAGGACTTAATCTTGATGACGGTTTTGAAATGTTTGGTGGAACCGTNGATTTAAAGTATTGTTCTGCTGTATCGGTTGGAGATGATGCTTTTGATACGGATGCAGGTTATCAGGGGCGCGGTCAGTTTTTACTGGTTGTGCGTGCGGATGACAGTGATAAAGCCCATGAAATGGATAGTAAAACTAATGGCGACTTGGACAGTCAGCCTCGTTCCCATCCACACTTTGCGAATGTTACCGTAATTAGTTCGGTTGCACATGGAGAAGATGCTTTGCGCCTTAGAGAAGGTACGGGAGGTGATTTCCGTAACTACATTATTCATGGAGCAAATGATGGGGTTCGTAATGATGATAATGGATCAGAAGTGGTTACCCAGGATTTAGCTGAAGCTGCAGCGGTCGAGCATCCAGACTACNTATATATATCTGGAAGTATGNTAATGAATGGCCTTGGTGGTGAACCATGGGATGATTTTGACGAAGATACAGATGGAGCTTGGACAGGTACTTACGTAATGGAANCCGCGGGACTTNCTTACACGGTAGATGTCAATGGTTTGCCTGCTACTTTAGATGTGACGCCTTCTGCTTCTGGGTCTGCATTTTCTGGNGCAGATGATGTTATTGAAGATGATTTCTTTGAAAGTACTAGCTATAAGGGAGCCTTCAGTACTTGGAATTGGCTAGAAGGCTGGTCTTATTTAGATGAAGCAGGTATCCTTTTTGAACAGGAAGAAGCNGTTGTTGCTCTTTCAGGAGACATAACAGAAGATATGTACTTGCCTGCATCTGGTAATTATTATTTAGATCAACAAACATTTGTTAAGGATGGTGTGACATTAACCATTGAAGCTGGTGCTACAATTTATGGTCGTTATGATGCGAACTATAGTGCAGATAATCCAGCGCCCTGTTTAGTCATTGAGCAAGGTGGAAAAATCATGGCAGAAGGAACGGCTGCTGCNCCAATTACTTTCAAATCGGAATTAGAATCTACAGATGCTAATTATGGTAATGGAAGAGGGCTATGGGGAGGTTTAATTATTAATGGATATGCCCCTATTGCGAACGAAGGCGGAACCGCTTCAGTTGAAGGGTTAACAGGCATTGTTTATGGAGGGACAGATCCTGATGATAACTCAGGAGTTCTTAAATACGTTCGTCTTTGGAATGGAGGTTCAGCTATTGCTCCTGATAATGAGATCAATGGAATTACTTTAGCGGGTGTTGGTCGTGGAACTACAGTTGATTATTGTGAAGTTGGACTAAACCTAGACGACGGTTTTGAAATGTTTGGAGGTACGGTTGATTTAAAACATTGTGTTGTGTTTGCGGTTGGCGATGATGCTTTTGATACAGACAATGGCTATCAAGGAAGAGGGCAGTTTTTAGTTGTTGTAAGAGCGGATGACAGTGATAAAGCCCATGAAATGGATAGTAAAACCGAAGGAGATTTAGATAGTCAGCCTCGTTCTCACCCACACTTTGCAAACGTGACAGTGATGAGTTCAGTTGGGCACGGAGAAGATGCTTTACGTCTTCGTGAAGGCACAGGAGGTGATTTTCGTAACTATATTATCCACGGTGCAAATGATGGTGTTCGCAATGATGACAATGGATCTGAGGTGGTAACTCAGGATTGGTCAGCGGCAGATGCTGCGGGACATCCAAACTATCTTTATATCTCATCAAGCATTGTAATGAACGGTCTTGGTGGTGATCCTTGGGATGATTTTGATGAGGACACAGATGGAGAATGGAGCGGTAATTATGTAATGGAAAGTGCAGGGCTTCATTATGCGGTAGATTCTAATGGTCTGCCTTCTGAGGTTGATTTAACACCTTCAGCTTCAGGTTCTGCATATACTGATGTAGATGAATTGATAGCAGATGGCTGGTTCGAATCCGTGAATTATAAAGGTGCTGTTGGAAGCGTAAATTGGTTGGAAGGATGGTCGGGTCTAGATGAGCTTGGTATGCTCACAGAAGATTTGAGTATTGAAAGTGATAATCCTGTTTTAGCTGATCAAATAAGCTTAAATGGAAATTACCCAAATCCATTTAATCCCGAAACTGAAATATCATTTCATCTAGGTAAAAACTATGAGACAGTTACTTTAACTATTTATAGTTTAACGGGAAGGCTTGTTTATGAGGCTTCATATCAAAAAATGAATGCAGGATCTCATAAAANTTCCTGGAACAGTTCTAATATGAGTGGAGAACTAGTNCCTAGNGGNNTGTANTTATANAGGGTTTCTACAGAAACNCAATCAGTTATGGGTAAGATGACNCTGTTAAAATAAATTATCTANAATAAAGAGTNNNTTTAAGAAGAGGGGCNNGCCCCTCTTCTTTTTTATGTGTAANAAATCGTATTTGATTCTCATNTTAATCAAAAGAAAATCTAACAAAATNCTAATAAAAACTTTATAGAATGGTTGGATGTATATTAACAANAAANTTAAGANCAGTNTTTATATTGTNTTATTTTACTTTATNAGTTTTGTTTANTCTCAAAAAGAAGGCTCTATTACTGGAATAATATATGATTCAAAAAATAAAGATCCACTTATTGGGGCTAATGTAGTCGTTTCTGGAACCTCTCTAGGTTCTGCTACAAATATTGAGGGTCGTTTTTTAATAAAGAACATAGAAGAAGGTTCTATAGACCTTTCAATTACTTATATTGGATATAAACAAAAAAAGATTGAAAACGTCGAGATTGTTTCAGGGGAAATATTAGAAAAAAACATAACATTAGACCCTGATGTAATCTCTATAGTGGGGGTTCAGGTTCAAGCCGAAAAAAAAGAAGGAGGAGAGGCCTCTGCTTTAGCGAACAAACAAGAAGCTTTAGAGATGCAAGACAATATATCTTCAGATCAAATATCTAAGTCTGGAGATAGCCATGTGGCAGATGCCGTTAGACGTGTTACAGGCGTAACGATTATGAGTGACAAGTATTTAGTGGTTAGAGGGTTAGGAGATCGCTATAGTTCAGCTCAGTTAAATAGTGTTGGGATGCCAAGCCCAGAGTCAGACAGAAGATCTGTTCCACTAGATTTATTTAGCACTTCATTGATAGCAGGAATAGATGTAGCAAAGAGTTATCGGCCAGACTTGCCTGGAGCTTTTGGTGGAGGTAATGTGAATATTAGAACAAAGTTATATCCATCTAAAACAGTATATAAAATAAAGTTAGGTACAGGTTTAAGTAGTAATATTTTACCAGGATCTAATTTTCAAAAAAACATTTCTGGACCAAACGATTTTTTTGGTTTTGATAACAGCTCAAGAGACTTACCAGATAGTTTTGAAAATGAATTAATTAGTTATAGCAGTATTCCAGATGATTTTATGCCTGAGTTAATAGATACATCGTATTCTCAATTTGGAACAATGATAACAGCATCTGATCCAATGCGTGAATATTTATGGTTTGAGAAGGCCTATGAAAAAAATGCTTTACTTCCAAACACCTTTAAAAACTCAGTTGGCACTGCTGGTTTACCTCGCAGTATTGGTCTAACCTATGGTACAAAGTATGGTATGGGGAAAGATCTGGAAATGGGATTCCTTTTAGATGGAACTTTTTCCGGTAAGTATAAATATAATCAAGAAAGAATGGATCGATATGTTGCTTACAATGATACAAGTAGTTATAAAACCGTAATTGAAGATCAGGATACCTCTATCGTATTTGATAAGTTATTGAGACCCGGGTTTATAGGTTTAGATAGAGACATGTATCAATATTCTACAAACCTAGGTTTTAATTTTAGCTATGGCATAACTTTTAGAAAAAAATTAAGATTTGGACTCCGCAATGTTTATACACATACTTCAAAAGACAACTTTACAAAAGCATCAGGATTATCAGGTGAGTTAACTCATGATTATAAAACACTGTTTCCAGGACAGGACTTTAATCGTTATTTACCAGATATAAACTTTACTGGGGAAGAGTGGACCGATGAAAATGGCGATGGTTTGTTTAATAATGATGAACCTTTTGTCGACAGTGACGGCGATGGAGTATGGGATGCGGGAGATTCCATCCGAGTCTTAGATGAAAACGGCTTATTGATATCTCAGCGATATAATGAAAAAGCTATTAACCTAACAACATTTTCCATAGAAAACCAATTTAAAACAGCCAGACTAAATAATAGTATAGATTTTAAATATACCTTAGGAAACTCAAACATGTATGAGCCATTCGCAAATAAATCTGAATGGGAGTACGTTAGAAGTGCAGAGGATCCAAGGATAGGTGATTACTCTTTATATATAAGGAATGGATCAAATCCCGGAGTTTCTTATGTGAGTAGTGGTGATGAACAAATTACGGGACTATCTTTTGATCATAAAATAATAAGCAGTTTTGGAACTTTAAAATATGGAATCAAGGTTGATCGAAAAAAGAGGGACTTCAAGAGAAGGTATTTATATTTTGATTATTCTGATTTTACTCTAGCAAATAATGATTCTGTGACTACAAATGGCTTTGAAGATTATAATGCTGTTTTAGGGGAAGATTATTGGGCATCTATCAACCCAGATGACTCCACCATCCATGAGGGCTTATTTTTTAGTGAAAAAACAAGTGGTTTTGATGGATATAGAGCAACAGAAAATATCGATGCTGCATACGTGATGTATAACTTTGATTGGAATAAAAAACTTCAAACGAGCTTAGGAGGAAGATGGGAAAATTATAGCATGAAAATGGATCCATATCATCCAGTTCTTAATTATAATCCTTTTATAATGGTCTCTAATGGAGCTTGGGATGATGGCGAGGTTTTAGATGATTTAAATGGTAATGGAGTTTGGGATGATGGAGAAAGTTTTGAAGATGAATCTACTGATACTTCAATTATTAAATTTGACAATGGAGCCAATCACTTTCTTCCTGCTATAACGTTTAATTATTCTCTATCTGAAAAAGTTAAATTAAGGTCTTCATATTCAAAAACAGTAGCCAGAGCACAATTTAGAGAATATGCCCCTTATGTATTTCAGGAGTTCCTTGGAGCAGACGAAACCGTAGGTTATCCTAATTTAAAAAACTCCACAATCGAAAGTGCGGATATTCGTTATGAATATTTTCCAAAAGGATTAGAGTTGGTTTCATTTGGAGTGTTTGTTAAAAAGTTTACTAATCCAATTGAAGAATCTTTAATTGCGGCAAGTGGACTCTCATCTACTAAGTCATGGCAAAATGGAAAGTATGCAAATATTTTTGGAATTGAATCTGAACTAAGAAAAGGATTGAGCTTTCTTCCTTCAAGTGTGGGTTTTTTATCTATAAATACAAATTTATCTTTAAGTCGTTCAGAGGTTTTGCTTCCAGATTCTGTCTATGTTTATGTTGTTAGATCTGAAAATACTGAAGAAGTTGCTTTTCCTAATAGCGTAGATAATGATGGTATAGAAGTTAGCACTCGACCACTTCAGGGCCAGTCTGATATTGTTTTTAATATGAGCTTGAATTTTAAAAGTCGAAAAGGGTTTGACGCAAACTTAGCATATAATTCTTTTAGTAAGCGGCTAATTAGAATTTCTAATGAGGTTGCGGGCCACTTTTGGGAGAGGCCCTTTCACTCATTAAATTTTGTTGCTAATAAGAAATGGGGAAATATTAAATATTCTTTTAAGGTAACAAACCTTCTTGGGGATAACGTTCGCATTGCTCATTATTATAAAGATGAGTATTACGATACTCAGAATTACAACCCCGGAAGAAATGTATCAATAGGAATACAATATAACAACTAGATTTATATAGGATTATTTAATTAAAATCATTTTTTTTGTTTGATAAAAGCTCCCAGCTTTTAAAGTATAAAAATAGACCCCACTTGAAGTTTTAGCTCCAAGTTCATTTGTTCCGTTCCATTTAATATTTTTGAATCCTGCGCTTTGGTATTTATCATCAAGAAGCGTTTTTACTTTATTACCCAGAAGATCATATATAATCAATTTGATATCACTATTTTTAGGAAGAGAATAATTAATTTGTGTAGTTGGGTTGAATGGATTTGGGTAATTATTTCCAAGGCTATATTCTTTTGGTATATCTAAATTATCCAGAGACAGTTCAGATAAGCTTACGTCATAAAATCCAGTCCTCATGGAATTACCACGATAAGATGTCCATGAATATTGTTCACCACCTATTTCATTAATATCTAAAACATTTAGATTGCGGTTGGTACCAAAAATAAGTTCATAGTCACCATCGTTATCAAGNTCTNNAATNGANGCNGATGATNNNATANTNTCTTGAGAAATATATGGNAAGTTNTGGTATGAGNAACCATCATGATGAAAAATATTTAAATACCCATTGTACGATGGGGTGATAATTTCTAAATCTTCATCATCATCTAAATCAATGATAATAGATTCTGAAATTGAAGATCCATTTAAGCTAATAGGCCAATTGCTAATNTCAGTNTCTGAGGNAANNGTTAAGGCNTGTAAAAGACTGTCGGAGCTAGAAAATATAAGCTCAATTAAACCATCTCTGTTTAAATCAGCCACTGAAATACTGCTGGATAANTGAGATCCTGTAGCGAATTGATTTATTAACNAACCANTGTGNTTNTATAGATAAATAATNCCATTGTTNTCGTTTAATACAATTTCAAGTTCAGNATTATCATCTAAATTTAAAAGTGTAGGAGGACTGTAGATATCGTNTANCGCATAAACAGGGAACCCTGTTTTTATATTTCCTGAAATATCAATCACATAGACAGCTCCATCTATAGCTCCAAACACAATATCAGAATATCCATCCATATCTATATCTGCAATAGCTGCNGGAGCCANTANTTTTTTAGGAATTATTATNGGGAAGCCTTCGAGNTCATTNCCTAAATAATCAATGATATGCAGTTTNGATGTNGAGTCATTGGTAGCAATAAAAANAATTTCAAAAAAACTATCATTATTTACATCTGATAATGAGCAAAACCCGATTATAGAATCACTTTGCTCATAAACAAATAATTGATTTCCGTTATGGTCTAGTCCATATACAAGTCCGTTTTTTGTTCCAAAAACGAGTTCATTATTATGATCATTATCTAAATCAGCAGAAGAAAGTTCAGTTATAACCTTATCATTTACGTAAAAGGGAAAGTTTCCAACTAAAAGTCCACCAATCATAGATCCATAAATAAGACTGTCTGAACTAAAATATATTTCAGGTAGTGAATTGTTATCTTGATCCACTAGTAAGGGTGAAAAAAGAATGTTTACACTATCTATTGGATATCCATATTGTTGAGGTTCACCAAAAGGAATGTTTATTTCTTTTTCAAAAAAATAAGGATCAACATCTAATTGTAAGTTACTAGGAATATTACCATCAAGCTGTGCAGATATTTCCAGTAAAAACTCAATATCACCATGAGATACGCTATTAGATGAGGTGATTAAAAAAGGAGCGCTATAGTTGCTACCTGACGGTAGGGAGCCATCAAACTGAAACTGGTTCTGGATTAAAAACACCCCAGGATGTTCGGTTGATAAATAGTTTGTTATACTATTAACGGGACTAGAGCCGGGCCTATTTTGGATGGTTATCATCAACTCAGTTGTGTCTCCAGGGTTAAAAATGCCAGTTTCATTTAAAACCAT
>NZWG01000014.1 GCA_002698235.1 Fidelibacterota bacterium | reverse complement strand
TATCTTTATCAACAATAGCTATGTGTGGAGGGTGTTCTCCTGGTGTAACAAGAGCCAATGATATATTGTCAAATTCTAATAGGGCCCAAGTATTATCTTGGTATTTGACAGTGCAATTAAATTGACTCTGGTACCACTCTGTTGACTTTTTTATATCTGTTGATTCAACAGCAATATGATCAACATAGGTCAAACGAGTCATCAGGCAGGGTCTAAAACTTCAGAATTGTGATAATATTTATTTTTCATTCTGATTGTACAACTTGGGCAGACGCCTTTCTTCTTACCATATCTTGGAAAATTATGATAGTATTTATAATCTAGTGTTTGATTAAATACCATTATTTCCCAAACTGTTTTACAAACAGGACAAGCCTTAAGATCTTTATCAGCTTTTTTAGCGTCAAAATTATTTTTAGGCTCTTTTTTTTCATTAAAGTGTTTTAAATCAGCACCTCTTGCAACAGCATCTAAAATTGACATAATTAACTCCTTAGTTAATATAAATATATTGTGATTAATTAATATAAGTCAAGATTTAAATGAGCGATATGAGCGCTTTTCATAAACATAAAAAGTTCGCTTTCTTTAGCCTCTCTTATAAAACCATATTCTATAAGATAGCCTTCTTACAAAGATTGGGAAGACCATTATCGGATAGAGCAGGTACATTTTTAGGGAATTCTTTGATTCTAACTTTATCTTATCAGTGATCACTACACCATCTTCATATGCCTGAACTATATGATGGTGATGCCAGTTGGAAAGCCCAAATGGTAGTTCAAGTCCTATGTCCTCAAAGTGAAGATGGGTTTCACTTGAATTATAATTATCATGGATGACCTTCATATTTCTCCATCCAAAGAACCAAAATGAAAATGAAGCCTCTTTGCCATTTTCAATGCCTTTCCAACTGTTGATCTTTACAGGTTGCGATGAAATTAAGAACTCCACAAAATTCCTATCGTGAAAGGACTTGATCGCGTTTGAAATATTCACACCCTTTAATTTGACTTTTTGATTGTATAACATATTTTAATATTTGATATAATGAAAACTATATGATCCGAATTAATTTGGGTGATATTTACTAGTCAATTCGAACAATTATTTCATTCTTTCTGAAAGGTGGTATTGCCCAAGGAGAGTTATATTGCGCTACCATAAACTTACCATTTGTCTTAAAGCCTCCACTTGATAATAGATCTCTTAATTTATCCTTATAACGTGATGCCCTGTTTTTGGTTGCCCATCCTCCAAAACTGAGAACAGCAGTTTTTCCCAAATTAACTTTTTTTACGGTTACGTTATCAGTACTTGGCTTAGGTAGATCTTCCATTGAATGTTCTGATGGCATGACAAATTGTATTTCGTAAATATTTTGAGAATCAGGAACATTGGTCAAAACAGGTGCGGTCATCTCTATACTCATTCCAGCTGAATTACCTCCAAATATGTAGTTGGCTATTCGCCTAAAGCCAGTAGATGTTGCATTCCCGTAGTCACTTTGAACTTTTGTGGTGGCTATGATCATTGACTGGTATTCTCTTATCTCAAATCCATTTTCTTTTTTAATTAAGTCATATTTTGGTGTTTCAAGCGCCATGGTTTTATTTACAATGAGAAATGATATCGATAATATGATGACATATTTGATTTTTAGATACTTCATGTTTTCAAGAATGGAATGAGTACTGGNGTATTTTGCTTATACTNTTTATAGTTCNCGTCTTCACCCCACTTCTTATCNGCATGGTTTTCAAGNAGNTTAACCCCACTCATTCTTGTTATNAGTAAGTAGATAAAAACTGGGGAGATCAAACTAAGATGNTGCCAACCTATTAAAGTTGGATACGCAATGATAGCCATTCCTATCCANAGCAATATTTCACCAAAATAATTAGGATGCCTTGAAATGCTCCATANACCGTTCGAGATAAATTGATCTTTATTAGAAGATTGCAACCTAAATTTTCTTTTCTGTTCATCAGCNATAACTTCAAAAGAAAATCCTGCTATCCAGATAATTAGACCAATAAATAAGAAGAGATCATCATAATACTCTACATTATTTATAATTGTAACCAATGCATTCACNGTAGTTAAAAAGACCCAGAGTGCTGAGATAGTCCACCATACAAGGAAACCCGAGAATTTTTCTTTCACCTCACGAAATCTTCGATCTTCTCCTGCTTTTAGGACACGAATGAACAAGAAAAAACCAAGCCTCAAGGCCCATATGGCTACGAGAGTGATNACTAGAGCAGATCTGACATTTAATATCCCATCGGATAGGGANATCGTTAAATAATATGCCATGAAGAGAACACACAAATAGGCCAATGTACCAGATATGTCATANTATTTCTCTGTTCTAGCGAGGTATGACGGAANAAATGCTATCCAGTGCACGATAAAACTAGTGCACATACANATAAATATNATCGGCCATTTATTAAAATATAGTCCATGATGACCACAAGCATACGCAACAGCTGTAGCTATCAATATTACAATGATNACGTTTAGATAGTCTTTAAAGGAATGTGCCATATTATTTAATGCACAATCTTAACTTTCTTTAAGATCAAGGTCGCAATATAACCAAGGTCTAATTCAAACCACTTCACTGCAAAATTCATGTTATTTGGTCTCTTATGATGATTGTTTTGATAAAGCTCACCCATCATTAAGANATCTAATGGGAGTGTGTTTTTAGAATTATCTTTCGTGTCTTCAAAGTTGCGATACCCTCTCTTGTGGCCAAACCAATTGACAATAAAACCGTGCATAGAACCCATAAAAACATGAAAAGGAAGAAGTGCATATTGCCATGTCTCAGTGGCAAACTCGACGTAGAATAATACATATAATAATATGAATCCAGATCTTGTAATTACTGATTCACCAATCTTTTCTAATAAATACCATCTTGGTACATCANCAGATTTTCTTTCTCCACTCATAAATTCATTGACAAGTTTTCTGTATTCATTAACCGTCGATAAATTAAAAGAAATGATATTTGTAAGATGTACTGGAGAGTGCGGATCTTCTGGCGTATCAGCGTGTGAATGATGCTTACGATGCATTACTCCATATGCTGCAGGATGTAANAAGGATGATCCTTGAAAAANGAANGTCAGTAAAAAGAATGTCTTTTCCCAAAANGGTGTCATTTTGAACATTTTGTGCGATGTATAACGATGGAGAAAAAATGTCTGAAAAAATAAAGACAAGTACCAATGAGCAAAGAAAAAGAATAGTATGATCATATCNAGTTTATCTCTTCTTAAACCTATAGTGTGAAACACCCCATTCAGATCCATTTTCATATCCAAACAATTTTTCACATGACATAAAGAATATCCTCCATCTTTGAAACCATAATTTTGCATCATCACCATAAGTATCTGAAAATATTTTCATAATTACATCTTTATTTTGATCCATTTTATTTACCCAAGCCAATGATGTCTTTTCATAATGCGTTCCTGACATCCTCCATATATCATCTATTTTTAAATCATCTTGAAANTGTAATAATAGATCATGAGATGGCATCATGCCTCCAGAAAAAAATTCGCGTGCCATCCAATCAGCTTCACCTTGATTCTCAAATGGATAGACAACAGACTCATGAGAAAAAATATGTACGAACAATTTCCCCTCATCGTTTAGCCAAGAAGATACNTTTGATAACAACTTTTTATAATTNCGCATATGCTCAAACATTTCAATGGATACCACTCGATCAAAACTATTGTCAGTTTCAAAATCATTCATATCAGCAGTAATGACCTCAATGTTTTTTAAACCCATATCTTTACACCGGTTCAATATGTGTTGTCTTTGATCTTTAGAGTTGCTTACAGCGGTAATTTTACTATTTTTTAATTTTTTTGCCATATAGCATGTAAAAGACCCCCACCCACAACCAAGTTCAAGTATTGCACTACCATCAATTAACTGAGCCCTCTCAAAACTGAGCTCTAGCATGGCATCCTCAGAATCATCTAGAGTATTGGTGCCATTAGGCCAGTACCCAGAGCTATACTTGAGATGCTTTCCCAAAACATTTTCAAAAAATGAAGGAGGGACCTCATAATGTTGCTCGTTTGCTTTCTCAGGAACAAGAGCAATGGGACTTTCCTTCATTTGAGCTATCCAACTTTGTTTGCTGATGGAAACATGTTCATTGTCCGTAGAAGATTCATTGTGTAATCTTGTTTTACAATTCTTTACGATCCCAGCCCTAATTAAATAATCAGGAATCATACCTTTTTCTGCTAATTCAATAAGTTTAGATATCATTTTCTAATACTCCACCTCAATATTACGAGCACCCGACTTGGCAAATACTAATTGAACATCTCCGATATTTCTCTCTAAAAATCCTGCTTCACAGTAGAGAAAGTAAAATTCCCACATATTTATAAATGCATTAGAATACCCCATTTTTCTTACTTCAGGTAATACATTCATGAAATTCTTTCGCCATTTATTCAAGGTTGAAGCATAGTGGCGTGTAATATCTTCCATATCAATCATGGATAGATCTGTTCTATTCTTGATTACATCAACTATTTGTGAGACAGATATTAGACAAGAACCAGGAAAAATATATTTTTTTATGAAGTCTACAGAGTCTTTGTATGTATCAAAGTTTTGGTCGTTATATGTAATACCTTGCAGTGCCATTAATCCATTTGGCTTTAATAACTCAGATATTTTCTTAAAATACTCTGGAATAAATTCATAACCAACGGCCTCTATCATTTCTATGGATACGATCTTATCGTACTGGCCTTCAAGCTTTCGATAATCCCTATTTATCAGAGTTATCTTTGTTTCTAATCCCTCCTCCATAACTCGCTTTCTAGCGTATTCATATTGTGCATCTGATATCGTTGTAGTGGTTATGCTACATCCATAGTTTTTTGCTGCATGGATTGAAAAACTTCCCCACCCAGACCCAATTTCTAAGACATGGTCTTTTTCTGATAGGTTTAATTTCCTACATATACGATCTAATTTCTCTATGGATGCATCTTCAAGACTAGTATCTGGATTATTGAAATAGCCACAGGAATAGGTCATTGTAGGGTCCAACCATAGCTTGTAAAAATCATTGCTAAGGTCATAATGTGCGAGAATATTTTCCTTACTACCTTTTAATGTGTTCTGCCTACTACGGTGTATCAATTTATTAAGCGGACTTACCAACTTAGCTAGCCCATTATTTAACGATAAAAGAATAGATCGATTTTTTAAAATGATACGCATCAGCATTACCACATCATCTGCAGACCAATATCCCAATATATATGCTTCTGCAATACCTAGTGCCCCACCGCTTCCTGTCATAACATAAAATTCTTGTGAGTGAATTTGAACATTTACTGTAAGCTTTGATTCAGAATCGCCAAAAGAAAATTTTTCATCGCCATCTTCAACACTGATATGCCCATCAATGACATGATTCAATTTCTTTTTTAACCCTTTTTTAAAGATAGAGGTCAAAAATGTAGCTCTAGATGGTGTTTTTATCTTTTCAGCTAAGCTATCTACTTGCAATGTTGTACTCATCAATCAGTTTTCCTTAATTAAATTTGCCTTATCTGGATGAATGAAAAAGGGTGCCTTCTTTAACCACAGTTTAAATGCCTGCCAATGAATTCGAAAAACCACGACCATGGTAATAAATGGAAATCTAGCAACCTGTTTTAATAATCCAATTAGTGTAAAAGATGATCTCTTCATCTTTAATGTAGCATCAAAGACCTTGTCTCCATCCTTAAAATTTTTCATATTAACCAGAAGATGCTCACTGGGTTGTGTAAATATCCATTCATATTTATGATCCATACCCCAAAATGGACTTACATGTAATTTTTTTTCAAGATCTGCCTTCAGATTTGCAAACTTCCCATCCAAGCCTTTTTCACGTATGATATATGAATGCCTTTCATCCCAAGGAGTATTTGTCACTTCTGCCATGATCACATCAACCTCTGAATCTTCCTCATCAAAACAATAGTAAAAACTTACAGGGTTAAAACAGTAGCCTAGGTATCTCAAATGCGTTAGGAGCCTGATAGGACCCTTTACTTTATATCCAATCTTTTCGAATACTGTTTTTCTAACTGATTCATCCAGACTAATTTGATGATCACCGTGATAATCGTTACGCATGAATGAGATCATAGCCGGCTTATTGATATTCCAAAGCCAAGATTTCTTTAGGGTATCCTCTATAGAATTAAGATCAATATATGTCATGAACAATGGATAAGTAAAAAAATGATTGAAAGGTGTAAAACGACGGTGTCTGATCGTGCCAGAATAAATATAACTTTTATTGATAACGCTCATAATGATTGACCAAAATCTTTACACACATCAAGTGCACTTATTACCCCATCCTCGTGAAAACCGTTTCTCCAATAGGCTCCGCAATAATAGGTATTATTCTTACCACTTANCTCATGCTTACGTCCTTGAGCATTTATACTAGACAGGGTAAATAAAGGGTGTTCATAATTCAGATGCTTTATTACTTTAGATCGATCTATGAGATCTCCACTATTGAGAGAAACACAAAATGTTCTGTCTGATTTTAAACTCTGTAAAATATTCATGTTGTAAGTTAGCGCGACTGCTCTATTTGGGTCTTCATCTAAAAGGTAGTTCCAACTTGACCACGCATTCTTTCGTTTAGGAAGAATCGAATCATCAAAATGTAGGAGAGCATCATTTCTCTGATATTTGATAGCACTCAATACCTCTTCCTCCTGCTTCGAAGGTGAATCAAGCATCGCAAGGGATTGATTACTGTGACATGCAAANATAATAGAATCAAAATTTTCTTTTTCTAANNCANTAGAGCCAAATTTTACCGTAATANTATCAATACCTCTCTTGACATTTTTCACAGGAGTAGAGAGTCTGATCTTGCCTTTAAAATCATAAATCATTTTCTCTACATATTTCTTTGAACCACCGCTGATAACCCACCAATTTGGTCTATTTACTACCTGTAAAAGTCCGTGATTCTCAAAAAATCTAATAAAAAAAACAGCGGGTACATCCATCATTTGTTNTGGTACCGTGGACCATATCGCAGCACCNATTGGNATAATGTAATGTTGGATGAATTCTCTAGGGTAATTNTTTGAAGTNAGATATTGACCCAAAGTAATTTGAGGGTCAAGGGTCCCAAGATCATCCCTGGCCTCAGCATTAAATCTNCTCATGCTAAAAAGAATTCGCATGAACGATGGTCTGAAAAAGTTTGACCTTTGTGCAAAAAGTCCATTTAAAGAATGTCCGGCATATTCCAGATTATTTTTCTCTGATTTAACACTAAAGCCCATTCTTGTAAGTTGCCTTTCTACACCTAATTGATCTAGCAACTTTATGAAATTAGGATAGGTCCACTCATTGTAGACTATAAACCCTGAATCAACGGAAAATTCCTCACCATCGTATTCTATCTCATGAGTGTGAGTATGGCCTCCTACATAATCATTTTTTTCAAAAACAGTAATATCGTGTTCTCTATTGAGTAAATAAGCACAAGTCAAACCAGATATTCCAGAGCCAACTATGGCTATTTTCATGATCTTACCTCAAAATATCTCATTATTAATTCCAGTCTTGAGGTATCTTTTGTATTAATGATACGTCATAACCAATATCTGACAATTGACTCAGTATATTGCTATACAAATTTTCATCCATCTTATGATCTCTAGCCATGATCCAAACATACTTTCTTGAAGGAATTCCAATGACAGTGTAAGTATACTCTTCATCTAAATCTATTATGAGGAAAGGCATTTTAAATGGCCAGAGAAATTGCATTCTCCATTCTGCATTGGTTTCTTTATTCTTAATAAAACCAGTTGGTCTGTATGTTTTTTTATCTCCATCTGGCGAATTCTTNAAAAAAGTAAAAGTCGTTTCGATTGTACCACTANGTCCCAACTTATAGGACTCTATGGCATTGGTTGCTCCTTTCTCAATGAACGTTGGTATATTCGCAATGACATACCAATCTCCCATAAAGCGATCAATGTCTACGTATGTAACAGTTTTCATATCTGAATATCTATTTACCTTAGGACTACCAAAGCATCCCGTAAATAAAAGAGAAGTACAAGCAAGTAAGATATAACTTAAATATTTCAAACCANCATTCAATCAGGGAACTGCCGTAATGTTTCTATGGGTTGCCTCTTTGACAACATCCTTAAAAACGNTCACAATATTCATTTTATTTAAAAGTTCAACCGCAAAACCTGGTATGGAACCTCCAGGGTCTAAGTATANGCGATAAGATAGTATNTACTNTTTTTCATCGATAGGCTCTGCCATCCACATNCCTGCACCATAATCTAATTTAATNGCATCCNTAGAANTATTTTGGACCATCTGTTCATCAGAAGGTTCATTTTTAATTAAATACCAGTGAACGATAGAGGTTTTATCGTGAAGGTCGTATCTCTTTGCATGAACTCGAAAGAAATACTCTCTATCTTTCATGAAAGGTANGTCTATAGGCAGTAGATGGTATCCTTTCACCCAATTGCTTTCTCTNTCTATTTCCTTAAAAGTAAATGATCCNGAACTTTTAAAGTATTGCCCATAACTTTTNACATCCATTATTATGTCTCGNATGATNTCAGTAGGAATNGATGTTTTTTGTTTTGCCATAAAGGCAACTAAGTTCATTCCATCTATGGATTTTGTACTTAAAGTAATATCTTCNTTTTCTGCAATTACGACCCACTTATCATTATCATTTAACACACGAAATAATTCATCTGGNTTCCTAAATGATGCTTCCGCATGCAAGGATTGATNNGCCAAGATCAAACAAAACATCAATGTAAAAAGTTTCATCATTTACTACCCANAACCAACCTATCGTTAACCCAGTAAATAAGTGGCATACTTAAGCCCCAAACTATTGCAAGCATTATGGTGACATTTAATTGACCTGCATTAAAGTTAATTGCACCTAACCCCTCTCCTGCTTTGTAAGCTACAGGACCAAGGATTCCACCCAGAATAAAGGATTGTATCCAGCGACCTTTTAACCATGCCATAGAGTGATTGACCATAGCTGCAAATCCACACCACATAGCCGTGATCCACATCGGCGCGACCATAATACCTTCTCCGTACAGGCCATTATATGAAAGCAATCCTGAAAATGCCATCATTGTATCAATTAGGGTTCCAATAATTGCAAAACTGATAACTAGCTTGATCTCTGCTGGATTAGGAGAATTCAGGTAAAAATGAACAATAAGAAACACAAGCATAAATACTGGTCCAATGTAAACGAAATCGCTTGTGGCACCATAGACACAGGTCCACCAACTAACTTTGAATCCTAAAATATTAAATATTTTTTTCATACTATATTCCTTACTTAGATATTAATTGAAAAATATATCCTAAACAATCAATAATGAGCGTTTTGGGCGTATTTATCTTTTATCATTTAATAATAATCCTACGACCATCATCATAGTATATGCCATGAGTCCTATCAATAGCATTATAAGGAAGTAATAAGGCCAATCAGGCATTAAAAGAGTAAAGTTTATTCCCTCTGGTTTCTCAAATGTGAACATGTAATTACTACCAAGCAGTAGATTGATCATAATTATACTTCCTACCAGCACTGTAGTCCATTTAATTACATCTAAATAATCACTCCATTTGGGTCGGTAACCATCCAGTACAATACTTAGCATGACAAATATGACAAGACCATGCGCAAAAAAATAGTGGATGGATACATAAATATGTTTCATTTCAGATAAATTTGTGTTGACAAATGCAAATAATGATCCGCTAAACCCTGCAAAATAGAACCAGTTTTTCAATGTCCTATTATCTATGTTCTTAGAATAAAAGGGAATCAAAAGAGCCGAAATGTAACACATCTCCAAAGGCAACGATGTGCTAGGTGACCAGATACCATAATAGATCATATAAATCTGAAATACAATTTCATTAAAGATCACAAGATAACCTATTGTTTGAAGAATGATCAATCTTAATTTCTGCGAACAATTTCCATATACCCATGCAACAGCCACACACAATACGGTACTGATCATACCATAGATAACATGCTGGCTAGGAAGTGAGGTAACTATATTTATTATATCACGAATCATTTTTATAATTATAATCTAAAAAGAAAAAAGTTTTTGAACCTTGAGATATATTTGGCCGTANGATTCTACCAATCCAGAATAGCTAGTGTCATAAGACCGACTAGTACCAAGATAGAATATTGAGAATGGACCTGGCTGATAACTGATAAGNGGCTGAATATCAAATGTCTCATAATAACGGTGATATTGAGCGACTAGCCGAATATTTAAAAACGATGTAGCTTGATACTCAAATCTTGTTCNAGCGATCATATCTGAATAAACTACTTCACTATTTTCAAATTTGATTGATTTAGATTGATCCATACTGAAATTGAATTTGAATTCGTCACTAGGCTTAAGTTCTATTCCAATTCCTATGCCCGTATTCCTTGCCTGATAGGGGGNATCTACTCTAATGATCTCTGTACCAAATTTTGGCTTAATGTTNAATGATAGCTTTTTTGAGAATGTTTTTTGAAATGAAATCTCAAGACCATAATTATCTTCAAATAAGATGTTCTTATAGTGTTCATCCTCAGCAAAAAGAGTTACACCATACCCAAATTGACCTTTCATCTGCCCAGAATGGTTCAAATATATCCAGTCCGTAAGCTTGGAACCATCAAAAGAGAATACACGCCCAGTTCCAAACCAAAAAGACATCGTCTCATATACTTCATTGTCAGGATAAAAAGTTCTACCAGTGGTAACAACTAACTGCTTTCTATCATTAAAATCAACATATCCATTATCGACCCTAAAGGTTGGAGATCGCTCAGAATATAACAACGTCAATCCTCGATTTTTCTTCCAACTTTCAAGACTAAGAAATAAACTGTGTCCTGAAAAATTTTCTCCATCAAAGTCAGATGTTAGTGAATCTTTCCCAAAAAAATGTCCATTAAGTGAAGAAGAAATGGTCGAATCATCGGGTTCAAAGGTATTGGATAAAAATAATTGGCAATCTAGTTTGAGGTTGTTGTTAAATCGATATAGCCCATCCACCCCTCCTGATATTCCCATTCCTCCATTGTATCTTCTATCGGAAAGCAATGCTCCAATGTACGAGCCCTCATTAATTGAACGTTTTAATCGAAATATATTTGTATTACTCTCACCTAAATTATTAGTGGTGCCTCCAAAATCATTAAAGGGGACTATAAATGCGCCGTTTCTGTCAAGAGAACCTAAATAACCATATTGAGTATTACCCTTCTGTCCCAAAACCTTTGCAGCTATCTGAGGCTGATTAATAGACCTTGTATAAACAGCACGTACTTTAGGTTTCCATCCAAAAGAACCAGTATTAAATAGGTCTATTCCTTCATTAAAAAATGGTCTTGTCTCAGGATAAGATATTGCAGTCTGATTATTAATATCTATTTTTGTTTCGTTGGATTCGACCTGACTAAAATCTGGATTAAAAGTAACCTCTGCAGTTGCAGTCTCACCAATAGGGAATGAAATGCCAAATCCAAGACTGCTTGAAAATGAATCCTCCCGCGAGCCAACAATACTTGGCAGAAGTTCAATAGGGGACTTAATATCAACATTCTTAATGCCTTTTAAGTAACCAAATTGGCAAGGATTACAAGTATTGTCTCTATCAATGGGGACCCACGAATCTATCCGGATACCTTCTTTTCGAGGGGTGAACCTAAAAAAATTTATTCTCCAGAGTAAGTCATCAGCGCTGGTAGATCTGAAGGTAGAAAAAGGAATCGCCATTTCTACCTCGTAACCATCATCTGTTATGCTACCACTGGAATACCAAATGGCATCCCAACTATCATTTTCATTGTTACCGATCTTTTGTCCATCTAACTGAACACCATAAGCATTACACGATAGGTAATGCTCTACAACCCCATCATTCCTTGGATCAAGACTTACAATTAACCTATCATCATCCGCTATGTCATCACGTTTCGATTGATTTACTCTTATTAAGTTTGGATCATCAAATGCTTTTAAGGCAACGTATAGATTCTTTCTATCGTAAGCCACTCGCACCTTTGTACGTGCTATTGCAGGGAGATTTTTTATACCTGGATTGATCTCAACAAAATTTTCAGCAATCTTTGCATTTGCCCATTCAGATTCTTCTATTACTCCATCAATAATGATTGAATTGTTTACACTATCAAAATCGATGACCTTTTCAGAGAACAAAATTGAAGACAAAGAAATAACAATAGATATTGTAATGATTTTTGACATGTGGTGTTTATTTAATTGTCTTAATTGACAATTAAATTTTTATTTTGCATCAATTTCAAAATCAATGGTGAAAATATCATTGATCATACGGTCCCCTATATCGGGGAAATATTTAAAAGATCTATAAGTGACATCGTACAACGTTCTATCTATCTTCATCTGCCCTTTTGCAGAAGAAGTATTCTCNTTATAGACGATCGCACAATTAAAATCCAATGGATGTGTTATATCTTTTATGGTCATATCCCCAGAAACAATCAAATCGTTATTCTTCATTTTTACACTATGTAAGGAAAAATATGCCTCAGGATAATTTTCTGTATCAAAAAAGTCTTTGGAATGAAGATGGGCCTCTAATTTTTTTCCCCAAGGAGTACCTTTTATATCCATGACCTCTATCGTTGTCATATCAACAATGAACTCGCTCGACATCAGACGATCATTCTTTATTTCTACAGAACCTTTTTTTACATTAACATATCCCCAATGAGAACCTGTAACCTTCTCTGCAACCCAACGCAAGTTAGACTTTTCTAGGTCCACAGTTAATGTTTTTGTGTCTCCACCAATGAGGATTGACACCAAGATTGATATGATAAAGTAATTTTTCATAGTCTTAATTTAAGTGATAAAAATAGCTTCGATTATGGAGCTGTTGTAAAACACAATATAAATTAATTAGTCAGTAAGTACCCAATCAACGATCATAAGGACATCTAGAATATTTATTGATCCATCAAGGTTCATATCTGCATTTTCAATTTGCTGACCATTCAAATCAATATGACCTGCGACATGATTAACGGTAACGATAATATCTAAAATATTAACTAGATCGTCAAAGTTCAGATCACCAAAGTTAATAGCAAGAGGGAAGATAGCTCCAGGAGGCAACTGAATTCTATCAATCCAAACACCATCTTCACCAGAGGACGTGGCATCATCTTTTTCATACACCCATCGAAGAGAATGCTCACCAATGGGTAAATTAATATCGTATAGCATCCAATCAGTTTCTCCACCAATGGTTAGACCTTGAGGCTGGTCATCTATGTAAAACTCGAGATAGTCATATATAGTTCCAGAGCTACCTTGTTCTGAAGAGGATTTTGACCAAAANTGGATATCTCCTTCATAAAGGACATTGACCATCATTGAGATCTCAGATGTTTGGCCATCACCGATCGCTCCTGATCTTGCAGAGTAGCTTCCTGAATATGCATCCATGTCAATGGTCCAAGTATNATCACCACCATGACTCCAAGGAAATGATGAAAAGTCTCCAGTTTCAAAATCATCTACCATAATACCAATGATAATTGGAACAGAGAGAACATGCCCATATAAAGTATTTAAGGNGCCAATNTTCAAAGCAAGGATTGAAGAAGATCCGACAGGTGCATTATCGGTTGCACTCAGCTCAATGGTNAGGCTAACCTCATCACCAATGCCAAACCANTAGGCATTATCACTGATTACGTCNTCTATGATCAAGTGTGGATCACTGGTCGTAGCTTCAAAAGTGGGATAACTAACAGGCGAGTTACCAGTATTTGATAATATGATCTGCATCGAAATTGATTCACCCGGATCCAAGGTACCATTACCATTGTCAACTAGATCTGAAGATACTATTGCAAAGGAAGGCGCCTCAACATTGACCAGNGTTTCATGCTCCCACTGTTCATTTTCCCCACTAACANTAATGACTAAGGGAGCTGTTGANCCATCATCGATGTCCCAACTAACTTCTATTTCAAATGGACCTACAGTGGCCAACTCTCCAGGTTCAACAGATTCTTGAGAAATCTCACCCAAAATAATATCTATCATGGAACCCTCGTGAGAGACAGAAACCAACAAATCTCCAGATGGCTCTTGACCTACATTTTCGATTGCAAGATAAAGACTGCCTGTTTCACCATAATCTAGAGTCTCATCATCACCTGAATTGGTAATTAGAGCATCCAATACCATGTACGCTCCATCTGGAGCTATTAAGTTTAAGGAAGTTTCATAAGGTATTTTATTGTAAGCTGTAACAACAAGGTCTAATGTGCCTGGTACATCCAATCCAGATTCAAAAGTAAGATCAATTGTTCCTGATTCATTGGTATGTCCGTAGGCTAAGAGCTCTCCATTCATTGATATTGCGGCAAGTGCCCCACTCAATCCAGCATCAATAGTTATTTCGGTGGCCCCAATAACCAGAACACTACTATGATTAACGTCCATAGGTGTTGGAGTATCAGTACGTACTACAACTGAAGGATCGCCAAACAAGGTCCAGTAATAAGTTTCATTATAACCCTGAGAGCCATAGCTGTCATTCATCTGATTCATNCCATTGAAAGATAAACCACCAAAAGTTCTCTTTGTATTGTCCGAATAAGATTCNACNAGTATTGCATTCATCTCNTCCTGACCTTCCATGGGCGGATTCCAACCTTGATTAACAGTTGACATAAGTACCGCTATTGCACCTGTAGGACTTCCATCAGACTCATTTTTAGCACGTAGCCATGTCTCAGCNTAACAAGTGCCTTGGTGGAACTCTCCATTCACGCATGCAACAGACCATATAAATGGCCACATACCCATATTCATCAAATTATTTACATCNGTTTGATTCATTGGGCAGCCATTCCCCCAAGAACCATTAGAACCATGCCCAGTNTAGTTNATTATAGATCTNCCATCATTGAGGGCAACCTCTCCNTCAGCAACGGTTCCATTTGGATCGTAAACTTGATCTATCTCATCATACGTATAGGCCAGTAAAAGNTCGCGAATATTATCCATATGCTCATCNTCATATTCTCCATCATCACCTGGACCTTGATTTGATGCAAAACCTGCACCTTTTCTATACCAAATCCCTTCCGGGTCTGGATTCATTTCATAGGAAATAGTTCGTTCGACCATTGTTTCAACATGTTCACCGGTCTCAGCGGAAAATCTACCAATCATTAGATCTGGATAGTAATCATCACCGGCGACAAAGCTGAAAGAATTATCACTGGGACTATTTGACCCATTTCCGTTTGACCGTCGGATAGACTCGATCTGAGCAATATCCCCTACAAGCAATACAAAGGCAATTCCATTCTCATAGTATTGATCTTCAATGAATTGTTCCATCGCTTCTACATCTCCAACCTCTGAAACGTCTACCATTTCCGTTGGTATGCCCTTGTAGTTTTTCCAATCTATAAATGTCTGCATCTCATCTAAAAATTCACCATGAGTAATCACCAACATCGGACCCTCTTCACTTAGAATGTCATATCTCTCATTAGTTGGAAAATTAATAAAGTGGTCTCTATACATGTGATCGAATTCTCGGGAACCGGCATTTGAGGGTCTTCGAGTAAGAGGGTTCACATGACTGGCCCCATCTTCTTGGATCGAAATATTTATATGTGTATAAACTCTTAGGATTCGTTGAACAGGGTTGTATTGTAAAGGCTGGATGACAACTGCTTGCCCTCTTAATGTCCTAAGAATATATGGCTCTCTTAGAAAGGCAATATCAGATGGGTAGAACTCATCAACTTCATAAGCCTTGCCGTATGTATATGGTATGGTAGCAGGAACGATATCACGAGTGAGATTACCTTTTGAAGGTTCAATATCTGACATATCAATGTCCACAAACTCTGTATTCAGTATTGATAGTCTCATATGAGCTAGATCAGGAATGATTATGGAGCGTGCCATGCGTGGAAGATTTGGTGCTCCTTTATCTAAAATTGGTACGCTACTAGGAAAACTGATTCTATTTTTACCATCCCTTAGTTCTTCTTTTATGAAACCTTTGAGCTGAAAAGATATCTCTAAATTACTCGCTGACATGGCATCAACCTCCCAGCTAGGCTCTGATGGGCCAGGCGTACCTAGGTCAACCCATTCCGATGCAGATAAATGGTTGATCATTAACAAGAAGGTAATCTTCGACAATATTTTGTTAAGACTAGAGATCATGGATGTTAAATATGCATTTGTTTATGTTATTAACGTCCTACCTGTTCGCAGGACTTAATCGGTAAGGATAAATATAACCTAATATTCCACCCAATTTCAAGACATCCTCAATGACCAATTTTTGATTTTTTCATTGACAATATCAAGCTCATCTGATCTATTACGTTTTTCTAGTCCTTTTGCATATATCTTTAGCTTGATAACAAGTTGGTCTCTAGCATGCCTTGATTGAACTTCTGATAATATATGTGAGTTTAAAAGATGCTCCAGTGACCTGATACGATACCGCTCTATGCCAGAATTGACTCTTGAAAGTTGATCAGAATGNCCACCATATTTTATAATGAGTTGCCTATCAAGANAGAGNACAGGAAATCTTGAGGTATAACGAAGCCACATGTCATAGTCTTCACATACTCTTAGCGATTCATCAAATAGACCAATCTCATCAAATACATCTTTTTTGATAAGAACAGATGAGGGTGATATTCTGCATATATCTAAACACTTCTCAAAAATATCACCACCATATTTTTGATGCTTTTTCATTTGATTAACACGAACACCATTTCTGATCCAAATCTCATTCGTGTGACAGAATTTGATTTCAGGATTTTCAAGGATATAACTTTCTTGTTCCTCCAATTTTGTGGGCATCCACTCATCGTCTGAATCTAAAAATGAGACCCAAGAACCTTTGGAAACCTCGATTCCTCCATTTCTTGCAGAACTGACACCTTTGTTATCCTGATAAATGTATTTTACTGATGGAAAACTATTTGCCAGCCAGTCTTTTGTTCCATCTGTTGATCCATCATCAACCACAATGATCTCAATTGGTGGTCTCGTCTGATTAGCTACAGACTCGATCGCTCTATGCAAAACATATTTTCTATTAAAGGTTGGAATTATAACAGATATTTTCAATTATACGAGACCTCAAACATTCAAATATTTTATCTTTAAGAACTGATGATAAGAAATTTTTTGAATCATAAACCAATAGAAAAAGATTTGATCTTATCTCAATATAGTCTCAGAATAATTTATTTGGATATTCATCATTATCAATGAGCTCTTGTATTTGTTTCACAACATAAGGTTTATCTTCTTTATATGTGACACCAAACCAGCTCGAATCTGTTCGCAAAACTTTTACATGCTTTGTGTTAGCATGGATCAAGTTATTCACAACCGATGGTATCAGAAATTCACTCTTCATCTCCTTCCCATCACGTTCAAGGAAATCATGAAACATGGATCTTAAATGATCAAAAAGATCTGGCGTGAAGCCCCATACATTCATCGAAACAGGCTCGGTACCATCAAGCGAAATATCNTCGTCAGAGGTAACACCTTCGGCACTTCTTTTTATATTGTGTGTTTCTACAACAGTGGATAAGAGACCATTTTCAACAGCACATAATCCACGTGACACCCCACCAAAATCAGATAAAGTATTTCCCAATTGAAATGCTACCATTGAAAATGAATCTCCTTCACTTTTATAGTAATCAGCAATAACCCCATAGGAGTCTCGACCATAAAAATCATCCCCGTTTATCGCAACAAATGGCTCATTTATTAGTCCAGCCGCGGTCAAAATGGCTTGCCCTGTTCCCCAAGGCTTGATCCGACCCTCTGGACAGTTGAAATTATTCGGAAGTGCATTGAGTTCTTGAAAGGCAAATTCAACTTTAATACTTCCTTCATATTTATTGGTTATTTGCGATTTAAATTCTTTTTCAAATTCTCTACGAATAATAAAAACAACCTTATTGAACCCTGATCTAACTGCATCATAGACAGAATAATCAATGATCGTCTCTCCATTTGGACCTACTGGGTCTAATTGCTTTAAACCACCATAGCGAGATCCCATCCCTGCTGCCATGACGAGAAGTGTAATATCTTTCATCTTGCTCTTCCTTGAAATTATTTTATTAACTTAATATTTTAGTTCCTTCATCTGCATTTATCAAAAATGCCTTACCACCAACAGACTCAATTGCATCTGCTACCGACCAAGGGTCTTCTGGCGCNTAAGCAAACATACAGCCCCCTCCTCCAGAACCATTTATCTTACAACCAAATGCGCCCACATTATTGGCAGCATTGATCATAGCTTCAATTTTATCTGTGCTTACATTTAGATCATCTCGCAGTATTGAATGATGTTTATTGAGCATTGACCCTATCAGCTCATGATCTATATCGTCCTTATTCAATTCTGACCTTGCTGTCCTAAGTAGGTCTCTGTTTTCAATGGTGCACTTGAGTTTTGATATTTCAACTTCAGTCAATGCTGATAGATCAAGGTCAAGGTCACAAGANTGTAGATCAAATCCAACATTTGCTGGTCTTAATTTATTAAAGATATCGAGTCTCATATCTCTACAATTTGATAAGACATGGAGAGTGTCTTTCTGATCTAATGAGTCACCAAGGACAAAGTTTCCAAGCGATGCCTTCAAGGTTTGAGTGAAAAAATCTGGTNCAGATTCAACATATACTAGATTACCCATTGCAGTAGCATACTGATCCATCATACCTCCGGGCTCTTCAAATTCTAATACTTCAGCCAGATAAGCAAGTTCTCCTATCTTTTTATTATTCCATTTTAAAGGTTGGTCTGCCATTTGAGACAAAAAGTTTATCCAACTCACGACAATTGCTGAAGAACTACTCGCTCCAGCCTTGATCGGAATCTCGCTTCTGATCTCACATTCAAATCCATTGGAAAAACTAAGGCCTTCTCTTTTACAGACTCTCAGACCACTTTTAAAATAATCCCTAGGTTTGCTATAGGATAAGTCCTCTAATTGAAATCTCTCTGTTTCTCCTATGTCCGGTTTATGAATGATGATCTCCTGGTCTTTTCGTTTTTCACCTATTACTTTAGCTCGTAACGAGATTCCCATTGCGATTACCGGCAGGCCTAGATAATCCTGGTGCTCACCAAATAAACATATCCTGCCTGGGGTATTTACCTCCATGTTCTTATCAAACCAAATGAACTGGCGATCCCAAGGAGAAGGATCAACATTCCTAGAAGGATATGCCCATATAACAACTGGCCTACACCAATCAAGAATGAGTAAACCGAAAAAGAACCAAGTAGCATCATTAAAATTCCTTTTGGGACTGGCCATGGTTCGATNGATTCACGAACTGGGAACTTGCTCCANCCAGGGCCCCCAGGATTAACCTTATGTACAAAGTTCCTTAGTGTCTCTTCATCTTCTGGGGGACTTAAAAAAGCGGATACCATCCAAACAGTTGTTGTAATAAAAGTACCATAAGTGATCTTAAGCCAACCTTGCATATCAAACCCGGAAAAGTTCAAGAGTCCAGCAACGCACAAAGAACTTATCATGGCTACGATCTCCGTAAATGCATTTATTCGCCACCAAAACCACCGAAGTATATAGATCAAGCCTGTTCCCGCACCNATCATTAACAATAATTCAAAGGCCTGACCCGCATTGGTAAGCACCAGACCAAGNCCCGCACCTAGAATAATGGATAATGCGGTAAANAGTCTCCCNACNAAAACCAATTCACNCTCCAATGCATTTGGCTTTAAAAAGCGATGATANAGATCATTGACAAAATAACTTGCCCCAAGATTCAATTGCGTTGACATAGTGCTCATAAAAGCAGCGATCAACGAAGCTGATACAAGCCCAAGTAGGCCTGAAGGTAGTAATGTCANCATAGCGGGGTATGCAACNTCATGTCCCAACTTATCNGGAGGCAGGTTAGGAAATGCTCTTTGAATATCCGGTAATTCTGGAAAAATTACCAAAGAAGCGAGCGCTATCAATATCCAAGGCCATGGTCTTATTGCATAGTGAGCGATATTAAACAAAAGAGTTGCCCCAATAGCGTTTGATTCATCTTTTGCAGAGAACATTCTTTGAGCAATATAGCCCCCACCTCCTGGCTCTGCCCCAGGATAATAGCTTGCCCACCATTGTACTGCTATGGGTACCAATAGTACTGGAACCCAAATATTAGGATCTGAAAGATCTGGAAAGATCGATAGCCTATATACAACATTTGAGTGTGCAACCAAATTAGATAATCCGCCTATCTCAGGAAGATTCAATATATATACCGTTGCCCAAATGGAACCAACCATCGCAAGAGTGAATTGTAAGAAATCCGTTATGANCACTGCTTTTAATCCACCCAATATTGAATACACCAGTGTGATCGAGCATGCGACTAAAAGCGTTAGCCANCCAGGAAGNCCCAGAACGATCTCNCCAAATTTTATTGCAGCCAAACTCACCGCGCCCATTACAAGCACNTTAAAAATAAGGCCAAGATAAAGTGCCCTAAACCCTCTTAAGAATGCTGCCGTTTTACCACCATACCGTAATTCATAAAATTCAATGTCTGTCAGGACTCCAGACCTGTGCCAGAGTCTTGCATAAACAAATACGGTAAGCATACCTGTCAATAAAAAAGCCCACCATGCCCAATTACCCGATACACCATTCCTACGAACCAGGTCCGTAACAAGATTTGGAGTATCAGTTGAAAAGGTTGTTGCAACCATACTAATGCCAAGTAACCACCATGGCATGCTTCTTCCAGCAAGGAAGAAAGACTCTCTGTTAGCATCCGTATTCTTGGATGCCCAAACTCCAATAAATAATGCGATCAAGAAATATCCACCAATGATGGACCAGTCCAATAAAGTCAATATCATGATCTCAGGCTTTATCGTTCAAACCAAAAATGGGTTTATTTCTCTTCCACTTTCCCCTTGTGAAGTCTGGAATCTTAACGGCTGCACTTCCTAAACGAATGGANNTCTCACTTAGGGGTGATATTACGCTCATGCTTACAGCATCATAGACATCAATAACAGGTTCTTCTCCTTGCAAGGCCTGAATGAATGCTCTAAGAATAAAAAAGTCCATCCCTCCATGCCCTGATCCAGCAGCCTGATCTTCAAAACGTTTCCACAGTGGATGGTCATAATCCTTGATATATTGNTCTTCTTTTTCCCATCTATGNTCNTNCTTACTTACTCCTTCTATGTAAAGNGACCGGGCGTCTTTTTGCCAAANTCCAAGCGTTCCTTGGACTCTAAAGTTGAGTGAATAGGGTCGAGGATTATTCGTATCGTGGCTTANCACGATCGTCTGCCCTTCATGACANTTNATAACGGTTGTAACTATATCACCACATTTAAAATNCACCGATGCATTAGGATGNTCNANTCCTCCTTTATCAACAACATACTTATGTAAACCTCTAGACTGTGTTGANGTTGAGGTCAGGTGGATCATTCGGTTACCACGATTGATGCCAAGCATTGGACTTATAGGTCCTANACCATGCGTTGGATAGAGGTCGCCATTTCGATCGATNGAATGCTGCGTTCTCCATTTTGACTCAGANTATCCTTTTTCACCAAATTCTACACCATCNCCATATGGACTAAGACCATCNTTGAATTTTACNTGTCGCAAGTCATGCTGATATCCTCCTTGGCAATGAAGTAATTCACCAAACATGTTTNTCCTTACCATGTTTANAATTGCCATGATATCTCGGCGNTAACATACGTTTTCCATNATCATNCANAANTTNCCTGTCNTTTCCGAAGTATTTACAAGGTCCCAACATTCATCTACAGTCAGTGCCGCAGGAACCTCTGTCCCNACATGGATACCTGNCTTCATTGCTGCAATTGCCATTGGATGATGCCACTCCCATGGNGTTGCCAAATANACACCGTCTAGATCTTCATTCTTTACCATNTTCCTAAAATCTTNGTCATTTTCTTTNTANACNTTAGGCTCTGGTTTTCCACCATCTTTCAAAATTTTAAGCGCNGCANTGATCATCCCATCATCTATATCACATATTGCAGGTATTTCNACATTCGGATATTTGGTNGCAAGCCANANCATCCATTGNCCTCTNAGTCCCGTACCGATGAATCCTATTTTAACCTTTTTATTCTCATTAGATGAAAAGAGAGTTTNGGGGAATACCGCTGCAGCTCCGCCTGCGACCGCAGTGGTCCTTATGAATTCTCGACGACTTATTTTTTTAGCCATTGGAGACTCCTATTNTTTATGGTGATCTTTTGTTTTAAANAGTTTNAACGATGGAATTTNCCTCCAATTAAATCCTGGGCCTTTCCACTTCACGTCAAGAGATTGTTGACCACCTCTCTCGAAATAATCAAGNTCGATCTTATGTAAGCCTTCCTCTAATGGGATATCTCCATTNACTACTACCCGCCCATGAAGACCATCATTGTCAACAACNGGGAATCCNTTTATGTGCAAACGAGATCCATCGTCTGATGAGGTCTGAAACTCATAGAGCCCACTCTGATCGATCTTTATATACCCNGAGAACGAATGACCAAAGTTATTCTCTTTATCTTCATCAATTGAAAAGTCGTATGAGAACTCATCTTCTATTGGAGCAAGCTTTACCATTTGGTCACAATTTTCCCATTCTCCAAGGTATGTTCTCTTTCGTAATCCATTATGCCTACTTAATAGTTCTATTGGAGTCGATACTATTCTACTAGACTCTCTATCAATCAGAGTAGCCTTCATATTCAACATAACAGGGCCATCCACTCTAAATGGACCATCATAATCATTATAGCTAATGATCTGATCTGTATTGTTTCCAAAAGCGTATTGTAATTGGGAGAATCTATTCTCTGATGTNATGGTTACACTTGCATGGTCGTCATTGATCACAACGTCTGCAACTGGTTCATCAAGATATGGAAGTACCGGTATCTTAAATACATGAACAGGAGGATTGCCTAGAACTGGATGAATCTTATCTGGAATCTCAATGACAAGATCNCCCTGAATATTTCTCCAATTAAACTTTCTATTCTTCCCAAGATGAATGATCTGTTCGTTGCCTGCTCCATTGATTCCCTTTATCACAAACTTGCGCTTTGGGACCTCATCAACAAATGCAAAAAGATATCTCCTGTTCTTTGANAGAGTAAACCTCACTTTCCCTGATCTTATCTTACGATTGATGGTCGTTTCATAGATTGCCTCACCATTCGTTTCTAGCCAATAGCCTATGTCTTCCAAACGGTTTACCATGATCTCTGGAATGGTCCCATCAGACCGAGGACCAATATTTAAAAGAAGGTTTCCTCCCCTGCTTACAATATCAACAAGCATTCGAATTAATTCATCAGAGGTGCTGTAATCTTCTGGGTCTTCATTTCTATTATATCCAAAAGACCTTCCTATTCCTCTACACTCTTCCCACCCACGTTCAATGAATTCCTGATTGATCTGGCCAGAGGATGGATCATATTCAGTAGAAAAATATCCTCCATGATTGAACCTGGTCTCTCCTCCCCAACGGTCATTGACAACCACATCATCCGGAGCCTTTGATTCGTTGTACAACCAGGCCAAGAATTCTTCACTCTTCCATTCTTTGCTGTCTCTGTCCCACTCTCCATCAGAAAATATGATATCCGGTTCATAGCGCTGTACTGCATCCTTTAACTGAGGCAGCATGTGATCTGTAACATAGGTTTTTACGTTCTCTGGATAATCTGGATGATCCCACTCGTAAAGCGAATAATAGAAACCTGACTTGAGACCTACTTCTTTTACAGACCTATCAAGGTCTCCCAATAGGTCTCTGCCTGCTACACCGCTAACGGAATTATATCCACCGCTTTGCTTGCTAGGCCATAAACAAAAGCCATCATGATGCTTGGATGTAAGAACGACGTATTTTGCACCGGATCGTTTAAAAAGCGTGGCCCATTTATCTGGATCATAGNGATCTGCCTTGAAGAGGTCAATGAACTGCCAATAAGAAAAATCCTTACCATAATTTTCTTCATGATATCTTAAGCGAGCAGTGTCTCCATTGTTTAGACCATTCAAGTACCATTCAGCGTAACTACCCTTTGGACCCCAGGCTGGTACGGAGTAGAGGCCCCAATGAATGAATATTCCAAATTTTGCATCTTTGAACCATTGCGGGGTTGGTCGAGAGTCCAATGAATTCCAATTGGGCTCGTAGTCTTCCCCACTTATCACCACGGTACAAACAATCGCTATTATAATACTACGTATCATTATTTAACTGATGCCGAATTTGGGGTATGTATTTGTTATAAATCTATAAAAGTAAATATTTTTAAAATTCAAGATAGGATCCAGGCAAAACAAATGGGTCTAACCCAATGTCTTTGCCTATGAACTCAGGTATATTTCCTCTTGTGATGGATGCACTATTCCCTTGGAGATCTACTGAAAATTTTGAGACAACAGAACCGATAATGTCACTATTTCCCACCAAAGTAAAAGAACTGCCATGATTCAAAATAGCACCATAGTGGGCAGTCCCATCTAGCCCAAGTGTATTGCCCTTGGAGATGATCAGACCATAGACGGTTGAATTTTGATAGTCAGCATTTCCTTTCGAATAAGTTATTACCGCAGCACTTAAACTCGTTCCTAATTGCGAATTCACTACGTTCAAGTTNCCATTACAGATCACGTAGATATCTCCGTTGATGACGGAGTTGGAATTGATGGTAATGTTACCATCTGCAACAATATATCCTGGACCATTGATCGTGGAATTAGAGATCGTAATATCACTGTTGACCAGAAGCTTGCTATCGCTGTAAGAAGAAAGATTTATTGTTCTATTTGCAAACGATGAATTATTCATTTTTGATAGTGATGGCCCTGTAGTCCAAGTTGCTCCAGATATAGTGCCATCGTTATTGGATTGTGTCTGGGTATCGTTTGCCTTCCCGCCTGTATTCTCTTGAAAATTATAATATGCAGTTAAATGAGTTTCATTACCATTCAGTATGGTATCTTTAAAAGTATTGATCTCATTCTGGGTCCGCGCAACATTCCATATTCTGACTTCATCTATCTTTCCATTGAACGTATAACCATTTCCAGTACTACCATTATGGTACCGTGAGCCATTAAGGGTCCTTCCAATATTTGCAGGATTGTGGCCCCACAATCTTGAACCAGAACCACTGACCACATTCGCACCATCTAAATAAAGTTTAAGAGCATGATTGGTAACAGAAGAGCCTCCACTTAAGGTTAGCGCCACATGGTGCCACTTATTATTAACTATGTTTGTCGTATAATCCCAGGTACCAATCCAGTTACTCTCATTAGATCTTCGATTCCATCCTCCAACATATAACCGCCCACTTTGAATGTAAATATTTAGTCCACGTGTCCCACCACCCTGTTCATATATGACCTGTATAGTNTTACTGTCTTTATTATTGGTCCTGAACCATGCTTCTACCGTATGCTGAGAATGAATCCCGCTATTAATATCTGAGCTGCTTCCAATACGAACATAGTCGNTACTGTTAAAATCAAGAGCGTAATTCTGATAGTCTGGTGATGCTGATTGCGCACTGACCAGAAGAGCTTCATACTTGCTATCATCAATATCAGGAAATTCTGGAGGAGAAGAAAGAAGCGTTCCGCCTGAACCAGTGCCGATAAAGGTAGTGCCATTGCTTGCNCTACTGTTTGATTGCACACTGCCATTGAAAAACATGTCACCATTGATACTTCCATTGGTCTCTGCAAACGTTTGGCTGCCTGAATTATTACCGTAAAAAGAAAAACAGAATGCCTCAGGTAGAGATGATACTAAAAATCTGACATTTCTCTCTACATCATCGATCTTACCCGTGCTCTTCACGGTCAAATAATGAGATTTTGACAATGAAACTCCACTCTCATCATTTTGACTATCGAACCTCACAGAATATGTCCCATTGTTAAAGCTTCCATCAATGTTAGAGGTGTTCCTAGATGATTTGTATGAGTGAAGGCCATGTTCAATTCCGGTCATCGCAAGATTCCTGACCTTGATATCTTGAGTGTAATAACCTCCTGTTCTAGTCTCTATAACGGAGAATCGTGCAAGGTAAAATGCAAAAAGACTGAGCATAATGAACACACCCATTGTGGAGGCCATCAAGATAACGCCTGATTCATTATTGATATTGAACTTGGTGCGCATCAGTCGTGATAACTCATTTTGTTTCCAAACCTAAAGTTGTGAGGGTATACAAATGAGCTCAAGACAAGCCTATCATCATCCTTCACAAATATGAGGTCTAATTTTGAGAGTCTAACATTCTTTGCCTGATCAAGAGAGAGCCCACCTTGGGAAGGAGAGACTACATTAAGGTTGCCATCATAAAATTTGAAACCGGATGAGTTTGAATAATCGATGTCATTCGAAAGTGAATTATATCCCCCACTTCCGAGTCGAAGATTCAGATACCCTGATGAACCAGTCTGAAAATCTTTTTGCTCATTGTTGCTATTTCTTATGTAAAGACTATTCTGATCTGAAAGAACAAAGTCAGATGGTGAAGATTGTCCTTGCGCTCCTCTCATGACCCTCCAAAATGCAGACCTGGACTCACTAACAAAACCTTGCCGGTCTGTTTCTCCCACGAATATCTTTGCCCCTTGGAACAACATGGTAGCAGCCATAGAGCCAATAATACCAATGATCACAATAACAATGATCATTTCTATTAATGTGAAACCTCTTTGATTCTTACGATCCATTTCTACAATCCTGAGCTAATGATCATCGTATCGGTTATGGGTGAAAGCGTTCGATGGGAGACTCTTACCATAACGCTTTTAAAGTTCGTTTGCCCAGATTGCGATAAGGGAAAACCCGATCCAGGTGTTACATAGTTTACCGTTACAGTGTAACTAAATCCAGGATGCTCACTTACAGAGGCCACTGTATATCCATCAAAATCATCAATGTCATCAAANTCATTTACCCCTGTCTCACCATTGCTGGTTTCTTTACCAAGTGATGAAGACCAGGGAGCAGATGTATTCTCATCAAACCGTCTTGCCCGGATCTGATTTTCAACGCTATTTAATATAACACTTTGAATGGTACGTAATTCAGATCTGGCTCGAACACTCTTTCCAGTATTNAGTGCATTCAAAAAAACCATGAAAGANAAGGTCAATAAAATGAGGACAACCATCACCTCAACAAGAGTAAAACCTTNTTGANNTCTTTTGTTCGATTCCATCAGTTGATAGACCACTTACCCGTTATTGGCTGGACAGTTATGGTCTTATCGTTTAAGGATATAGATCCACCTGAATTTATATCACCCAATGGCAAGAACTGTAATTCTGAAGAGCCATTAAAATCGACTGATTTAATATCGACTTCTCTCAGGTTTGAATTATCCAAGGATATCACTCCGTTGTCACTGTGTGGGTAGTCCTCCACTGCAGTACGGGAATTATTAGGGCCTTTGAAAATGGCATAACTATCTTCGTTTACAGAAAAAACAATGGTCATGGTCTCATGCATTCCAAATGCCATGGACCTGACAAGATCAATATCACTCGTGACCTGATCGATTGCTATCTGTTCTCTAATGGTAGACAAACCGGTCCTAGTTCTGGTCATTGCTATGGTTGCAAAGATGGCAATAAGAACAATAACGACGATAAGTTCCATTAAGGAGAATCCGTTAGAAGTTCTCTTAGTTATGTTTGTAGTTAATTTATTCATGGTCAAAATACCATTCCGACCAAAAGAATACGATTTTATATAGAGTAAGTAAAGGATTTTCCAAAGGATGGACTATCCTCATCGATGTCCTCTATCTTGATATAATACATTACCTCACCAGAAACTTGGTTCGTATCATTCCAGGTCTCGTATAAAAATGGATTATCATTTGCATTTTTCGGTAACTCCCCAGTAGCAAATAGATTTTTTGGCGCTTGAAAGGATAGAGCTGAATCCATTGGCGTACTCGCCCATAGATCATCCATGACCTTCTCTTCATTTACAGGAGGTGGTGGAAAATGAGCGATCCTGCCTTTTTGCTGATGCATCCTATAAAAATAATGGAAGAATACCTCACGTATGGTCTGCATATTCGCCACATTTCGTTTCCCTTGCATCTCTTCAGATACACCACTGTATGCTGGAATAGCAAAACTGAATAGTACTCCCATTAGTGCGAGTGTTACAACCAACTCCATCATTGTAAATCCCGCTGCACTCGAATGTCTTTTTGTTTGTTGATGTTTCATCTGAAGTAGGTTTGTTTATTTATCGTTCCGAATTTAAAAAGGCTCCGGTTTTTCCGGAGCCTTTCTAAGATAATTTTGGTTTTAATCTAATTAGATCAGATCAATTCCTTAGCTACCGGCACCTGCTTCTCTAGATCCAAGTGAACCTACTGCATCAGTGTTACCACCGCTGTTGGTTCCTTTTTCATAGTCCCAGTGTACCAAGGTTCCGTCACCACGCATGTGAGTAATGTTGCTTGTGGTTCCGTTGAAACGCCATTCGCCATCATCGCCTGCGTCTTCGCTATCGGCTGCCCAACCTGCTGGTCTGGTATCTAAACCGTCCCATGGGGTAGTAGGCCAGCTACGACGACCGTTGTCCATCAATTTCTCAGTTGCCCATGTTTCAAGACCTGCTCTGATCGAGCTGACCACTGCATCTTCTGCAGCTTCTTCAGCTTTTTGGACTGATGTCATATATCTTGGGATCGCGACTGCTGCTAGTATACCTAGGATGATCGTGACCATGATCAATTCTATTAGTGTGAATCCTTTGTTCGTGTTCTTCATTTTTGACTCCTTTAGTTCTCTATTTCTTTGGTTGTGGTTTTTTGGTGTGCTCGTTGTGTTTGGTTTTATGGTTGTAATTTTTTCCAGA
>NZWG01000013.1 GCA_002698235.1 Fidelibacterota bacterium | reverse complement strand
AATAATAAGTGCAGAGAATAATCTAATTATATTTGAATCATCTTTATACTTTCGATGTAAAAATTCAGGAATGGTAAGTGAATCGTATTTTTCAGTTTCCACTCTTAATTTCTCGGCAATTAAATACCAAGATGCAGTTATTCCAACTATTATACCAATAACCGACCATATTTCGCCTAATCCTATAGTAATAGCAGCACCAGGCAAAGCTAAAAGAAGCCAAGCTGATTCACCAGAAGCTCTTTCTGAGAATGCAGTTACCCAAGGTCCTAGTTTTCTTCCAGCTAAGAAGTAATCCTCTTGCGTCTTTGAGAAACCATATGTAAAAAAACCAACCAGTAAAAGAAAACACAAATAGACAATAAATATGAGACTTATGAGATCCATTCAAACCAAGACAGTAATAATTCCAATGAAAAGACAATATATTCCAAAGTAATGAAATTTCCCATTTTGCAACCATGCTAGTAACCACTTTAATGCAAAAACACCAACAAAAAATGAAGAAAAGAAACCAGCTAAAGATGTTGAAATATCTATGTTCAAACCATTTTCCATATCTGCGAGCATCAAGAGACCTGCCCCTCCAATGACAGGAATCGCCAAAAGAAATGAGAATTTAGCAGCTTTTTTTGAGTCAAGGCCTAACAATAAGGCACAACTAATGGTCATACCACTTCTTGANATTCCTGGAATGATTGCAACCGCTTGAGCAAGGCCAATAAGAAATGAAATGANTATTGAATATTTTTTCTTTTGTCTGTTAAAATAAAAAGAACTAATTAATATGAAACCAGTAAAGATCAATGCAAAACCAACAACTAAAAGGTCATCAAATAATTGTTCTATTGAGTCTTTTAATCCAAGCCCAATAATTACAGCAGGTATTGTGCCAATAAATATCATTAATATAAATTTTTGGGTTTTTTTTGATGAAATAGTCGAAAAAATACTTTTTATATCTTTAAAAAAGACAACTAGAATGCTNCAAAGAGTCCCAAGATGCAATAAAATTTCAAAGTCATTTCCAGGTAGTTCTAATTCAAGTANATCTTGCACAAGAACAAGGTGNCCGGANCTACTAATTGGAAGAAACTCAGTGAGTCCCTGTATGATTCCTAAAATGAGTCCATCAATAATTGTCATCAATATTTCTTACATCATCCTTCTACTAATTTTATAAATAAGTTAACTACTTCCAATGAGCCCTAACATTCTGCCTGAATTCTTACCGTCCCTTCTAAAGGAATGATATTTTTCTTGCAAACAAAATGTACAATCATTGGATAGTTCGATATTACTTTCTTCAAAACCCATATGAGCCATTTTGCTGAAAGCATATTTTTGTAAATCTACTTTATATACACCATTTTGATTTGCACGAATTATAAATTCACTTTTAAATTTTTTTATAATGTCATCTCGTACTTCAAAACAACATTTTTGAATTGATGGTCCAATAACAATCTCAAAATCAGATAACTTATATCCGTTTTTTGATAGAAGCGCTGCTGATTCCTCTAAGATACCATCAACTAACCCTCTCCATCCTACATGCACTAATCCAAAAACATTTTCTGATAAATGAGCAAAGTATATAGGCATACAGTCAGCGACTTGAATAGAGCAAGTTAATTCTTTTTTATTTGTAAATACACCATCACACCTTGGTACAAGGTCGGCAGTTAAAACAAAGTTAACATTGGTTGAATGAATCTGAATTGGAGTGATAAGGTTTTGAGGTTTAAATCCAACTATTTTTGCAAGCTCATTTCGTCCTGCTTCACCATTAGCTGGAAATGACCTCAATGAAAAAAAAGCCTTAATATTATTGTTCGAGAATTGAGGCTTGATCTGTAAAAATTCATTGCCCAATATTTTGGATGACCTCCTCCCCATCATAGACACCTAACTTTTTTATTTTATTATCAGAATATTCTAGTACTTGCACAGAACCATTTTCATTATTGTTAACTCCAACGAATTTTATTGATGATCTATTACCATCAAACCCAATGTTTTTTCTTAATCTTTCAAGGAAGTGTTTTCGTTTTGATATACCCTGCCCGATTATGGAGGATATAAAAGATATATGGTCANCTGCAAGTGAATTATAGTTTGTAAATAAATCTTGATNACCATTAGATATTTCAGAATACACATCTGAAATAATCCTCATCCCTTGAAAATGTGGNCCAATTACATCTTGATTTAATACTGACATTTCTAACCAATTTTCATTTACAAAAAATAACGTATTAAAATTATANAGNGGTAATTGTGTNCCAATGTAGGTTAATTCATCCTGCCTTATTGGAGCATAGAATGCATCAATAGTCTCTAAAAATACTTTCGCAGAATCTTTTTTATCCATTTTTTCCACCTCTTCATCCGGTGGCAATTCAAAAAAGTCTGTAACATCAACATCNAATAAAGCATCTAAGCTATCTATTTCAAGGCCTAGNGAATTATCTTCTTTTTTNTCTTCTGGAATCAAGTCCCATGCTATTTTTCGTATGTTCTTCAGTTGTCTAGATAAATTCTCAGGCTTTTCTATNTACCATTCTAAGACCACTGGGTCTATTCCAAGCTGATGACATTCTTCAAGAAAATAGTCAGTAATTAATTTTACTTGCCCATTCCCAGGAGATAAAACTGCAATATGTTTTAGGTTCAATTCTTTTATCATCATTTCAGCAGTTCGCTTAGCTATTGTCTTAGATGATGGTGATAAAAAAAAGAGATTATCAACTATCTCAGATAGGCCTGACAATTCTGACTTGGGAAGCAGAATGGGTAATGTCAAATTTTGCCCTGATAGTGATAATATTTCATCTCTTGTTAATGGCCCTAAAACAGCCATTATCTCAGGTGCTGTGGACAAATGGTTTATGATTTCAAGTGTATTGGCTACGATACCCTTTGTATCATAGACTAGTAATCGAATTCTCTTAGAAATATTTGACCGATCTAAGAATTTACTCAAACCTAATAGGTATGATAACCCCATTTCTTTATTTGAGCCTGAAAGTGGTAGCAAAACAGCAACTGTGACAGGTTGTTTAATTTCATCCTTAACTAAATTTTTTAATGAACCAAATAGACTTGAGAAATAATCAGGTAAGTAAAATGGATCAATCTCATTAATACTAGATTCTTGATCATAATCATTACCATTCATCCATGCCCTGTAAGCTCTTGATAAGTTGATAATTGCACGATTAAATTGATTTTTTTCTCTGAAGAGTAATCCCTCCAAAGTCTCTTCTTTAACACCAATTCCTATACAATTATATATCCTTTCATCAATTTTATTTAAGTAGAGACGATCTTCTATTTGAGGACGAGCTTTTAGATAATACTTAAAAGCTCTTGTAGTATTTTTTTGCCCCAAAGCAATATCGCCTAGTAATACCAACGCATCTTTCTCATAAGGCGAATTAGGATAATTAGTTAGGATAGACTTGCTTAATCGGTGTGCTTTATCAAAAAGTTTAAGATGATATTGAGATTTGGCAATAATTAATTGTGCAGCTGGGTCCTTATAAGCTCTCTCATTTGATAAAATACTCGAAAATTTCAATTCAGCTAGTCGGTATCGGCCCTCTTTAAATATTGATAGTGCGCTATTAAACTTTTCATAGTATGTCAAGGTATCTAACTGCTTTGACATACAGATCGAAGATAAAATTATTATAGATAATGTCAATTGAATTAAATTGCGCATGTCATAAATATAGATTACTGAACCTATCCTTAATTACTAATATAAGTTAACTTTCCATATTCAAATTGATAATAGGTTTTATTTCCTTTTATATCTATAAATATCCATTGCTCTCCAACACCATGGCGACTAGATGTTGTATTGATCTCATCAGGATTGCCTATTGATATTCTAACCTGTCTATCTTCCATACCTATTTCAATTTCTTTATCTAGTATTTTATCTATCAATCTCTTACCCAAAGAGCTTGGGATGGGTTCAGTTATATAGTANTGATCTTGTATACCAATACGACCTTCATCACCATTGTATCTCACAAACCCTTCATCTCCTGACAAAGATTGAACCTTTAACCAAACCGGATGGTCATAATCTTTGTTCTGGAAAGGGAAAAAATCTAAAACCATTACCGGTTCAAAACGCTTGAATTCATAATCTGAAAAAGTATAAAAATTATTTGGGTCTTTAGTATTATTTAGCCAAAGTTTCTTTCCAATCATATTTTTTGCTTTTTTTTCTAAATCATCAGATAAAAAATAGCTTGGAAGGGATTCTAATTCATTTCCCTTTTCTTTTAGCTCCATTTTATATTGATTACCATTCATATCTTTAATNACTAAAAAATCTTTCTTAAATCTTTCAAGCGTACCAACTACGATATATCTTTGACCAAGAAATCTAAAATATGGTCTGTATCTATTTTTATGAATTTTTGACCATATTCTGTTAAAGTTATTCGTGCGTTTATAATTATCATCTAGATCAGCAAAAATCACTCTTTTACCAGACCACCTATTTGGTTCAACATATATATTTGGACTATCGAAAAATGAGCATGCGCAACTTAAAAAAACTATACAAAAAAGAGAATAGAACCGAGCTCCGTTCATCAAATCTAGTTAACCGGTTTACCGTCTCTCCAAACCCCTACTCTCTTATCCCCATTGGGATAAGTAAAAGTACCTTGCCCATCCATTGTGCCATTTTTGAATTCACCTACATATTTATTGCCATTNTCGTAGGTAAATATTCCGATTCCATCCCTTTTACCATCCTTAAAATCACCAACATACAGATTTCCATTCTTAAACGTATATGTACCTTGTCCATTCATCACTCCTGAAACAAATTCTCCCTCATATATATTGCCATTGCGATAAGAATATTTTCCTTGTCCATTAATCAGGTCATTCTTCCATTCGCCCTTATAGATATCACCATTTGAATAGGCGCAGGTTCCTAAGCCATCTCTTTTTCCAGATAAAAAACTGCCTACATGACGATCTCCATTTACATAATCATAGCTACCTTGCCCACTGATCTTGCCATTCAGAAAGTTTCCTACACAAATACTGCCATTCGAAAATGTATACTTTCCATTACCAATTATCTGATCATTTTCCCAATTACCATCATAGATACTGCCATCTACAAAGTTATATATACCTTTACCATGTTTCATCCCGTTTTTCCAGGCACCTTTATATTTATCTCCTATTGATGATTTGTATACACCAAGTCCATCTTGTTTTCCAGAATTCCAATCACCATCATAGGTATCCCCAATATTAGAGCTATACTTACCCTTTCCATGGAACAAACCTTTTTTAAACTCTCCTGAATAGATAATACCATCTGCAATAAATGCTTCAATGCCTTGCCCTTCTTTATTATTGTCTACCCAATCACCCTCATAATTATCTCCATTTGAATAAGTTATCTTACCTTCACCATGCCTCATATCATTCATCCAATCACCAATATATCTATCTCCATTGACATCANCATAAGTACCTTTACCATTTCTTAAATCATTCTCCCAATTACCCTCNTANGTATTCCCCATGGAATCCTTAAACAGNCCATATCCTNTTCTTATTCCATTATGCCAATCNCCATCAAACTGATCGCCGTTCTTATAATTATATTTACCTCNTCCAGACCTTACATTATCGGTCCAAAGTCCATCATAGATCTCNCCATTACTATAATAATAGATACCTTTACCATGTTTCAGGTCATTAGCCCAACTTCCNTTATATCTATCCCCATTNTTATANATCATCTCACCNTCAGAATCCTTAACGTCTTGTTTCCAATTACCAACAAAACGATCNCCATTGNCATAATCCATCTCCCCTTGNCCATCTCTAAGGTCATTCTTCCAATGACCTTCATAATGCTCACCCGTTGAAGAGGTATACATACCCTTTCCATCACGTTTATCGAGCTTCCATGATCCTTCATATGAGTCACCATTTAAATATTTAAANGAACCTTCTCCATCAAATTTGTCTTTCTTCCACTGACCCACATAACGATTGCCCTTTAAAAAGAGTGAGCCTCCTNNAACCGAATTATCTTTNTTCTGACCAGCGAAAGAATATGTCCCTTTACCCTCTCTTTGACCATTTAACCAATNACCAACATACCGATGACCNANCTCATCGGTAAAAGTCCCACTACCATTTCTTTTATCATTTTGCCAATTACCTTTGTATTTACTTCCATCGCCATATGTATAAGTACCCTCACCCTCTTTTAAATTATTTTTCCATTCACCGAGGTATTTTTCATTTGAAATAGTAACGTAAGTACCCCTACCATTTCTTTTTCCGTTTATCCATTCACCNTCATAATAGGTACCATCTGAAAAGTAAAATACTCCCATTCCTTGAATTCTATTCTCTGTCCAGTCGCCATCGTATTTATCGCCATTCATATAAGTCATAGTACCTTTTCCATTTTTTTGACTACTTTCCCAATTTCCNGAATATATATCNCCATTNANATAAGTATAATCACCCGATCCATGCCTTAATCCATTNTGCCACTTTCCATCATATACATTCCCATTTNTATAAACCATAATTCCAAGACCATGCTTTTTATTCTCTAGCCANTGNCCTTCATATTTATCACCANTTGAATAAGTCTGAGAACCATCTCCATTTCTAAGNTCNGAANCCCATTGCCCTATATATTTCTCATTATTTAAATCAGATAANATACCTTGCCCTTCTCTCTTACCATTTACCCACATTCCTACATATTTCTCGCCATTAAGAGTAGAAAGTTTTCCTTTACCATTATACCTCCCATCTATCCATTCACCATTATAGATATCACCATTTGAATAGGTATAAAGCCCTTTACCGTAAAATAGATTATTTTTCCATCCACCCTCGTATTTATTCCCAATAAGATCAGTATATATCCCCTGCCCTTCCATTTTTCCATTGACCCATATACCATCAAATCGTTTACCATTCGAATAAGTAAGAATACCTGGCCCCATTATCTCATCATTGATAAAGCTGCCCCTGTATTCCTTTCCATCAGAATAATTAAATATACCTTGACCATTCTTTTTATGGTCGACCCAATTGCCAGTATAGCTATCTCCATTTTCGTAATAATATTCACCTCTACCATTAGCATGGTCGCTTACCCAATTACCTATATACAAATCTCCATTAGCATATCTAAAGGTTCCTTTACCATTTCGCATTCCATCAATAAACAATCCTTCGTATAGGTCACCATTGATATACGAATATATACCGTAGCCAGTACGTTTATCATAAAACCATTCTCCATCATAACGGTTTCCATTGGAAAAAATATATAACCCTCTACCATGCATTTTACCGTTTTCCCATTCACCTTTATATGTTTCTCCAATAGAAGACCTAAATGTTCCTTTCCCATTTAATTTCCCATCCGAGAATACTCCCTCATAATAATTCCCATTAGCTGAGGAATATATACCTTCTCCTTCCATCTTATCATTTTTCCATTCACCATGATATTCATTCCCATTAACAAAGATATAAGATCCACTACCATGCATTTTCCCTCTCTTGAAATCACCTTCATAGACATCGCCATTCTCATAGCTATAATTGCCATATCCGCTCATTACACCATTTCGCCATTCTCCGCTATATATTCCACCAGTGAGGTAGGTGAATGTCCCGTGCCCATGCTGCATATCATTTTTCCATTCACCTTCATAAATATTTCCATTGGGATAAGTAAAAGTTCCTTGTCCATTTTTTATTCCATTCCAAAACTCACCCTCATAAGTATTACCATTTTTAAACGTAAAGATTCCTCTACCTGTCCGTTTTCCATCTTTATAGTCACCTACATAATTTTCGCCATCAGGATATGTGAATGTGCCCTCACCATTTCGTTTACCATCACGAAACTCACCCTCATAAATATTCCCATTCTTAAATCGATATACACCTATCCCGTTACTTTTATCATCTTTCCATTCACCTTCATAGACATTCCCATTACTAAATCTAAAAGCTCCTCTCCCCTCCATATTTCCATCAAAAAATTCACCTTCATAAATATCACCGCTAACATAAGTAAATGTTCCTTGCCCATGTTTCTTTCCATCTAAGAATTCACCTTTGTAAACATTCCCACTTTTAAAAATATAGATTCCTTGGCCATTTCTTTTATCATCCTTATAATCCCCCTCATAGGTATTGCCCTCGCCATCGATTGATGTACCAATACCATGCTTTTTATCATCTTTCCAGTCTCCTATGTACTTTTTACCAAAAGTATAAATGTATGTACCCTTTCCATTTCTTTTGTCGTTAGCCCAATTACCAATATAAGTATTACCAAATGGATAATAATAAGTGCCCTCGCCATCTTTCTTTCCTTCTTTCCATTCACCTTCATACTTTTCTCCACCAATTAGATGTAAAGAACCCCACCCATCAAAAAGATCAGACTCAAAGTCTCCTAAATAGGTCTTACTATCATTATCAAACGTAAATGTCCCCTCACCCTGTCTTATATCATCTAACCATTCACCTTCATATGTATCACCATTGGGATATATATACTTACCAATACCATGGCGTTTACCATTCTTGAAATCACCAGTATAATTATAGCCATATTCTATGATATCCTTCTCGGTATCATCGCTCTGAGATGATAGAAATGATAATAGAGCCAAAATTGGTATGATATTGAATTTCATATATTAAATAATTTACGAAATATTATAACGGCATATAGACTGCCTACGAGGATTTAATTTAAATCGTTACAGAAAGTATTCGGTATATATAGGTTTATGATAATTACCTGAATCTATTGTATAAAATAAGATTAATCTAATTCTTCAAATTTTTATATATCTCTAAAACATCCTTAGCTAGATATAAAACCAGTGGAATAATCAAAATAATTAAAATTAAATTAATCAAATTAACAGGTTCACCTTCAACGTAACTAATAGTCGTCCAAACAATTAAACTAATTAAAATCAATGTAGATATATTTAAAAAACCAAGTTTTAATAAATTATTAAACATAAGGAACCTATAGTTTATATTTATTGTAGATTAAAATATTTTACCCTCGATTATTTATTTAATTGTTCTGAAATTAGTTCGGTAGTAAGTAAGAACCTCATTCCACATATAGTTTTTAAATATAAAGTAACTACTCAGGAATTTTATTCTTCTAGTTTTTTCAAACCTTTGACTAACAAACAAAATTACATAATGAGATTATGAGACTCCACAAGAAAGGTTGGGGTTACACAAAATTCATCATCATTTATTAAAAAATAGATTCGAAATTGGAAATAATAGGACTTGTGTAGATAATATTATTAAAAGATAAAGAAACGAAAAAAATTCTTATCTCAACCAGTTATTAATAGATTTGAAAAAAATTTTATAGTTTTTTTAAATTCAAAATTGAAATCAATTTAGTTCTATAATATTTTTATTTATAACAACTGATTTCTGTTTTATTCTATTTTTTACAAAATTTATATTTCTTATAAAAATTGTATTATAAGAATCAAAATTCCTTTTTTCCAAAGATACTAATATATTATCGGGATAAACGTATTTATAAGGTGAAAATCCATTTTCCTTTATAATTGAAATTGTTTCATTTTCATTATAAT
>NZWG01000012.1 GCA_002698235.1 Fidelibacterota bacterium | reverse complement strand
GGGGTCATTGAGGATAGAGGCCTCTTCCCAGGAGCGATTGAATTCGCTTCGTTTCCAATTAATCCAAATGCATTTGGTATGCCTGGTTTTGCTGAAAAATCATCCATCTCATTATTTAGAAAAAAACCTGCACCTTCGACAACGCATCCATTACCATAAGATAGGTTGATTGTGGTTGTTACACTCACTGCATTACCCCATTGATCTACAACAGAATAGTGAGTTGTCTCAGGAGATTCATATCCATTTGGATTACCTGCATAGACTTCCTTGCTTGGAGTTGATTGATTCATTTTAATATCAGATGCTCTACTTTTTGCATATTTTTTAGATTTGAACATATCTAAAGGAACTTTCCAATAATCAGGGTCTCCCATATGTTCAGCCCTATCAGAGTATGCTCTGCGTTGTATTTCAGTCATTACATGAATATAATCAGAAGTATTCCATTCAAGACTATCATCAGAGTAGTATTCTAACATATTTAACATATTTACTAATAGCGCCCCTCCTGAGCTAGGAGGTCCCATTGATATAATTTTATGATCTTTATAAGATCCAATGATTGGTTCCCGGTATTTAGAACTATAATTGGTTAGATCATCTATTGAAATGAGTCCGTTCCCTTTTTTCATTTCTTTAACAATTAAATCTGCCACTGGTCCTGAATAAAAACCATCACGACCATATTTTGATATTCGTTTTAGAGTTTTAGCAAGATCTTTTTGAATAAGTCGATCATTTTGTTTCCAAGGCTTTTGATTATTTTGTATGAAGATTTTTGCAGCGGCTCTATTCTCTTCAAAAAATCTTTTATAAGCATTCAATTTATTTGCTTCATAATGAGAGATTAAAAATCCTTTCTCAGCTAACTTAATGGCTGGAGATAACGCTTGCCTCAACGAGATAACCCCCGATCCATGATCTTCTAAGACCTTAATCAATCCATCCACTGTTCCAGGGACACCGCTACTTGCACGTGAGTATAATGACATACCAGTGACTACTGCATCAGAATCATTCAAGAACATATCTCTATGTGCGCCTGATGGCGCTTTTTCTCGGTGGTCAAGGCTTATTGATCTACCATCAGAAAAAGAAGCAACTAAGAAGCCACCGCCTCCCAAATTTCCATTGCTAGATGAAGTTACTGCCAAGGCAAAGCCCACTGCAACGGCTGCATCAATTGCATTTCCTCCTTTCTTAAGAATTTCAACTCCCGCTTTAGATGCTTGCTTACTAGTTGAAACCACCATTCCATTTTCACCAAAAATTGGATCAGGACTTGCACCTTTTAGCGGAAAGAAAAATTGAATAAAAAACAAGGCCAGCAGTGTTATCTTTTGCATTTAATGATATTTTCCATTTTGGATTATTATTTTTGATACATTGACTTTTTATGATCATTATAATTGTCTAATAATGATAATATTTCGTAGGTCAAAATCAAATTAATTTAACAAAAAAAAAAGAATGAATAACAGAGTCGAAATTATGGAAGTAGGCCTAAGAGATGGTCTTCAAAATATAAGAGGAGATCTTAGTGTCGAGGACAGGTTATTTATAATCGAAGGCCTTATTGAAGCGGGTATTACAAATATCCAAATTGCAAGTTTTGTAAATCCAAAGAGAGTGCCGCAAATGGCCTTTGCAGAAGACCTTGCAAGTAGAATAGATAAGATTAATGGGATTGAATTTAGTGGTCTTGTATTTAATCAAAAAGGTGTTGAAAGAGCTTTGAACTGTGGCTTAAATAAGATAGAGACATCAATTTCAATTAGTGAGAGATATAGTCAAAAAAATCTAGCTATGGGTGTTTCTGAATCATTAAAAAACCTTAAAGACATTGTTGCTATAGCTAAAAAGAATTCTATGAATATTCGGGCAGGTCTACAATGTGTGTGGGGGGTTGAAGACGGTGATTCATTTGATCAATTCGTAGTTATTGAAAGGTTAAAAGAGATTATTGGAATGGGAGTAAAAAGAATATCTCTTTGTGATACTTCGGGCCTAGCAAACCCTAAAAAAATATCAAAATTATTAGAGAAAGTGGTTAGTTTATTTTCTGATATTAAAATATCTATTCACCTACATAATACAAATGGTCTTGGTCTGGTGAATTTATTTACTGCTTTAGACTTTGGAATAAAAGAAATTGACACTTCGTTAGGTGGTATTGGCGGTTCACCTTTTATTAAAAATTCAAGAGGAAACATTGCTACAGAAGACGCAATTTACTTAATGGAGTCTATGGGATATAATATGGGAATAGATATTAAAAAGATATCTAAACTGAGCAGGCACTTAGAAAAAAAAATTGGGAGTAAATATTTTAGTGGTAAAATATATAACCTAATAAAGTGAACAATAGTATCTATCTACTTTGAGAGTAGGACTCTTTTCCTTCAGTGAAATATATTGTCTGGTTTGGAAAGATATCTTTGAATTCTTGTATTAAACCATTAGGCCATCTGATTTCAATATTCTCAATGATATTTGATTTCCCTATTCCAAAATATAGTTCTCTTGCGTGGCTAGAGAAGTAACCTTCCCCAGAAATGAGAAATTGTTTTTGTTTTATTTTATTGGATATTATGGAGACTGCTGATCCATAAGCATCTCGATTTGATTTAATACCCTCTAAGCGTATTTTGATCCAATTATTATTTGTCTCAGATTGGTTTTGCAAGAGAATACCTCTACCTTGATTTGGGTCTAGTATGGTATTGCCCTTACCATCTTCAATCTGCTGGCCATTGACAGTTATGAATATATCTATTTTCCCATCATTGTTATAATCTGCAAACATTGCACTACGATGAATACGCTGACCCGTTTTAAGGATTCCTGAAGAGTACGATATGTCCTGAAATAGTCCACCTCCATTATTTTTAAATAACAGGTTTGATTGTCTATTATCACCGCTAACTGAATTCAGGTGCCCATTTGCAAAAAATAGATCTAGATCGCCATCATTATCAAGGTCGAATAGTCCAGGCCCCCAACTTATCTTAGGCCAAGAAAGTTTGTGAATCATTGGAGAATCAAAATTTTGAGTGAATACTGCATTTTTTAATTTTCCATCATTACTACTCTCGTTGTCAATTAAGTAAGCTATGGCATTGACCTCTGCAGCGTAGTTTGTGTAAACAATATCTGATAAACCATCATTGTTTATATCACCAATTGCAATCCCCATGCTCCCATCTGTGGTACTTANTCCGCTAGGNCCTGAAAAAACTTTGAATGTTCCATCTCCTCGGTTTAGGTAAAACCCATTCGCATCTGTATCATTTGCAACAAATATGTCGGGAAACCCATCTTCATTAAAATCATGGAATAAAACCTGCATGGATTTTCTTGATGCATCAGATAATACATCTAATTTTGATGTTAAATCTTCGAATGTGCCATCACCATTATTTCTATAAATTGTATTGGGTAACCCACCAAAATCCATTGGGAACCTTAAGTTAGTATATTTTGGTCTTCTAGAAAAATCAACATACCCAGCAATATATAGATCGAGATCTCCGTCAAGATCATAGTCTCCCCAAGTAGAACCTCCATACCACCAGTCTTTAATTCCATCAGGGAATGCAATAGAACTCACATCGGTAAATGTCTTATTCCCATTATTTCTAAAGAGCTTAAAATTTCCATAGTTCGTAATGAATAAGTCTGGATAACCATCGTTATCGTAATCGGCTACTGATACAGACATGCCTTCGCCAATATCTTCTGAACCGGTGTTAATTGCTTTTATAAATTTTCCATTACCAATATTCTCATAAAAAGCATTGGTGATATTATTTTCTTCGCCTTGACAATTAACAAGGTAGAGGTCCCAGTCTCCATCAAGGTCGTAATCAATCCACGCACCGCCTGAGCCATTCATTTTAATTAAATGAATATTTGCAAATTCATCCATGGTCAGTAATCGATTATTTGATTTCCAGAATTCACGCTCTTCCTCAAAAACTAGNTCTAAACCTTCATTAGTTGCGGCGCCAACAACTGATGGTCCTATTTCACACCAACGTGGTCTTGGTGCGTAGTGGATGAAGTCAATTCCTGAATCATCTGTTTTATCTTTAAGATATATTTGATTATCCATCCCAGCAGCTAGGTTACTTTCAGTTGGTAAGATTATGATCAAGTAAAGGATAACAACTTTTAGTACTTGGATAGTTATTGCATTTNACATTAGATACTCATAGTTGAAAATAGCAGATNAATAATTCGATTTTTTGAATGATNTTTGAAAGATTTCAGTCGATACTTTACGAGTATTATANTCTTTTATGTATGAATTAAGTTCATNGCTTATTGGATATTTCCCTTCTGCACCTTCTGGATATGATGTCATTCCGTGGAAGGGGAGGGGGTCTACAGTTTGACCACGNGCAGTATTAAGGTCACCATCTTTTAACCATCCATCATTATAAAAAAGAAAATCTCTTGACCATCCATCTGGTAATTNAGGCAAACTTGATGCATCAAATTTTATTGTTATCTCATCACCNGAATTCATGATAATATATTTATTATCAGATTTCATNAGCAAATTTAAAACATCNCCATATCTAGTATATGATCCTGTTAGATCTCTCCATTTTTGTCCTTTTTCTACTGAATAATAATTTGGGATATGTGGACTACTCTTATTCTTTTGAGATGTGGTAGAAAAACCGCGATAGTGTAAATCTGCATAAATTGGTTGTAATTCAAAAGTATTCATTTTGTTTAGAGATTCACTATTTGCAATGAATATATGGTCCCAATATATCTGCATGTTTGTCCTGATCCGAATGCGGTAATCTTTATTAATAAACTTCTTTGTTAGATTTACGATCATTGTTTTATTTTTCCCTTTTGGGAAACCTATATTATCTAAGACAGTCTTCCATTCTCCATTCTCATTTGGGATCTGTAAATATGGGAATATAGATTTCAGATCTTTAGAGTGAGAGAGGTTGACATTAATACTTGCGTCTGTTGGGAATAACCATCCTTGTAAAAAAAGAAAGACAGAGTCATTACTATTTATATTGTCAAACTCCAATATAATGTCATGGGGTTCAGTGACTCCTTGGTATAGGTCATTGTAAATATTTGAGACATAATCGCTATCTCTTTTATTTATTTTTTCAATTAAGTTGTTATTCTGAGAATCCACCGCTCGGATAGGAAGATATTTTTTTGTAAAGCCATAGATCTTAAACTTTGGATAGGGCGGAGGTGTGAAAGTTTCATCGACATATACTTCCATATGGTCTGGATGATCAATTGCCATTAAATGAATTTTATCAAGGTAAGGAGTTTCCCATAACTCTGTTGTGAATTGTAAGATATACGAATTATCCACTATTTTCAACTTTTCCCCAGGGATTCTTAAATATTCATCTGTGGAGTTTGGAAAAGCATATAATGGTTCCCCCGCCATAATGCCTAGAGGCATTCCAAGTGCACTTGGCCACAAAACGTCGGTGATAAATTCAAACTCACTACCAGACCAACCAAATAAATAAGGGCATGAGCCTTTTAAAACTTGTTTTTCAATGATTGTTTGATTTTTTTGTGGTTTAAATCGATTTTGAGGTACCCCATTGCTCCACACCACTCTAATTAGATCCGCAGAAACCTCTTTCCCAATTCCAAAGTGAATCACTGGTTCATCAACATATTTTATTTGATAGAGGCCTCCAGCTTTTAATTCGACTTTAGACCCAATCCCAAAATAATTATTTTTCCCACTACCAACTCTAAGCCCTGTTAGTCTTACTTTTATAAAATTATTAAGGTTACCGCCTTCATTTCGTAAAAGTCTAATTTGNTTATCTGTAGTGGAAAGAAAAATATCTAGATCTCCATCGTTATCATAGTCAGCACTCTTTAGTTGGCTCACCTCTGATGAAATTTCATTATACATTAATGACGGATTTAAATATTTTCCACTACCATCATTATAAAGTAAATGCAGTGTAGTTNTTTTTGATTTTTTATCAGTTAGGCTTAAGCATAGATCAACATAACCATCATTGTCAGCATCAAAAAAGGTCGCAATACCACCGTAATGATCTTTTAGGATTTCTCTATAATCAAACCAATCGGGGTCTAAAATAAATTGAGAATTTCCAATGTTTTTATATAAGGAGTAGGTATTGACTCCATTAATAAATAAATCGATTAAGCCATCATTGTTATAATCAACTGGTATTACGCTTTTATGATCATTAACTGTTTTTATTCCAGTAGTTTTAGTTATGTCTTTGAATGTAGCCTGTCTCTGGTTATCGAAAAAATAATGACTCCCATCTTCATTCAAAATAAATAGATCTAAGTCTCCATCATCATCAAAATCAGAAAAGGAGACACCTATACTAGACTTTGGATCTCCACCTAAATTTGATGTATTACTAATATCGGTGAAAGAGCCATCAGAGTTATTTCTTAAAAACAAATTTTTGCTTCCTGTAGTAATAAAAAGGTCAAGGTCACCCTCAAGATCAAGATCTAAGAATAAAGATCTAGAACTACTGTAGTCTTTATTAAATGTCAGGCTATCAATTGAACTAAAGGTCCCATTACCAAGATTTTTATAGAGCTTATCTTTAATGTTGTTGCTTATGTATAGGTCAAGATAACCATCATTGTCATAGTCAGAAAAAATTACTGATCGATCTTTCCCATCGTGCTCGAAATTGGTAAATGATGTTCGATCAGTAAAATACCCACTTTCATTTTCTAATAGAAATTTCCTCCCTTTATTGTTTGGGCTAGCTCTGTTGATATTAAATAGATCAATATCTCCGTCTAGGTCATAATCACCTAGCGCAAATATTGGATAATATTTATCATCGATGTTTTTCGTATCAAGTCCAACATTTGCAATACTCAGATTACTAGATGAGGTAACATCTATGAACGTAATATTACGTTTCTTATTGTTTTTAATATTCTTTTTACTTGTTTTTGTGTTTATAAAATGATTTAATGGGCTGCCTGCTATGGGACCCTTTGTCTCTCTGACTTCGATAATAGATGCTTGATAAATAGCTTTTGGTTTTAGAAGATTATGAAGCATAACTAGGGGTACTTTTGCTTTTGCTGAATTCCCTTCGTGTAAAAACTTTAATATTGTTCTTAATAATTCATTAGCATCTTTTGGTATTAAAGGAAGAGTTTGCTGCAAGGTCTGCAATTGATAAAGAGCGTCATCAGATCTATCAGTATCTATTAATAATTCAATTAGTTTTAATGAAGATGCAATGTTTCCTGGCAATATGTTGCAAGCTCTTTTAAGATATGTTATTGCCAATTCTCTATCATTGGGGTCTAATGATTTTGAGAGCGTGATACCTAATTGATATAATGATTTAATGTGGTCTGGAGTTTCAATTACGACATTTTTAAGTATACTTAATGATTGCCTTTCAAGGCCTTCAATCTCATATGCTTTTGCTAAAAGAAATTTAATATCAGGATTTTTTGGTGATAATTCTAATGCTCTCTCAAGTGCACTCTTTGCATTATCTAATTCATCATCCATCCTCAAATATGCTAAGCCAAGATTGGCATGCCCAAGAGGTTCATTGTTTGCTATCTGAGTTAATGCTTTAAATTCATTAGCTGATTCATTAAATCTTTCTTCTTCCAAATAAGCTAGACCTAGATTACGATGTGTGATCATTTTGGAGTATTTTTCTTGAGAGACCTCAACTTCTCGCTCGCAAGAGAGATTGGAAATNGCAAAAATGAAAATAAGTAATTTCATCTTTGATGTGTTTAATGATCTATATTTTTTAATAAAGTGAATAATTAAATAATATTATCTTGGATTGCTGTTAATAGTTGGTCAATAGATATGCGATCTTGTTTCATTGAATCACGATCACGTAGCGTTACTGTATTATCCTCAAGGGATTCATGGTCAACTGTTATTCCAAATGGAGTCCCAGCCTCATCTTGTCGGTAGTATCGTTTACCAATGGATCCTTGTTGATCATAAATAACTTTAAAATGTGGTTTAAGAATCTCTAGAACTTCTCGAGCTTTTTCAGGAAGTCCATCCTTCTTAGTTAATGGACAGATAACAGCTTTAACAGGTGCAAGCCTAGGATGAAATTTCATAACAGTTCGATTGTTATCGTCATCTTCCCAATANGCATCTGCAAGGACAGTTAATAGCATTCTATTTAGACCTGCAGATGTTTCAATGATGTAAGGTAAATATCTTTCATTATTGGGTTGGTCAAAGTANGATAGATTCTTCCCTGAGAATTCTTGATGCCTNGATAGATCAAAGTCAGTTCGATTATGAATACCTTCAATTTCAGACCAACCAAATGGGAAATNATACTCAATATCCCAGGCTTCCTTTGCATAATGAGCAAGCTCACTATCATCATGCTCGTGATAGCGTAACTTATTTTTTTCTATGTCGAGTTTTTCTAAATAAAAATTTAGACGTTTATCTTTCCATTGATTTAAAATATCATCATCAGTCCCAGGTTTCACAAAATATTGCATTTCCATTTGCTCAAATTCTCTGGTTCGAAAAATAAAATTTCTAGCAACTATCTCATTACGAAAGGCTTTCCCAATCTGTGCAATACCGAAGGGAACTTTCATCCTCATTGCGCCTTGAACTAGTTGATAGTTAACATAGATGCCTTGGGCAGTTTCTGGTCGCAAAAAGGCTTCAGTCCCAGATTCTTCCACTGGCCCAACATGAGTCTTAAACATAAGATTGAATTGTCGTGGCTCCGTAAAGCTTCCAGTTGTCCCGCAATTAGGGCATTGAATACTTTGCCAATCAATTGAGGCATAATCCTCCGAAAATTCATCTGCACGATACCGTGATTTACATTGTTTACAATCAACTAGAGGATCATTAAATGCACCTAAATGCCCTGAAGCTTCCCAGATTTTTGGGTGCATTAAAATACCGCTATCAAGCCCTACAATATTTTCATGGACCTGAGTCATATCTTTCCACCACAGTTGCGAAATATTATTCTTTAGTTCAATGCCTAGAGGTCCATAATCATAAATGGCTGAAAACCCTCCATAAATGTCGGAGCTCTGAAAAATAAACCCTCTTCTTTTACATAAGGAAACTATTTTTTCAATTGTTTTATTCATATTTCATTTAGAAGTTAGTATTTAGAGGTTGCAAATATGGCATCTCTTACTTTTTCTTTTTTCTACGTTGTTTCTTTTTTGGTGGATTAAGTCTTTTATCGTCTATNAGAGCAGTAGCCTCTTCAAGTGTAATATTTTCAGGATCAACATCTCCTTTCAATGAAGCATTTACTTTTCCATCACTGATGTATGGTCCATACCTACCAGATTTTACAACAAGGGATTCTCCAGTTTTTGGATGATCTCCTAAGGTTTTGATCTCAGAACTGGTTTTATTCTTACTAGCCAATAATTCAATAGCTTTTTCTACTGTTATATCTAAAGGTGTCTCTTGCCCCCTCAATGATGCATTCTTTTTACCGCATTTTATGTAAGGTCCATATCTACCATAATCGGCAGTAATAATTTCATTGGTCTCGGGATGATTCCCTACCTCTCTTGGTAGTGATAATAATTTTAATGCATATTCAATATCTACTTCTGAAAGTGAAAAGCTTTTAGGTATGCCTTTTCGTGTTTTTGTATCACCTATTTGGACGTAGTGGCCATATGGTCCTTTTTTTATCCATATCTCATCACCAGTATTCGGGTCGTTTCCAAGTGGTTCATCTTCTTTTGTTTCTTCATTGAATATTTTTTCAATTGTTTCAAGATTAAGATCGCCCATATATATATCATTAGGTATTGACCTTGTATCCTCCCCTCTTCTTAGATATGGGCCATATCTACCAATTCGTCCCTCCGTCGATTCAGTGATTTCTTTTGGAACTGTTATCGTGCATGCAGCAGGAATATCAACTTTTTCATCTAGCATTTTTTCTAGTCCTGCAAATCTTCCTCCGCCTTTATAAAAATTGGTCATGAATGGCACGGCATCTAATTCGCCGCGNGATACTTCATCCAAGCCATCTTCCATTTTTACAGTAAACTCTTTACTAACTAGATTGGTAAAATGATTTTCTAATAGTTGAGTAACTGCAAGTCCTAGATAAGTAGGGGAAAGTTTTCCACTTTTTCGATCAACGTACCCNCTGCGAACAATAGTTGCCAAAATTGATGCAAATGTTGAAGGTCTTCCAATACCATTTTCTTCCAAGGCTTTTACAAGAGAGGCTTCCGTAAAACGAGCAGGTGGCTTTGTGCTATGTGAATCTGGAGCAACTGTTTTACAATGGAGTACTTCTTTTATTTCTAGATTTGGAAGGATGCGCTCTTTATTTGCTAGGTCTTTGTTTGGATTATCTATCCCTTCTACATAGACCTTCATATATCCAGGGAATAATATCATTTGTCCATTTGCCCGAAATTCTGCTTTTTGATTCAATATGGTTATTGTTGTTTGTTTTAGTTTTGCAGATTTCATTTGGCTAGCAACAGTTCTTTTCCATATCAAATCGTATAGTTTTGCTGCCTCATCTCCNAGGCTAGCTTTCACTTCTTCTACAGTTCGGAAAATACGATGTGCAGGCCTGATGGCTTCGTGTGCTTCTTGTGCATTGCGAACCTTTGTAGCATACTGATTCGGTTTTTCTGGAAGAAATTCTTTTCCAAATAGATCGTTTATTACTTTTCTAGAGCCTGTTAATGCTTCATCTGATAAATGTGTTGAATCAGTACGCATGTATGTGATAAATCCATTTTCATATAATTTTTGTGCCGTACTCATNGTTTGTCTTGCTGAACTTCGAAGCTTTCGCGCGGCNTCTTGTTGTAGTGTACTAGTTGTGAATGGGGGCTTTGGATTTGACGTTCGAGGCTTTTCTTTTATATCAGTGACTGTCCAATCCCCTGATTCTAATTCTTTTACAAGTTCATCAGATTGAGATTCTGATAAGATAAGAACATCCTTATTTTTTAACTCACCTGATTCAGAATCAAAATCATTACTACTTGCGACCTTTGCACCATCTACCTTGACCAATGAAGCAATTAATTTTTCTTCGCTATCTAGCTTTTTGAGTTCAGCCTTGAGATCAAAATATGTAGAGGTAATGAATTTTGCTCTAAGACGATCTCGGTCTACGATGATTTTGACTGCTGCTGATTGGACCCTGCCTGCTGAAAGGTTGGTTGAAACAAAATTCATATTACTNTGTAAGGTAGCCCATAGGACAGGTGAGACCTTATACCCAACCAAGCGGTCAATGACTCTTCGAGCTGTTTGTGCTGCTACCAGATCATGATCTATCTCCCTAAAATTATTTATTCCTTCATCAATCCCCGCTTTAGTAATCTCTGTAAATTGGACTCTCTCTAGTTTTTCTTCAGGAATTTCTGATGCAAGGTGTGATGCGATTGCTTCTCCTTCTCTGTCTGGATCTGTAGCTATTAAAACTCTATTAGACACTTTAGACTTCTTTCTCAATTCTGATATAAAACCTTTTTTATCTGGCAGGACATCAAGCTCTATTGCAAAATCATTTTCAATATCAATTCCTAGATTATTTTTAGGAAGGTCCTTGACATGCCCTACGCATGAGATGACATCATATTCATTGCCAAGATGCTGTTGTATCGTTTTAACCTTTGTCGGTGACTCAACTATTAGAAGTGATTTATTACTCATTTTACTTTTTATCCTAAAATTTGTTTACAAATAGCTCATTCTCATATACGCATGTATAATATAATATTCTGAAATTTAGTTTGTCAAATCTTCAAAGAAGTTTATTACCTCAGATTGGAGAATTGTTTTTTGAATTCCTTTTGAGAGATCTTTTAATATTAGATTATTGTCCTTTATTTCGTTTTCGCCAATCATTAATGCATACTTTGCTTCAAGTTTATTTGCCTCACGCAATTGCGATTTTATACTTCTTCTCAAAGTATCTGAAATTACTTTTAGACCAATTTCTCTTAACTTTTTTGAAATCTCAAGAACGCTTGGGAGTGCTTTCTCACCAACGCAAACAAAATAAATATCCAAGCTAGATTCTTTTGTATTTATACCAGACTGTTCCATTGCAATAAGAAATCTTTCAACCCCTGCCGCAAATCCTATTCCTGGGGTAGATTTCCCTCCGAGANTTTCTACCAGGTCATTATAGCGCCCGCCTCCTAGCAGGGCATCTTGCGCTCCTAAGCTATGTGAATTGAACTCAAATACTGTCCCAGTGTAATAGTCTAGTCCCCTAACAAGTTTATGGTTAATAGAAAAAGGTATGTTCATATTTTTTAAGAACCCTATGAGGGAATTAAAATGTGAACTATCGTTTTCAGTATGATAATCAGAGATTTTTGGCGCACCTTTTAATATGTTCTGCTCTTTTTCAGATTTTGTATCAAGAATACGCAAAGGGTTGGTCTCAAATCGATGCTGACTTGTTTGGGAAAAATCTTTTAAATAAGGATGGATATAGTCCTTCAGTGCAATTCGATACTTGTCCCTGCATTCTTCAGAACCAATGCTATTTAGGTTCAGTGTTGTTTCATTTTCAAGTCCACATTGCAGGATAATTCTCCATGCGATTGAAATTATTTCGACATCTTGTTCGGGGTTATTAGACCCAAATGCTTCAACACCGAATTGATGAAATTGACGTTGCCGACCTTTTTGAGGCCTCTCTCTTCTGAAAAGAGGACCATTGTAGTAGAGACGTTGTATCGGGGATTGGTTACCTAGGTTGTGTTGTATGTAGGCTCTTGTAACTGATGCCGTAAGCTCAGGCCTTAATGTAAGGTGTTTACCATTAATATCTTCCCAAGAATACATTTCTTTGGTAACTATGTCTGTTTCTTGCCCGACGCTCCTTGAGAAGAGTCCTGTTTCTTCGAAAATAGGATTACGTATTTCTCGATATCCAAATTGTTCGCAAGTCCGACATACTATTGATTCAAGTTGTTGCCACTTATAGATCTCATTTGGAAGAATGTCATGTGTTCCCTTTATGCTACGTATTTGTTTCATATCCTTTTACCAGTGACTGATGAGGCCAATCTATTTGCCTTATCGAGATGTTCTTTTGGAACAAAAATTCGTACAATTTGACCTGTAATAGTAGTAGCCTCAATACTAAAAGCAGATGATGCCCAATCCATTTTAAAGTAATAAGGGATAGAGTTATTGTCTAATAATTCTGCTGCCATATCTGCATAGATCTTCCCATCAAAAGGAATAAGTGGTGACCACATCATTTCTGGTATTGGGAGGTCTATTGGGCTAGCGCTTATAAGATCAGTTTTACAATCACCGCACTCTTTGAGGTGATCGAGATATTCGGAATGGCATTTAGGACAGAGCATTAGTAGTCAATTTTATAACTAGAATTTCTTTCAATAGTTCAAGTAGTACAATTGAAGATTTAAAATCCTGCACCGGAGTAGACACCGCCTCTTTTTTCAATTTTTAGGTCTCGTAAAGTTGGTGATTTTACGTTTAGCCTAAAATTAATTCCTTGCCCTATTCCAGTTGGGGTCCAATTCAATGATAATTCCCAGCAATGTAGGTCACGATATATTGAAAAAGAGTGACTAACTAGATCTCGCTTAATAAGGTCAAACCTAGCGCGATAAGATACTCTCCATTTAGGAGTGATGTTAATAGTTGAGGTTGTATTGGCCCAAAAATTCTTTGTTGGATTTGAAGGGTTTGAAGCTGAATAAGAATAACTAAGACTTACATTGCTATTCCATCCTTGCTTTCCCCCAATTGTGTTTCTCATGTTTTTAAGAGGGTTTTCTAATCCTGTATCAGTTAAGTCATTATCAAAGTTGGTTGTATCCTTCGTACTGTCTGGGTCACTTTTTTTATCATCACTNTCCCATGATGAGCCTATTAATCTAAATCCAGTGGATAAGCGAGCATTAATTAATCTTGGTGTAATCATACCACTAGTATTTTTATTAAAATCATTTATGCGACGATTGTTATCGATGTTGTACTTATAAAAATCATGGGTCATACTCAAATCCAGNTTTAATTTCCCAGCAATTTTTGAGCGAACACTAGATCGAAGGTTGGCTAGTTTCATTGAATCAGCTGCAAAATTATAGCTTGAGCTCATTCTCCAACTTAAGAGGTCTATTTTTTTATCCTCATCTCCTTTTTTTACTTTTGCCTGAAAAATATTATTCAAGCCAAAGGTCATGGATCTGCGTTCAGACCTTGGTGTGCTACCTGCCATCGTTCCAGAGAATCTATCTAAGAATATTTCATTACCCAGTGAATCTTTTTCTGTTATTATATAGCCAAGGTCTTGGCCAAATACTTTTTTGGAAAAATCCGGTGTCCATGAGTAACCAATGGATGGCGACATGACATGTCTAATTGCTTTCAATGGTCCAATAGGNATTGCAAAAAGACCATATATCTGTGTATTNGTATTCATTGANAACGANCCAGTGGTTCTAGATGCAAATCCTTCTTTATNTGTTTTATCAAAAGTAGAACCATTCCATATACCTTCTTGAGTTTCATTTACCCATGCAGATTTTAGATTAATGCTTGGATTTATCGAAATATATTTGAACANCTTTTGCGGAGCATTGATGGTTGATGTATGTATCCAGCCATTGTTCTGTTCGCTTTTCTCTATTAAGACCCCAGATGAATCTCTTTCCCATTGAAATAGTGCACTGTCAACCTGAACAGATTCATAATAATCTCTATTTTTATTAGTATAGTTCAATCCATAATTCCATGTAATTGTATTGTACCATTTCTTTTTTGCAGCATTTGATGGGAAAAGATTACTTTGACCATGGCGAAATGAAAATTTCGGGAAAGTTTGATTACCAATATTTATCTGAGCCCCTTCTTTGTTCGGAGAAATAAAATAATTACTGCTTGAGTTCGTTTTATCATCGATCAATAGATCAATATTTGAATAATAATTTGCACTAAACGAATTTTTTGTTTTAGGCCAACGTTTTGAGTAGCTCATGTTGGATATTGCTTTTTGATCCATGCGTTCTGCTTCTGATAGGCCGTACTTTTTATTATAGTCTCCGCTAGTGGAGTAGGTCACATTTGCATTCAAAGACTGATTATTTCGCAACTCTTGCTTGTGAGTCCACCGCAAGGAAGTACTGGTGTTTCTATTCCCTGCTAGATCCATTATGTCATTGGTACCGTTGAGATATTGTCGATTGAAGAAATTTAAGCTACCATTAAATTTATAGCGAAGTCTATACTGGGTATTAATTCTAAATGTCGTACCTTGTTTGTCTCCAAACCCTAATGTGAATTTTGAATCCCAATAATCACTAGGGGCCCAATAAAATCCAAGTCCTTGGATATATTGACCTCTGTTTTTATTATCACCGTATGATGGCATTATCCAGCCCGAATGGCGTTGCCCTCCTTTATGAGGAAAGATTCCTAACGGTATCCCAAAAACTGGTATTTGTCCCAGATGAAGGATTATCGGACGAGCAACTACAACATCATTTTGAATTATTTTCATTTTTGATGATTCAAAGTGGAAGTGCGCAGTATCATGATCACAAGTAGTATAGGTGGAGTTTTCAATAAAAAATACTTTTTTTGATTCGTTTTTAATTCTGCTACCAGTGTAATAACCATCGTCTGCTCTTGTCTCTCCTTTTGTGATACGTCCTTTTCTCGTTCTTAGATTGTACGTCATGGCATCTCCAGTCATTGGGTCTCTGCCTTCTTCNTTNATAATGGGAGGGATTGGTTCGNTTAATGTGTCNCCGTCNAGNCNGGGTAGAGCATCAAGCATATTTGTCTTCCAACTTACATTGACAAAACCTGCATCTAGAGTTGTTCTACCATGTTTTATGTTAACATTGCCATTAAAATCAGATGCGTCATTTAACAAACGATATTTTACTGTATTTGCTTTGTATACCACAGGCTGGTCATTTTCATTAAAAACCGAATCAGGGGTATATTTTCCTTCGGAACCTCCTACAATATTGATTACACTCAGATCATTATTATAAAATGACAAGGCGATGGTATCACCAGAGGCATTATTTTTACCTTGATATATAGAATCTTCAAATACATGATAAATTGTTTTTGCCATTCCCTCTATTCTTAAGGAATCCAATATCCCATTTTTAAAAAAGCTAGTCAAAGTAGTTCCTTCCATCCTATCTTCAAACTTAAGGCTATCGCCAACCTGAGTGGAGTCGACAATAGATCGTTGGTATCCTCTTATAGGGGTTATTGCAAATGCATTTTTAGGAATATGTAGTTTTTTTAATATCTCTTGTTCATAGTCTAAAATGATTTTTTCCCCGGTTAGTAGTCTATAGTTTTCTTTTATTTCTGGTTTAACATCCAAAATTGTTTCTTCATTNATTCTNTTATATGTTGCTATCCCACAAGTTGCTAATCTAGAAGAGTCTTGAATNGTCACATTGCCAATTGCTATGTAGGAGACTCCATCTCTGGTATTTTCTTTTTGATATTCAATTCTATTTGCATTTATTGTCTGACCTTTTTGTATGAGAGTTACGTTGCCACTTGCAATTCCGCTATCAATATTTGTGAAAATAGTGATGGTATCAGCTTTTAGGTCATAATCATTATCCCATACATGTGAATTACCAATACCAAGCAGCCTATCTTCTTTTGAAAAAAACTTAATAGTATCACAGACAAGATTCATTTGATNTTTGAAAGCAGACACTTCATCATATAATATGGCAAGTCCATCCNTTTCATATTGCCTGCCTTCTTGACAATTAAGAGTTAGGTCGCCTTTGNTAAATACCACATCNCCGGAAATGAANTTTANTNGCTTNCCATCTAATGATTTACTCTCAAGTATGTTTGCCTTTTCCAAATAAAGCCTTTCATTTGCATGAAGTAGGAATCCGAATTGGAAAACAACTAAAAACTCTAATATTCTTTTNGCTTTTGGGAATATCATAGAGCCAATACAGTTTGTGCTAATGTCATCATAAAGTAAATTTACGCCACTTTTTTAACAGTTGAGAAAAGTAGATACAATGAAAAACCCATTACAAAAATCTTAGAGATTTTTAATGTTTAATTAAATTAATTCTTGAAAAAAATAGGAGCATAAAAATTATGGAAAATGGATTAATAGTTGAAGAATTGATNGTTGGTGATGGCGANGAGGCACAGGATTATAACAAGGTTGTNGTAAATTATACAGGGACTCTTCTAGATGGTTCCATATTTGATTCTTCTTTAAAACCAGGTAGAACTCCATTTACTTTTACTCTCGGTGCAGGATCAGTCATAAAAGGTTGGGACCAAGGAGTGAAAGGAATGAGGGTTGGCGGTAAGAGAAAGTTGACTATNCCTCCAGATCTTGGATATGGTGANAATGGTGCTGGAAATGTCATTCCACCAGGAGCAACACTTATTTTCGAGGTTGAGTTGTTGGAGATTGAAGTTTATTAAATAGCCACCGTAGCTCAGTTGGTAGAGCAACGCATTCGTAATGCGTGGGTCGCTGGTTCAAATCCAGTCGGTGGCTCTTTTCAATCAAC
>NZWG01000011.1 GCA_002698235.1 Fidelibacterota bacterium | reverse complement strand
GGAAAAGTTTCTAATGTTTCATTGCATATCCAAGGATATACACTATTTGGATTTTCATCAATTTCAGAAAAGTCAATGATGAATGGATCAAAGTACCCACAATCGCTACTTATCGAATCTTCAAACCAGTTACCANAAATGACCTCTCCAGTCACAAACCCCTTCCCCNCGCTCTGAGAATTCCAATAAATATCAAATGGTTCACTGGCAATNACAGTGTCTACTTGGATTCCACGTTGAACAAGAGAATCAATTTTTGGAGATGTTGGTGTGGTCAACATTCCAGTAACGGGGTCAAATCCAGGAGCAGAGATACTCAGATTATACCTCGTATCGGGCTGCGGAATGAACGTTCCTGAGGTATCTAAATAGAAATTGATACGAATATCACTTGTATCGTAAAAGGTTGTATCCCAATTAATTGTAGTACCGTAGATCGTGAAGCTTGTGTCAAAGTAAATTGTATCGATAAAAGTAACCTTTTCAACAAAGGTAAGAGTATGAGTATTTCCTTGATCATCAATCAAATTAACCGATGCATCTTTGATCAGTGCTGCAGGTTCATAGGTGGAATCAACGACCCAAAAACCATCTTCATCCTCCTCGCATTGCCAGCTGCATTCATCATCATCGCAATCACACCAGTATAATGTATCTGCACCAACAAAGTTCAAAGAAGCTTCATCTAGGTCAGTTGTTCTATATAGCCCAATATAACTGGGGTACCCTGGATCTAAGTTGATCAAGCCAAATACATTTAGAACATGATCAAATTCAGATTCTAGATCTTCCCACTCATTAGTTGGATACAAACAACCAGTTATAATTGTTATCATCAACAAAACCATGAGATTTGAAAAAAACTTAAAAGTCAAATTTTACTCCAAATGTAAATATTAAAGGGAACATAGGCACTGCCCTTCTTTCGACTCCCAACTGGTCGCCCGTATTAATGTCTCTCTTTGTCTGATATGCATACGTAAAAATATTCAAATGTTTTGAAACATTCATGACCTGCCAGTATGTATCATACTTAAGACCAAACAGGTTTCCATTCTTTCTGGTCATACCCACATCAATCCTAAAATAATCATCATACCGCTCAGTATTCTTATCTCCAACCATATAACTATCAACAGGATACCAGTAGGTATCACTATCAAGTTTTTGTTCCCAATCATATACTCGACCTAAGATCTTTGTAAATGGATTACCGCTTGATCGTGTAAGAGCAGCGCTAAACTCAAGTTCATCTGTCAATTCAANGTTACCAACCATATTAAGCGTATGAGTTCTATCAAAGTTGGGGTAGTGCCATCCACTAGGTTCTGTATAATACTTTGTCTCTGAATACGTATACCCAACCCAACCATTTAATTTACCTGATGATTTTTTCAATAGAAATTCTATGCCCTGGCTCTCTCCCTTTGTATTCCAAAACTCATTGAATGGTGATTCAGAGTCATTCCCTTCAATAGTATTTCGGTTTTCTTGTTTTAAGGTCAAAAGATTATCAAAATTCTTATGGTAGATTTCCAATCGATAAAAAATATTTTTAGGGGACATGTATTCTAGGCCTCCTATGACATGTTGAGAGATAGCAGCAGGCTTGTTTTTAGGTATCCCAAGCCAAAGTTCAACAAGTCTTAGGTTCTCATCTTGATTATTGGCAGTTGTCAAGAATTGATGATAAAGACCCCAGTTTAACTTTAGAGCAATATTTTTTGAATAGTGATATTTGGTTCCAAATCTAGGGTCCAAATACAATTTATTATGTAGGTTATAATCAGTTCCTCTAAGACCAAATTGGAATTTTAGTTTTTCTGAAACTTCCCACCTATCTTGAATATAAAGTGCAAACTCTCTTGTATTATCATCTAATGCTAAAGATGAGAATGTAACTGATGTGTCCTCAGTTGAGATACTCACTTCTTCTCCAAGTTCAAAGTGAATATTCTTTATCTGAAAGCCTCCAGTTATCTCATGATTGTCCATCGCATTCCAGGTCAGTTCTGTTTCAAGTGAATTATCATTGATGATATCATACAGTCTCCAGTTTATATCTGTGTATATTGATGTTATTGAATCTGTATAGGTATAAGTATCTCTATTATAAAACCCAAGGTCAAAGTCAAACCGATATCTACTATTTGAAATAAAGGTCTTTGCAACAAGTTCTGGAGACATGATCCAGCGCCATATTAAACCATTCGTCTGATTTCCCCAAGGCCACTTGATATTAAAACCACTTTCGTTTTTACGTTTGACCCCTGTACTGTTGATCGTTTGACTATCATCGTAAGAATAGTTCAATACGTCATCACCATAAAAACGTGAGTACGTAATACGATGGTCTTGGTTTATATCAAGATTTATCTTTACCTGATAATCATAAAAGAAATATGGAAATTGAAAGTATGAATCTGTTCCATCTGCATTTTGTCCACTTGGTATCTTCAGAGCATTAATGATCGAATCAAAATAAGTTCGACGTCCAGAGATCATCCAGGAGCCTTTCATCCCTTTCCACTTGGGCAGCGGGCCTTCCAACAATCCTTTGCTTGAGATCAATGAAATATTAAACATACCAGTTATTTTATTAGCGTTTCCTTCTCTGTTTAGCACATTCAGAATTGCTCCCATTCTTCCTCCATATCTAGCAGGAAACCCGCCAGCATGAAAGTCTGCTTCTTTGATCGCATCCGTATTGAATGTTGAAAAGATTCCACCAAGATGATAAGGATTGTAGATAACTATTCCATCCAACATGATCAGGTTCTGATCAGGAGTGCTACCTCTGACATACAATGCGCTAGAAAAGTCACTTGTTGTCTGGACACCCGGAAGCATTTGCAAGGTCCTGAATACATCCGGCTCAATGAATGCTGGAGCAGAATTTATTTCCCTGATATCTAACGATATTTGACTGCTCTCCATAGATCTCTCAAATTTTTGACGCTCAGCAGTCACCAATATCTCCGAACCTTGAATGACCTGCTTTTTCAACCGAACTTCAATCCTTGTGGAACTAGTATCGCTAAGTTCAATTGTTTCCTTATAGACCGCGTATCCTATCATAGACACATTAATTTCATATGAACCTGAAGGAATATCCGATATTACAAAATATCCATCACGATTTGTTGCCGCACCAATTGATGTGTTACTGATAAATACATTAGCATAGGAAATGGGTTCCCCATTCAAATCATCTCGAACAAAACCATTTACACTATAGTTACTTTGCCCTAGTAAAATAGTTAAAGAAGTGAAAACTGAATACTTGAAAAATCTAGTAAGTAACATTAATGGTATAGAAGAATCCAATGGTTTTAGAGAAATAGTTTCTAACAATTTTTTCAAAACCAAATTGGTCGCCTTTTTGANATTTTTTAATAAGTTCGTTATCATTTTATTTCTCATTTCAATTAATAAGACCCATGAGAGCAAAAAAGGTTAAAANTATTTTTTTATAGTGAATTACTTCTCTAATCTATATGTTCGGATACGATGTCCTTGGCAATCTTCTCAATCTTAATAATCTGAGATTTTGTCATTCCCAGCCTCTCTTCAAAATAAACTTGAAATCTTGGATTTATCTTATAATTAATTCCATCCAATTTTATTGAATGAGCAAGTCTCAGCATACCTCCTAAAACTGCATCCAATTGGTCAGCAGGAATGCCCTGATCTAAAATCCTATTTTTAAGATTATCAATGTCTTCAATCCCATATCTTTTGAAATACCCTTCTAAGACAGGGTCTTTCCTCTCAACTCTTTGACCAGAAACTCGAGCACGAAACCTAGCATATCTCTTATTTGCATNCTCTCTAGAAATGTCGCCTTTGATAACAGCAGTCTCAACTTTATANCTTAGGTCTTCCCACCTCTTTTGATCATCTGATTGCTTAATGGGTGTGGAAGTGTCTTGCTGTGCATTCAGCAAAAAAGGTATTAAGCATATCATTATTTTAATTGAGATTTTCATACAAAAAAGGCCTCTAAAATATAGAGGCCTTAATAAATAGTTATTGGATTTTTTAAAGACTAATCATCATCTGGACAATTAGAATAGATTTCTTCCATTTCTTCATCACTAGTAAGCGTTACGGTTACAATTCCTTCTTCAGTCTCTTGAGAAATATCAATAGGATATTGAACTGTTGGTTCTTCCTCATATCCACGATTCTCTTCATACCATACTCTCAATACATACCATCCTTCTTCGTCTTCTACTGTAATCGTCGAACCATCTGGCATGACAAAGGTAACAGGAAGAACATATTCAAAACACTCTCTTTCATCGCCGTCATCCCAATCTTCTTCCGATTCAGCATGGCATTCTCTCTTGGCTGAAGCCATTTCCTCCTCATTATTGATCGTAACCGTTGAACTACCTTCTTCAGTTTCTAAAATAATGTCTACGGGATATTGAAGTTCAGGTCTCTCATCTGATTCACTATTTTCCTCATACCAATCTTCTAATTCAACCGCGCCACCCTCTTCATCTACCTCAATTGTAATAATTGACCCATCTGGCATTACGTATGAAACAGGGTAAACTAGTTCAAAACATTCTTCATGATAACCATCTTCCCATTCATCTCTGCAATCCTCTTTCGCAGATTCCATCTCCTCATTATCATTCACCGTGATCGATGTAACACCTTCCTCCGATCTCTGGGTAATATCAACTGGATATTGAAGTTCAGGCTTATCTTCTGAGTCTCCATTTTCCTCATACCAATCTTTTAAATCAGACCATCCGTCTTCGTCATCTCCTTCAACAATAATAGTTGAGCCATCTGGCATTACATAAGTAACTGGGTAGACAAGATCAAAGCACGTTCCATCAAAATCTTCATCTCGACTCCAATCTCCTTCTCGCTTAGGATTGCATTCCTGATACGCAGATCTCATTTCTTCTTGGCTCTCTATTGTGACGGATTCTTCATCAAGGAGTATTACAATCGGAAATTGCATGGTTGGTCTTTCTTCTGAATCTAGGTTGGAATCATACCATGACTTCACCTCTGCCCAACTTGCTTCATCATCTGCTTCTATGGTAACCGATGAACCATCTGGCATATCAAATGAGACAGGAAACATAAGAGTAAAACACTCCCAATCTTCTTTTTGATCTATTCCAAATCCACGTCCTTTTCTGCCCCAATCATTAGGGTTTAATTTTCTTCCTTCAAGATTAAAATAGGCATCACCTCGGCGACCACTTTTAGCCCCTTTCCCAATTCGTTCTACTTCATATCCCAATTGAGACGCATAACGTGACCCCATCTCATCGTATTCACTGTCATTATTCAAATAGTCTCGTGATTCCTCTGGCAATTCAGAAATATCAATATCAACCTTCTCTGATTCAATGATCATTTGGATCAATTCAGCGTCGGAAGTTTCATACTCTTGTTTTTCGCCAAGGTCACACCCTGCAAGCAATAATAATATTGGAATAAAGTAAAATATTTTTTGATTCATTTTAAATCTCCTTCAATTTTAAAATTAAGATGAACGCCTATCTATTTCAAACTATTTTAAAAAGATCATTTTTCTTGTCTGACTCAAACCATCTGCTTGGATCTTAAAAAGATAAACACCACTTTCAACAGAATGACCCCTGTCATTTAAACCATTCCATTCTAATTCATGGGTACCAGCTCCTAATTCTCCATAATCGAGTTTCCGAACTAGATTACCCTTTATACCATATATGTATCCGAGAAGTTCCTTCTTTTCAATCATATTAAGTTGGAGGTTAACGTTTGGATTGAATGGGTTTGGATAGGGTTTCCCAAGAGTAAAACCTTGAGGATTCAAATTCTTTTCGTCTGTACTTAATACAAGATCAAACGTTATGCTTTGAATATTAAAACCCGCTTGAACGATCTGTATTTTTAAGAACTTATCACCCTCACTAAGCGTTACAGTTTGAGCAGGTATGTCATCCCAATTATACCAGCCACCTGTAGCTGGTACATCAATAACACCTAGGTTTTGGCCATCCATTTGTGCGTAAAAGATTCCGCCTGATGAAGGGGCGGCAATACTAAACGATACATCATAGGTACCAGGGGTTACGTTTTGTATCGTATAACCAAGCCACTCTCCTGCCTCTGTCCAGCCAACAGTATATGGAATGTTTATATCATCATCACTTCCTTCAACATCGACCCCATCATTTCTAAAGACCCAACCATCGTTATACCCTCCGTCACCATCATTCCAATAGTCACTATCGCTGTATGAAAGCCCCCTAGCGCCAATATCATAATATGCTGCGGGGATTGTTCCTGGAATAGAATGTGGAACATATGGCTTTGTGGTTTCTCCATAGTCAGGGTCTGTCAATGCAGCAACTACACCTCTTCGCATTAAACAGTTTTCAATTTTTAAACTATTCGCAAAGCTAGTTAGACCCATACTAGCTATGTCTGAAGTAGGTTGCGATGCATTGCCCAATAGATAATCAATTACAATTTGATATTGAGGACTTACATATGCTGAATATGGACTGGTGATCTTATCAACTTTTTTATGAGTCCAAAAATTCCAACCAATATTGTTTTCCTCAAGTAATTTAAAAACTTCATAGTACCAATGGTTTGAATTTTCTCCAGATTCTCCCATCCACAAAGGAACACCATAATTATTTCGCATGTTGATGTANGATTGAATTGTAGACAACGAAGTTGCTCCCCAATACTTATGAAATGAATAACCCATGTTATCATCCCANGGCGGAGTTAATCCTGCAAAATCGGTTCCATACCAATTCCCCTCTATCCAGAGGAGATGATTATTATCAACCTCTCTTATTGCTTCAGTTATATCTATATAAAGTTGTTTAAACTCTTCTAGTGTTACACCGCTTGGTAGTACTGGCTCATTAATAAGATCATAACCTCCTATTAATGTGTGATCAGCATAGTATGTAGCAATCTCTTTCCAGATCTGAATTGTTAGCTCCTTGTTGCTCTCTTCTAGCCATAAACGAGCAGTGCCATCGCTATCACTTATTGGGCCTCCATTTTGACCTCCTGGTGCACAATGCATATCTAAAATAATATACATATTATAGGGCTCACACCAACTAATGAGTTCATCTACGATCGCGTATCCAATCGGGGTCTCTGATCCCGTTGAATCATAAAATTGCTTATAATGAAATGGAACTCTAAGATGATTAAAACCCCACTCAGCAATCTGATCTATGTCAGCCTGAGCAACATAATTAGCTCTATACAATTCCCAAAAATCTTCTGCAGCTTCAGCTCCAATTAGATCAGTGACATGATTTTCTATATCTGTAGGAGATTCGAATCCAGATATCCAAGCTTGATTATGTAGCATGTACCCTTCAGGGACAAGCCATCCTCCTAAACCAAATCCTCTCAGAAGGATGGGCTCCCCATTCCCTTCTACTATCTCTCCATCAACATTATGCAAGAAACCTTCTTGCCCAATCAATGCTGAAATTAACATGAGGCTAGTCATTAATATTTTTAACGCTCGTTTAAAAGATAACTTTATCAATTGCACTCCTTACATTCATTAAAACATACAATCGGAAGGATTGTGTCTGCAACACCAATAGACACTGAACGGTCATTATATTGTCCCGTTGCGCAATCACCACTAATCACCTCCCAACCTTGCGACCATGATCCAGGAAAATATCCATTCCTGTATTTAAATGTGAAATTAGAATTAGGTGGCAAAGTTAGCTGGGTCTCCCATAATCCACCTGTACTGGTAGGCTGCATCTGTATTCCCCCAGGATTTGCAGAACTGATGGATCCACCAGATAGCCAGATACCNGTACCNCTCACATTTANATTTTGCATGTCCACNTGAAAAGTGACTTCTACATCAGGNTGGTTCTCTGNTCGCTTGGAGACCCTNACATGNTCGACCAACATTCTCATTGGGAANGAACTTGGCTCGATTCCCTGNACACCACCCCANTCTCCACCTATGGCCAAATTTAATATCATATAATGAGGNGAATCGAAGGGCCATTTTGCCTCATNNCCNTTGCTGTCATTGTAAACGAAAAAGAATGGGGAATCATCTATTAAGAATCTTAAATAATGTGGACTCCACTCCAAAGAGTAAACGTGGAAGGATTCTGTTGCGGAGGATACAGTCATTGACCCAGACCTTTGAGTATTCATGATATGGTTAAAATCTTTAGTATGTATTGAACCATGAACATTCCCATTATCATAACCAACATGTTCCATAATATCTATTTCTCCACAGTCTGGCCAGCCTATGCTTGTGATGCTTTCTCCAAGCATCCATATAGCGGGCCAAGAACCTTTTCCGCTCGGCAATTTTGCTCTTATATCAAACCTACCATAGGTCCAAGAGAACTTATCATCTGTGTTGATCCTACCCGAAGTGTAGTTAGCAGTATATTGATTTCCATTATAATCCGTATCATAGTAATTCGGTTCGATCAAACCTTGAATAACAAGATTCCCATCTTGTAAAAAGATGTTTGTGTCTCTATTCGTNTAAGCCTGTTCCTCATTNTTAACCCATCCNGGNCGCCAGCGGAGAATATTCCACTTTGACANATCAAGCTCATCTCCATCAAACTCATCCGACCAGACTTGCTCCCACTCAGTTGTTGAAATGGNTGGACCATNGGCAACTTGATTATTCTTATCATCANAACCAAGACAACCTTTAAAAAANATCATTGTAGAAAGAAGNAATATTGAATACTTAAATGTTGTTATCATTTTAGATACAANATTTTTTGAGTCTGAACAATNTCACCANTATTTATCTNAATAAAATANGTTCCTGATGGCGAATAAANCCCATCAGGNCCNATTCCATTCCAACTAAAAGAACCCATCCCATTCGATTCAAACCTTCTCTCACCACTTGACATAATTCTTCCTTTTAAATCGTAGATCGCATAGGTCACAGATCCTGGTTCAATAATACTAATTGGCAATCTCAACTCGTGATTAAATGGATTCGGATAGGCACTGCCAATCGAAATTGTTGCTGGTAAGTTAGAAGATGAATCTATTTGCAATGGATCTCCATTGTAACCTGTCTCCGTAGAATTGGTAAGACATAATATTAAGTGCCCATACTCGAACACAACATTAGAGTATATAAGATCAGAATTATTCCCATCCCAAGTGTGATTAGCCTTGTCCCATCGAGATGCATCGTAATAGTCAAAATTATCTGTCCACAATAAAATAAAATCATTATCTGTCCCTGCATTTCCTGAGTTTGGAACATAAGCATAATATTTTACCCAATCGTAAAAAGCATAAACAGGTAAAATACTAGGGTCAAATTCTCCAACCCAATCCTCATACGTTGCTTGCCAAATATTCATCATTAGTTTTTGTTCAAAGTATAATGAGTCTGTATAAAAATTATTAACGGAGCGTATCAATTGGTCATCTATGAAAAAATTCACATTTACTGGTGTCCATTCAATCGCATATGTATGAAAATCGTCATGCGGGTTTACATCTAGGTCAACTAACTCTGGAAGATCCCATGCATTTTGAATGATCAGGTTGGTTTGAACTTTGCTGTCATAATTCCCCAACCATTCGAAATCAATTTCATTCCAATAGCTACTACTTGTTAATCCCTCTGCCCAATAATCTCTAAAGGTAAAAAATGAACTTACGACCCCATTGCCTTGAGCAGATTTCATTCGTACTTCAAATCTACCATATTGAAATGAATCTTCAGTCCGTAATTCACCACCTTTATAAGGCTTTGTAAATGAAATCGTAAAAAATAATAAAAGGCAAAATAGTCTATTTAAGTAAAATTGTTTTTTCATGTTTGGTCTTATTGTTTAAACTGGTTTGNATAATGTATAATCCGCTAGAATAATNATTGGCATTCCAAGTCAACTCATGCNTCCCTATCACCATAGGNCCTTCATGNATNACGTCTAATAATTGACCTGAAATATTAAAAATCTCAACACGNATGTTCCCATACTTTTTTATTTCAATAGGTATTGTTAGTTTATTATTAAAAGGGTTTGGATATGGGTTTGAAATAGAAAAGTTTTTAGCAAAAATTGAACCAACCGAAAGCTCTTCNGTTAAATTTATTTCTANACCGTTAAGAAANGGTCCTGCATATTCGTAACCTGCTCCATATTTCACTGCAGAAAAGTATANATCTAGGACACCATCATTTACGAATATTTCAGTTAATGTAGTGTCAAANGCATTATTCTGCCCAGATTGAGCATAAACATCTAAATCAGATATCCACATAGAATCCTCAACGAAAATATCAAAAGAGCGGTCGCCAATCTCACTATAATGATTTTCAGATAATTTAATGGTANCTGAATAGATCCCATGCGGTACTCGTACTTTGTAAGCGACAACCCTATTTAGACTCCCNTGGTANAATAGGTCTTGGTCCGTACTACCAATGGCTTCTTGAGTAAACTGGTAATTACCATTCATGTGACCATACTCAACAGATGATGACCATAGTTGGTCAGCTTCATNATCACCATACGNACTTCCAGAATTGTTAACTTTTAATGGGAAAGAAAGCGGTTGAGGCATATCGATCTGAATGGACTGTACCANTAATACNTTAGGTGGATTGTTATCATCCTNAATACCCATTACNATAATGTTAGGGTTTTCATCCAAAGACATGTCTANAACTTTTAATTTGACAGTACGATGGTTTTCCATTATTGCTGCCGATACTACTGTAGCACCAGAAACAGAATAGTTATTTACATTTTGAGAAGTTTCAAAATCTAATTCTTCACTGAACTGAACCATGATGGAATCCCCACCTGCCCGCGCCCACAATAGGTATGGTCTTTTTTGATCTTGATAACCAATATACTCATCATCAGTAAGACAAAGTATTAAATATCCATCTTCATAAACTATATTTTCCATGATAAACGTTGATTGGTTACCACCCCAAGTGTGGTTATCTTTTTTTTCCCATCTGCTACCATCAAACTCATCAAAATCATCTTGCCATTGGTAAGTAAAATTATTGTCTGTTCCACTATCACCACTTCCGGGGGTGTAAGAAGAATATCGAACCCAATCATAGTAGGCAAATCTTGGTAGCACCCTATCATCCCAAAATCCAACCCAGTCATCGTATACTGGATTCCAGATGTTCATCATAATCTTTGAAGGATGAATTAGATCTGTTATATGCTCATCAGTTTGACGATAAACTTCTTCACCATTGATAAACCAGGCAACATAATCAGGGGTCCATTCAAAACCATATTCATTGAAATCAACATGGAAATCAAGCGAAGTGAAATGAGTCCGAAGATGACTTGTGTTCGTGATGACATTCATGTCTACTATGTTAGGGAATCGACCTAGAAGCTCAATATCAATTTCATTCCACTCCGTATTGGGATGATCATCATTGTATGTAAAAAAAGACGAAACCAGACCCTCTCCCTGAGCTGGCTTGTAACGTACTTCAAATTTTCCATATAATACAGNATCAACNGTACGAAGTTCTGCACCCCTGTAGCCTTGTGAATGCAAAAAGCTAAAGGATATAATAAAAATAAATAACAATTTCATTTAATTTATTTTTCTCCCATAATCTAACTTATTATCAGATGTTATTACTGGGAAAGAAGGAACTAAGATAGGATATGGTACCCCTCTTTGAATGACCATCATATCANTACTTGTTAATTCTATTTTTTCAAATGCCTCCATATTGATCTCAATCTGATCAGANTAAACATTTTGTAGCGAGTCTATTTTTGGATTCATAAGTCTTANCCANTGGTCCTGNTNATTAATTTGTTTATTANTTGANCGNATGGCTGACAAATATCTTTTGCTACTTGAAGAAGATCTCCACATGTCTTCATTTAANCCTACACTCCAATGNTTGTCNTACCCTTNAACATAACATTGTTTTGTGATNTCTGTATCTCTGATCAAATCAGCAATAGCTAATCTAAGCTGTTGTGGNAATTCNCTACGTTTCATTTTTCGTTTTCGAAAAACCAACGGATGTGAACTTAATTGTTTGTTTAGCTCANNTACNGTCNAAGTTGNTCCATCGTAATCCAANATCACATCATCTTCGTTTACGTCTTTATCTGAATTAAAAGTATGGGTATCAAACTCATGATCATCCCATAAAACCTGATTTAGCATGTCCTTCTTGACAGAGTCCATTTTAAAGAAATAGTCTGCAGCTTTTTCAGCGTACTCATAAAAGATATCAGGGTTTAAGTTCATTTTCTTTTCTTTCATTAAATCTTTCACCCAAGATAAATAATTCTTCTTGGCTTTCTTTTCTACTAGCCTTTCATTGGTATCCCTCCAAAGAAGTTCTCTTTCAGATTCCGTAATTTTTATTTCATCTGTCCAACCTAGCACTTTCATTAGTATAAAAGTATTATCTTCAGTCTCATAAGGACCTAGCATGTTTCCTTTTTCGATGTTTTCATCAAAGAGAGCATTATGTATATAATCATTTTCACGATCAAACCAGGTTATTTCTCTAACAGGTGCATTACCACCCCAGAGAACATTGTAAATAGAGTCCAATGGCACTTCTTTAGAATCTAAATTTTTAATTTTATTGACCAAATCCTTGTCAGGAAGGTTTAAAAATTGGACTTTTACTTTCCTGCCAGCAACTTTGAATGCTTTTTTAACTTCTTTTTCTGGTACTGTAACCTTGGAATGAAATTCTTTTGCATAAAACATTTGTCGCATTGCCTGTTCTCTCCGACCTTTGAAATAAGTATCAAGATTTTCAGCTGAAATTTCAATATTTTGTTTNTCTTGTTCTATGGAAGTTAGTTTTTCACCAATTAGTGAATTTAGGATGATCTTCTTGTGGATATAATTATCTTGNCTACAATATTTCGGGCGTATTGTATACTCTGATCTCCTTATAAAATCTTGGATAGTAATCACTTCTGGACCTATCCTTGCAAGAACTACGTCTTCAGGGATTTTGGAATATTCTAGATCTTGCTTTGCGCAACTAAATAGAAAAATAAAAAGAAAGATTGACCGGCATGCATGGCCCATTGGTCATCACTAAAAAGAAAGACCAACAGTATAAATCTGAACATTCCCTAAAATACCCATCGTCTTGTATGTGTAGTCAATAGAAACAGATTTATTACCCAAGTAAAACATTTTTGTTCCAGCGCCAAATGTAAATCCTAAATCACTACCATCTTCAGTTAGGCTATTCATGCCAGTTTTAGCACCCATGGTCAGGCTCACTTCTCCAAAACCAGGAATCTTGTTATCCAATGCTGCGCCAATATTTAAAGACTCGGCATTGTTGTTTGGATGAAGTGCATCCGCAGATAAGGTAAGGTTCATTATATTTGTTACAATAGGCTTGAGAGATAATCCAATTCTGAAGATAAGTGGCAATTCCCATTCGGACGTTCTGAACTGCCCCGCAACATCACCATAGTTACCTTCTTCATATTCTGATATGTCAATTGGTTGGTAATTATCAATTCCATCGTATTTCATCCTAGTGCCATAATTTGAAATACTCATTCCAATGTTCATTCCATCTCCATCTTTACCGGTAAATGAAAAGAAATTAGTATTGACCAAAACTCCAAGGTCTACAGCGAATGCACTAGCTGAGCTATGCCAGATCTTAGAACTAATGTATTTCATTGATGTTCCAAATGAAAACCAAGAAACGATTTTCCTAGAGAATGTGAAGGTAGCTGCCACATCTGATGCTCCGAACTGTTCACCTGTCCCATCTTGGTATTCTAGATTAGTTACATCCATTTCACCATAATCTAAATGAGTGATCCCAAGACCGAGGACACCTACGTTTGGCACAACAAAAGCTCCTCCAGCAAACATCATATCAATATCTACCAGCCAAGGTTGAATCGAAAAGAGTGCAGATGACCTGGAAACATTGGACAAACCTGCAGGGTTCCAATAAATAGAAGAAACATCATTGGCCACGGCAACGTATGCATCTCCCATTGAAGTCGCTCTACTACCCACACCTATTTCCAAAAAGTTTGCAGTTGTCGTACCATACCGATTGATCGTTTGCGCATTCAAACAAATTGATAAACCAATAAAAATGAGAATCAAATATTTTGCTGAAATATTTCTCATTTGATCACTGCGAATTTTCCAACTTTTTCTTCACCTATTTGCTGTGCATCTATGTGATAAATATACATACCCGCGGCTATCTCTAAATTTTCTCTGGTCAGCATATCCCAATGAATAATACCATTGCTAGGTTCATTATTGACAATGATCTCATCTACTAGAACGCCGCTTACTGTAAAGATCTTTATGATACAATCTGCTGGTACATGAGTGAACATGATTCGCCTACGCTGGTTCAAAAAAGGATTGGAAACAGCAGATTCCATCATGTTAGTCATTACATATGGATTTGGTACAACTTTGATACTATCTAANTCAGACCTCACAATAGATAGGTCAAGCGCGGTTTCATCTCCAACGGAGAATCTTATCGTATCTGTTATAAAGAACGGTCGATTCCAATCTACCTGATAGGTATTTCCTCCTTGAGGATAAGTCGCTCCTAGATCTAACTGNAAATCAATAATGAATGCAGTAGCCCGCCATCTAGTGCCAACCGTAGCACCAACAAAAAATCTGTCTATACCTACTTCCAATGTATCGTTNTTATTTACATCATGAACAATTATATCCATTAACGGGTATTGGCCTGTTGCCGTATCTATGAAAGAAGTGTTTTGAACATAGAAGTTTAAAGCAGGTTCCGTTATTTTTCTTGTACCAATGGACAAACCGTTCTCATCTCTTACCGTACCGGANCTTCCTATACCAACATATGCCGAATCATCATCCGTAAAAACTATATTATATTTCCAGGGAAGCATGAGTGCTTCGGTATTGGTAGGTGTGATCCTCATGTTGCCCGAACCATTTATCCAACCCGACTTTTCATAACTGATAGCAGGCTTCTCAACTCCTGCATCAATTTCAACCTGTAATCCATCAAAAATATCCGTCAGGAATGTTTCATTTGTGTTCAATGTCCAATAACCAACCGTGTCCTTATATACTATGTTTTTGCCAACGTATTTTGAAGTATCCTCAGAGTATATTAGGACAGTACTGTCAGTCTCATCATATATCTTTATACCATTGGTAACATACTGAAAACCATAATCGTAGCTATTGATATTGCCAATTGTATCTACAGAGAAGGTCAGAGCATATTGATGGCTTTGCTTTAGACTGCCTTGAGCTCTAATGATCGGCTGAACTGAACCACTTCCTAATAGGTCAGACTCTTGAACATCTATCTCCGGAGGAACATAACCAGCTGCACGCTGATGAGGAACAACTACAGCGACATTTTTTCCAACGGTTCTAACTTCTTCAGCCTCATCAAGCTCGATGACCGCGTTATTTTCAGATGGTGCTATGCCAGGTCCAATATTTGGAGCTCCAAAATCGTAAGCAACAACAGCATAATAATAGGTTCTCCCATTCTGAACGGTATTATCGACAAAAATATGTTTTATCCCAGTCTCGGCACCTAGGTTATATCCTGCACCATTGACCAGACCAAAATCAGTAAATCCAGAGATATCATCAACCAGATCACATTGATAAATAGGCTTCTTGAACATTGGTGTCCCATATCCATCTGTAATGGTTTCAGGATCAGACATGTACTTATCCGTGGACCTATAAACTTTATACCCTTCAAAATCATTTATATTCCCAACGAAAGGATCTCTTGTTTTTGTATCAGCAACATCGTCCCATGTTAAGATAACTTTGCCATCACCTGCTGTAGCAGTAAGAGTCGGCATTTTAGGTGGCTGAGCAAACCTATAATCTTTTTCATATATAACTTGGACAATTCTTTTAAGCTCGTAAAGTGCAGGTGCGGTATGTTCTGTAGAGCTTAACCCCTCTAACGGATCGTATGAATGTAGCTCGGACATTGATATTCGCTCAACACGACCTTGAAATAATGGAAAAGGTCCAGAGGCGAAAACCTCAACAAGATTAGAAACATTATCAAGATACTCTTCGAGGGAGTCAACTCCTATCAGGCCCCACATGGCCTCATCATTTTTGAACCAGGTTGTTTCATTAGATGGTGCATGACTAGGGATTGGGAACATACGAAATGTTGTAAGCCCCACCATGTCTGATTCCGATACGTCGGTAGTGTTAAAATTTGGTTCACAACCTACTCCTTCTAAGAAGTCAGGTCTGTGATTGCCCTCGCTTCCGTCTGCATCAGGGCCACTATAATTCAACTCCCCAGGACCAACTCCATCGATACCGATGTCATCACCGTAATCCTCAGAGATTTGGTATATGCCGTCTCCATTGAGATCTTCACCATCTTGCCAGTCTTGGTCTTCATCTGCATCCCAATGCTCTTTTAGGTCTTCTATATTTAACTTGTAAAAATCAAGGAATGCATTCAGATCTGAAATTCCGTCAGTTGGTCCNACCAGACTAGTTGCTTCATTATCTCGCTTTTCATCAATAAGGCCATCATTATCATTGTCTTGATAATCATAGGCTAAGCCTGGACTTTCTAAATATGCAAAACCCATTACTCCAGTAGGAAGCCCTCCTGCCCCTATGCCATTGATGTCCCAAGAATAGGCCATATCTTCTTGCTTATTAAAGTACCCGAGATCATCATCACCATCTCCACCAATTGAGTTATCCAACCAATATCCAAAGGCAACATCTTTTAGATCATAATCAGAAATATTTGCAACAGAATATTCCCAAAAAATTGCATCTCTAGCTTGTGGATTATTCCACTGGAATCCTCTAACAGAGACCCTTAGACCTAATCCACCCCAAGGGGCGCCTGGTTGTATTGTAACATCTGGCTTTAGACCTCCAACATAGTGGCCAGGCCTAGGATAATATCTGACACCATCCTCTGTTCCCAGATACTCTTGGTCTTGAGCNTCATTGACAACATAATAGGATTCTTGGTCTGCGTAAGTAACACCTCTTCCAAAACGTCCATTCCATTCCCCAGGCCATTTGGTCTCAAGTCCAGTAGAGGGCCAACCNCCAAGGGGCCATGAATTTGATATGTTTGAAAGAGCTGGATATTCTCCGGTCTCATTAAAGTATCCAAAGACTGGATAAAATCCCCACTCTACAGTACCTGTTGGATCAAGGTCCATTTCTTCTCTGTAGCTTGACTGTAAATAGTAAAGAGTATGTCGTTCTTTATTAGGATTGAAAAGATCTAAGGGGTCCGTCATTGGAATAGTATCAACGGTCGCTGCATCACCATCATCTTCTATATAAACCTTCGCCCCTACAAGAAGNCCAATGCCATCTGTCATTTTCAATCCATCCGGATTATTTGGCCATTTTGATACGTTCACTCTTGGCCAGTCNGAAAGTTCAGTNGTATTCCGGAAATAGATAAACACTCTATTCCCTGTCATATAGCCTTCTTTTTCTGCAGCAATATCACCTGCGGGGTCTTCTGGTCCTTCGTAATCTTTTCCCTGAGAAAAAACAAAATGGATTCCAATAAAAAGTACCAGAAATATTTTTAGTGCTTGACTATTTTTCATCAAAAATTAATTCCTACAGCAAGCTTTACCATCCTTGGAGATGAGAACATTGAAGGATTCTTAATACGATCTTCAAAATCATTAAAGTCGCTGCGGTGTCCCGCATAATCAGTTTCTCTTATAACTGCTGTGTATGCACGTCCAGTCTCACTATCAACTCCATTCTCATTTAACCTATCAAGGAGATTATAGATTGTTAGATCGATCTTTCCAGAAAAACGATCTAGTAATTTAAAATTATAATACAGGGTAGCATCTACTGTGTAGGTTGAGGGCTTATAATCATTATTAGGGTATAGGTTTATCCTAGAAAGTACACTTTCGCTTTGTGGAGAAAAAGTATATGGGGAACCAGAATTATAATATGCAGTAACCGTTCCACCATACTTTGCGCCTAAGAACATTAAAGTACCATTAAGAGTATGTCGCTGGTCCCAGCTCATGGGGATAAAACGATTAACAGGATCCATATTGTTTCCAGCTCTGTCAAATGTCTGGGTCGGATTATCTGCATTTCCGCGGGTATACTGAAGCGTGTAGTTCATCATCCCTTTTAGAGATCCGTATCCAAGGTCAAGTGTGACCTCAAGCCCTCTTGCATTTCCGTAATCTTTATTACTATAAAGACCATATTCTATCTGATTGTAAGTAGAAATGATCTTCGTACTTAGTAGGTTGTAAATATCTCTATAAAATAGAGCCACATCCAAGTTTAGACCACGTGCGAGCTCTTGCCACAGACCAATCTCATAGGTGATCGTTTTTTCTGGTTCTAACAATACGCTTCCCATAGTGGTGGAATAGTCACTTGGGCTAACCAAAAAGCTTTTATTTTGATACATTGAATAAAGCGGAGGCATCTGGAAAAAATGTCCATAACTGAAGTGCAGAACAGCCTGATTACCTAGTTGATATGCAAATCCTATACGCGGACTAATCTGATCTATGACCGGTGCAGATACTTTATCAGACATCATTGAATCAGGTAGCACCAACTGATTAGCAGGATTACGGCTATCTGATGGGTAAAAACTGGCTGGGTCAAAGTAATCATATCTTAATCCAAAGTTGATGACCATATCCTCATATTCCATCTTATCCTGGATGTACACCGCTGCCTCTTGAGGCTCGACATTGTATATATCAGCGTAAACGGTAGAGTCACCAAAAACCTCAGGCTCATATAAGGTAAGGTCAGACTGACCATCGTATTTATTTCTAATGGTCTGCCACTTGTGCTTTACATCATGAGAGATTCCCATCAAACCAAGTTTAAAGCTATGGTTGTGATTTGCTTGCCAAGTAAGATCAAATTTTATTGTTCTGTCAAGATCTCTATGCTTAGTGTGCTCTTTTTGTTGCCCACCTGTAAAAAAACCTGATCCATAATTTTCAAGATATTTATCATGTACATACCTTGTATCTAATGAGTCTTCAAAAAGATATGTCCCAGTATTGTTTTTCATGGATGCAATTTTCAATTCATAGAAAAGTTTAGGTGTGATCATATGATTCATTTGAAAAGCAGTGTAGATGGTATTTTTATGACTTCCAACTCTACCATCTGGGTTATACTTCATCGAATGGTCATACCAATACCAGCTATCATCACTGTAGGAATTCAACAATGAAAACCTTATCCCTTTAATAAAATTGAACCCGATCTTTAATAGTGCTGAGACATTATCTCCCGTATTCATTGGGACATATGTACTATCACCAGACCTCGAAGACACCCACTCATTAGGGTTATCTGAATAAAAATCACTACTATCCGTTACAGAGAATATTCTGAAGCCATTTAGATGGCCTCTATTATTTTGTTTACGAAGATTGGTAAAAAAAGTGACCTTTTCACCAAGTATGGGTCCACCAAGACTGAATTTCAGATCTTCGCTGCGATTCACACTAGGCGACAATCCGATAAAGATATCATCTCCGTTGCTATCAGTACTATTTGTATAATAGGCTGAAGTTGCACCTGATATGGAACCTTCAAATCTAGGACCTCCATCCCGTGTCACCATGTTAACGACCCCACTCATCGCTCGTCCATATTCAGCATTGAACGTTCCAGTTATCACTTCTAGGTCTTGTACAGCTTCAGGCTGAATATCAACAGCGGCGCTGCCGCCACCAAAGGATTCATCAACCTGTACGCCATCTACCATGTATGTAACTTCAGTATTTCTACCACCGCGAAAATGTCCATTCACAACGCCTGCTTGCATATTGATCACACTTCCAATGTTTTCTACTGGAAGCGCATCTATTTCTTCACTGGAAATATTTTTGATGGTTCCAGTCTGATCTTTTTTCTGTGTTAGTCTTGAGACCTCAACGGTAACTACCTCACCCTCAATTACTGTCTGATACATTTCAATATCTAATGAAGTGGTCCTGTTGACAGAAATAACGAGATTATCCATTTGAACAGACTTATACCCTATCATATCAGCCTTCAAAACATATTTCCCCGGAGGGATATTTATGATTGTAAATCTTCCATCTGCGTCGGAGGCTGTTCCATATGAGGTGTTAACTAAGTAAATGTTTGCCCCAGGCAATGGGTCTTTAGAATCTTCCTCAAATATAATTCCCGAGATCTTTCCAGTGGTCTGAGATAGGGCAAGGGTAATCAAAGGTATTAGAGTTAAATATCGTAACATTCTTGTATTAAGTATAAATAATGGTCTACTAAAACTAATTAATAATTGATTGGTTCTGTAAAAGAAAATGAGGGGTGAAACACCCCTCATTTCCTTTGAATCCAAATACTACTTCAAAAGC
>NZWG01000010.1 GCA_002698235.1 Fidelibacterota bacterium | reverse complement strand
CTCCAATAAAAAGTCTTTAGATTTTTTAATCATGTCTTTTTGATTCATCTTTATAAAATTTAATTTTTTAAATGCCATAAATATTAATCTTATTGTATTTTTTAATGTAAACTACATACAAACGCTATGCGTCTCTTTGAAATCCTAACATTAATTCTTGCAACAGGCTCCTTTGTTGCACTAAAGACCCATCAAAAGAGAAAGGTATTTCTTTATCTTCTTTTCACAACATCTTTATGTTCAATATTACAATATTATTTTGAAGGAATCCGCTGGCAATTTATACCTGTTACATATTCACTGCCTTTAATGTATGTTTTTCATAAAGTGAACAGCCAGTCTTTAACACCATTAAAAAGCTCTTTTTTAATTTTTATGTTAGTTTCTGGTTTTATTTTATCATCAACTATCCCTGTATTCCAACTCCCAAACCCAGGAGGCCCCCACAAAATCGGAACTCATACATTTCACTGGGTAGACTCTTTGCGATATGAGCACTTTACTCATGAAGACACCGCTGATTTTCGTGAAATTATAATTCAAACATGGTTTCCAGTTAAAAGTATCCAAGAGTTAGAACCTGAGCCTTATTTAGACTTCATAGAAATTCGGGGGTCTACTATGGCTGCGGCAGCCGGATTGCCTTCTTTTCTTCCTGGATATCTAAATTATATTAAATCTAATAGTTTTAAAAGCGCTGTCTGCATAGAAAAGAACATGCCTGTTTTAATTTTTTCTCACGGTATCACTGGGTCAAGACATCTACACCAAGCTCTGTTTGAGTTTTTTGCAAGTCGCGGCTATGTTGTTTTTGCTCCAGATCACAGTTATGATGCAAACATAACTATTTTCCCAAATAAAAAGATAGCCGACTATCGGTCAGAAATTACTGGTCACCCCGACAGTGTTAATATAAGAAGAGCGCAAATGGAAACTCGGACTTTTGACATTTCGTTTATCATAAACCAAATAAATAAGATTAATACAGGAAAAATTAATTCACCGCTTGAAAGGAGGCTTGATTTAAACTCCATTGCTGTAGGTGGGCACTCTTATGGAGGGGCTACCGCAACAAATGCAGCATACAACGATGCCAGGGTTAAAGCATGTTTTAACTTAGATGGCTGGATAAGCCCTCTACCAGAAAAAGTAATAAAAGATGGAATTAAAGTACCTTTCCTTTTTATTGGTCGCCCATCTTGGGAAAACTCTGACTATCCTGATAATTACAAACGCCTTAAAACTCTATTTGATAATTCTCAAAAACCTAAATATCAATTAATTCTACAAAAAACTAAACACCTTGACTACACAGACATCCCTCTTTATTCTCCAATTGTTAAATATGTGATCGATGTAGGAGATATTCCTGCTTCAAAAAGCACTTTCATTTTGAACAATTTAGTCTATGAGTTCTTAGAAAAGGAGCTCATTAAATCGAAGGACAATAACTTTGATACTGTCCTTTCAGAAAAACTTATTTCAACTTTTTAGACTATGAAAAAATATTTTGAAATTGGACTCGGATTAATATTAATTATAATTGGCTTGATTGGTGGTTTGATTCCAGTTTTTCAGGGGTGGGTCTTTGGTATTCCAGGATTAATTCTCTTATCTAAACATTCTTCCTATGCAAAGAAAGTATTAATATGGGGACAAAGAAAGTCGGGGTTTAAAAAATAAATTAAACTCGTTTTATTCGATATAGTGAATTCATAATTTATATTATTCTATTTATCTCTTTTTAAATCAATTTTGTTAATAAAAACCATTTGAACTATTACGTATTATGTCTTTAAAACGTTCTAAGATTACAGCCATTGTAGGTTGTCAATGGGGCGACGAAGGCAAGGGTAAAATAACTGATTTTTTCGCTGGAGAGGCTGATTACGTTGTTCGATTTCAAGGTGGAAATAATGCTGGACACACCGTAATTGTAAATGGAAACACTTTTAAACTTCATTTAATTCCTTCCGGAATAATTTATGGGACTCCAATTAGCATAATTGGAAACGGTGTCGTTGTTGATCCCAGAGTTCTTATAAATGAAATTGAATATGTTATTGGCAAAGGAATTAATCCAAAACTGCTGGTTAGTGATAGGGCAAATGTTATTATGCCTTATCATATAGCNCTCGATGCAGCTCTATCAAACCACCANGGANAANTAGGAGCGGGNAGNACCNGAAGAGGAATTGCTCCAGTATATGCAGATAAAATGTATAGAAATGGTNTTCGGATGNTTGACTTACTCGAGCCTGATATTTTTAAAGAAAAACTNGAAAAAAGNTATTCTTTNTCAAAANAACTTTTNGAANAATCTCTGAAANNACCTTTNAANATTTCATTAANTAAAATTTTTNATACCTACNTAGATTATGGTTCCAAGCTATCAAGNTATATNAAAGANACTTCCTTTGANTTGCANAAGGCAAATCAAAACGGTAAGTCTATCTTGTTTGAGGGTGCACAAGGTATAAGTTTAGACGTAGACCATGGAATCTATCCTTATACAACATCTTCAAACACTACTGCAGGTCATATTTCAACTGGAACCGGCGTTAATTTTAGAAACGTTGATAGGATAATTGGTGTTGTTAAGGCATATTTAAGTAAAGTTGGAGATGGATATTTACCCTCAGAAATTCATGATGNCAGTGCCAAGTTGATTCGANAAAAAGGTAACGAGTACGGAACTACTACTGGNAGGCCTAGAAGAATTGGTTGGATTGATCTTGTTCAACTTAGACAAGCGGTCAGAGTAAATGGGTTAACAGATATTGTTTTAACTAAACTAGATATTTTAAATGGGCTAAAAGAAATTAAAGCATGCATTGGTTATGAGGTTGAAGAAAAGGNTNTTAAAGAAATGCCGGCAAGTTTAACAACGTTTCGAAAGGCTAAGCCTATTTATAAAACCCTCTCTTGTTGGGATTCTCTTCCTGANNAAATATGGAAAAAAGGTTTTAAATCCTTGCCTGATTCATTAAANAGCTACATTGATTTTATCGAAAGCGAAATTAATTGTGATGTCAGTATTGTTTCTGTTGGCCCTCAACGCCATGAAACCATTATACGATAGTGGCTTTTACTCAAGAAACTATTGATTTCTCCCAGCTTTCTGAAAAAGGAATTAAAGCTAAACTTTGTGAATTAAACATTCCTCTTACCACTGCAGAAGTACTAAAAATTCAAAAAGACATGTTAAAGAGACCNCCCTCTTTAGCAGAGCTTATTTTATTTTCTATTCAAGGTTCAGAACATTGCAGTTATAAAAGTAGCCGCAATCATTTAAAAAGTTTTACAACTGAAGGTCCTGATGTTGTACTTGGGGCAAAAGAGGATGCCGGAGTTGTTTCAATAGCAACAGATAATAAAGGAGACCGTTGGTGCNTTGTTATGAGCCACGAGTCTCATAACCACCCTTCCCAGATAGTTCCATACGAAGGTGCCGCAACNGGNGTNGGCGGAAATGTTAGAGATGTTCTATGTATGGGAGCTGAAGTTATCGCATGCTCAGATTCTCTTAGGTTTGGAGAAATAGAAAAAAGTAAAACAAAGTGGATTCACGAAGGGGTTATTTCCGGAATTGCAGGATACGGAAATCCCTTGGGAATACCTAACATTGGCGGAGATCTTTATTATCANAGTGGCTACAATGAAAATTGTTTAGTAACCTTNGTTACTTTAGGTGTCGTTAGAGAANATGACATCATTCACTCTTATGCACCAAAAAATGCCGATAAGTACGACTTAATACTCATTGGAAAAGCAACCGATAATAGTGGTTTTGGTGGAGCTAGTTTTGCCTCGCTAGAGCTTGAAGAAGAAAAAGCAGAAAAAAATAAAGGTGCGGTTCAAGAACCAAATGCTTTTTTAGAAAGACATCTTCTTAAATCCTCTTACAGTCTTTTTAAAATTTTAAAAGATAAAAACCTAATTAAAAATGTTGGTTTTAAAGATCTTGGAGCAGGTGGCGTTGCTTGTGCAAGCGTCGAGCTTGCAGATACGTCAGNGTATGGAGCAAAAGTTTGGATGGACAAAATTCATATTGGAATGGAGGGCCTGCACCCATCTGTCTATCTATGTAGCGAAACCCAAGANAGGTTTATGTGGGTGAGTCCTCCATCAATAACCCCTTTAATTTTAAAGCACTACAATGATACCTTCGCACTTCCAAATGTTAGCAATAAAGCAAAAGCATCTATTGTTGGAAAAATAACCAAAGATAAACAATATATAGTTTACAATGGCTCTGAAGAAATTATTAATGCTTTAGCCTCTGATGTTACTGAGGGTTTTTTATATAACCGCCCTTATAAAGAGCCTAAAAGAAACCTTAAAGAACCAGATATCAAAGAACCAACGGATTATAATCAAGTACTTTTATCAATTTTATCACATGAAAACATGGCTAGCCGTGAGCCGGTTTTCGAAAAATATGATAAACAGGTTCAAGGGCGATCGTATGTTGAACCTGGTCAAGCTGATGCTGGTGTAATCACTCCTTTTAANTCAANTGAATATCCAAAAGAAATTCGAAAGGTTGGGATTGCACTATCAACAGACCACAACCCAAGATATGGTCTTATTGACCCTTATTGGGGTGGTGTGAATGCCGTTGTTGAATCCATGAGAAATGTCGCTTCAGTTGGAGCCACTCCTCACGCTCTTTCTGATTGCCTTTGCTTTGGAAACCCTGAAAACCCTCATCAAATGTGGGAGTTTGTTGAAAGTGTTCGAGGGATTAAGGACGCCTGTAACAAAATAACACTTAAAGACCATCCAAGCCACCCGACTCCTATCATTGCTGGTAATGTAAGTTTTTATAATGAATCAAAAAATGGATCAATTCCTCCAAGTCCAATAATTAGTTGCCTTGGTAGGCTTAAAAACGCAGAAAAAGCAATTAATATACACTTTAAAAAACCAGATTCTGTTTTAGTTATGGCGGGCCAAAGAAAAGATGAACTCGGTGGGTCCATTTATTATCAGTTAAATAATGAACTTGGTTTTAATCTTCCTAAACCAGATTTAAATGAGGTAAAAAATCAAATTTTTCTCATAACAGAGTGTATAGATCGAGACCTTTGCCTGTCTTGTCATGATGTCTCTGATGGTGGAGTCGCTTCAGCCCTTTCTGAAATGACCTTTGAAAATGAAATTGGCTGTAGCGTAAATATTCATTCACCTTTGAGAAAAGACGCTGTTTTATTTTCAGAGACTGGCGGATTTATTTTAGAAGTAGAAGAGCAGAAATTAAAAGACGTTAAATCACTCTTTAGATTATACAATGAAACATTTTTTATTATTGGTACCACAAATAACTCAAAAAACATATTACTAAATGATGTAATAAATATGCCTATTCATATTTTAAAGGAAACCTGGCTAAGAAGCCTTCGTGAGAAATTAAAATGAAAAGAATTAACTATAAGTCAGCAGGGGTTGATATTGAGGCTGGCAATACTGCCGTTGANCTCATTAAAGAGGANGTTAANTCAACGTTTACAAAGAGTGTTTTGACGGGATTGGGTAGCTTTGGGTCTNTATTNGANCTNAANCCCATACTAANNNNTTANNANAATCCNGTTTTAGTTCAAAGTATCGATGGNGTTGGAACTAAAACCATTATTGCTCGAAAACTAAACAAGTTTGACACAATAGGGATTGATCTTTTAAGTGCTGCTGCAAATGACATACTTGTTATGGGGGCTAAACCACTAACTTTTCTTGACTACATCGCTAACGACAAATTAAAACCTGAGATTATTAAAGAAATTGTATCAGGTATGGTAATTGCTTGTCGGCAAACTGGCGTCTCACTCGTTGGAGGTGAAACAGCAGAGATGCCCGACACCTATCTGCCTGGAGAACATGATTTAGTTGGAGTCATAACAGGTGTCGTAGATAAAAGTAAAATTATCACAGGAAAATCAATTAAAGAAGGAGACTTAATTGTTGGTTTGCCGTCAAGTGGTTTACATACTAATGGGTACTCTTTAGCTCGTAAAATATTTTTTGACATTTCAGGTTTTAATGNGACTGATAAACTTGATACCTTAGAAAAGAACCTGGGGTTAACACTCCTAGAGCCACACATTAATTATACAAATCCGGTTTTATCTACCATAGAGTCAGGTATAACCATAAAAGGCATTGCGCATATAACTGGCGGGGGTCTTGTCGAAAATATTCCAAGGGTTTTGCCTAATAACTTAGGCGCACAAATAAACAAAGGTTCTTGGCCCATTCTTCCTGTTTTTAAATTAATGCAATCTATTGGAAATCTAGAAGAAAGTGAAATGTATAAAGCTTTTAATATGGGAATAGGTATGATCTTTATCATTGATCCAAAAGATAGGCGAGCNTTAAAANATCATCTCTTACAATATACAGATTCTTACTTAATTGGTTCTGTTTCGAATACAGGCGCTATAACCATTAGATGAAGCCAAAAATAGCTATTATTCAATTTCCGGGGTCTAATACTGAACGAGAAACTATTTTAGCNTGCNANAGAAATGGCTTGGACCCTGTTGANTTNTTATGGAATGAACCTTTAGATCTTCTAAAAGAATTCCAAGGCTATATTATAGTTGGAGGCTTTTCATATCAAGACAGATCTCGAGCGGGAATAATTGCAGCCTTAGACCCTGTCATGGATCAGATTAAAATCCAAGCAGATCAAGATAAACCTGTTTTGGGAATTTGTAATGGCGCTCAAATTCTAGTAGAGTCTGGTTTAGTTCCAGGCCTAGAAAATTATCAAATTGGTATTTCTCTATCCGAAAACAAGAGAGTGAAAAATGGTCAAGTCGTTGGGATTGGATATTTTAATACTTGGGTCTATTTAAAAAGCTCTTTAAATAATGATCAGTGTGCTTTCACAAGAACCCTAAAGCCCGAAGAAATCATAAACATTCCCCTTGCTCATGGAGAAGGTCGCTTTTTATTAAAGGAGGACCTGTTAGAAGAGTTGATTTCCAACAACCAGATTCCCTTTAGATACTCTAACTCGAAAGGAGACACCCTAGAAGATTATCCAACAAATCCAAACGGGTCTATTTACAATATTGCCGCTGTTTGTAATCAAAGTGGTAATGTTATGGCTATTATGCCACACCCTGAAAGAACAAAGCTTGGAGATGAAATTTTTAAATCTATGAAAGACTTTATAAATAATGGTACGGTATTTAAGAGAACCCTTTTATCAAAAACACAAAAAAGTGTTGAAATAAAGCATTATAAAAGGAAAAAAGAGTGTCTCGAGCTTGTAATTGATATGATTATTACAGACAATGAAGCGCTCTCTGTTGAAAACACCCTAAATCAACTTGGACATGATGTCTCTATATCAAGGAAAAGTCATTGGGAGATTCATTTAAAAAAGAAGACACCTCAAGCTATAAACTTAATAGAAAAAAGCGGAGAAATTTATAACCCAAACAAAGAATTTATTAGTAAAATTAATAACGAAAAAAACACAGTTACTTTTCTAATTCGACAAAAAGAAGATATGATTGGTAGATCTAAAAAAGAATCTTTAAAAAATAGATTTAAAATTGATAAAATTTTAAACTTAAAGTACGGTGTGCTCTGGAAAGTCAGAGTAAACAGTGGTGATATTAAATCCACCACAAATAAAATTTTACAGTCTAACATCCTATACAACCCACTATCCTATGAATGCTATCGAATCTACTAAACATTATAAAGATCGTATAAAGACCGAACTTAATAATACGCTAACCAAAACCTCATTGCAAAAGGGCTTGAAAAAAACAGGTAAAGTCCGAGACCAATATGAGCTTGATAATCAAATCGCTTTAATTACGACAGATCGCCAAAGTGCATTTGATCGAGTTTTAGCTTCTATTCCATTCAAAGGTCAAGTTTTAAACCTAACTAGCGCTTGGTGGTTTGAGCAGACTAAACACATTATACCTAATCAGGTTATTTCAATTCCAGATCCTAATGTAACCCTTGCAAAAAAGTGCAAAGTGTTTCCAATTGAATTTGTTGTTCGGGGTTATATCACAGGAAGTACTAGTACCTCCCTGTGGACGGTATATAAAAATGGAGACCGTGAATATTGTGGAAATATAATTCCTAACGGGCTTCTAAAAAATCAAAAACTAAAAAGCAACATGTTAACACCAACAACTAAAGAAGAACACCATGACAGGCCAATCGCTCCAGATCAAATAATAAGCGAAGGTTGGATGTCCTTAGAAGATTGGAATTATTGCAGTAAAAAAGCATTAGAACTATTTGAATTTGGTCAGAAAAAAGCTGCAGAAAATGGTATGATTCTTGTAGACACCAAATATGAAATGGGCAAAGATGAAGATGGAAACATTTTACTAATTGATGAAATTCACACGCCAGATTCTAGTCGATATTGGATTGCTGATAGCTATGAAGAGAGAATGGAAAAACAACTAGAGCCTCAAAATATTGACAAGGAATTTTTAAGGCTTTGGTTTGTAGATAATTGCGACCCTTATAATGATGAGACGCTGCCAGAAGCTCCAGAGGATCTTGTTTTAGAGCTCTCTAGCCGATATATTTATTTATACGAAACAATTACAGGCGCCCTTTTTCCATTCCCTAATTCAGAAAAATCAATTTATAATAGAATTAATGACAACTTAAAGGAAGTACTATGAAGGCAATTATTATAATGGG
>NZWG01000009.1 GCA_002698235.1 Fidelibacterota bacterium | reverse complement strand
TTTTATAAGGGAAGTAATCAGATAATTAAAGTTTGTGAAAAATTAGAGAATCAAGGCAAAATAAAATTTGATCTCATAGAAAATCTTCCACATTCACAGGCCATGGAGCGAAAATCTAAATCTGATATTTTCATTGATCAACTTGGAAATAAAGGAGGATGGGGATATGGTATGAATTCTGTTGAATCATTATCAATGGGTATTTGTACTCTTACAGAAATGAATGATGCATATGATTCATTTATTCCAGACCATCCATTTGTAAGTATCAAAGAACAGACTTTAGAAAGTGAAATAGAAACCTTAATAATGAATAGGGATAAGATTTTAGAATTTGGGAAAAAAGGCAGGGAGTGGGTTCAAAAACATCACGATATCAAACAGGTCTCCAATATACTTTATGATTATTATAAAAAGATTGGGCTTTTGGATTGAAACATAGAGTTTATAGTAAAAGAACAATATTTATTTCTCAAATATTCAGCTTATTGGTTTGTCCATTTTTTGTAATATTAAATTTATTCAGACGAAATTATAAAATTGATGAGATTGAAGTGAAAACAATCCTCGTAACTGAATACCATAGGATTGGAGACATCTTAATTATTGAGCCAATATTAAAAACTTTAAAAAAAAGATACTCTAAAGCACATTTGATACTTATATGTAATCAAAATGTAAAAGAATTAGCATCGCACCTTAAGCTTGCAGATGAGGTGATTGGGTTAAATGTCCCTTGGACAAACTGGAGCTGGTCTATTATAAAATGGTGGAGAGCTAGAAACTTTGCAAAAGAATTAGTTAGGAGAAAAATTGATCTTGCCTTCGACTTTAAAGGGGACATTAGGAATGGATGGTTTTTGTGGCTAACTCACCCAAAAATAAGTTTTGGTTATAATACAACAGGAGGTGATTACTTCTTTACAAAACCTATAAAAATGAATCAAGACTTACATCAACGCTATAGAGCATTTGATTTGATATCAAGAGTGGGATGTATATTGACAGAGGGGGACGATAAGAAAATAATTTCTAATAATAAAGGGGCCATTGTTATTCACCCTGGGTCCGCAGACCATAGGAGGTTATGGCCGTTAAAGCATTGGGTTGATTTAATTAAACTCCTTTCAAATACAGAAAAAATAGTTATTGTAGATGTAAATGAATCAAAAAAACTAATTGAGGAAATAAAAGATTTAAACGTAGAAACTTTTAAAGGAACGCTTGTTGAATTCAAATCCTGGTTAGCAGGTCAGAAATGTTTGGTCTCTCCAGATTCAATGGCTGGTCATTTAGCAGCATATCTTAATATTCCAGTTATTACATTATTTGGATCACAGGTTCCAGAGCTAACCTATCCAATTACAAAATCAGGGCTTGTAATTAAACCTCATAATCCTTGTACTCATAAACGAAAACATTGGAGACTTTGTAGAAAGTGTATGGCCTCCATTGCTCCACTAACAGTTTATAAAGCAATCAATAGCTATATTGTTGATTAGTCTATTTAGGAATAAATATAAATATTGCAAATAACCCCTTTCTTAGTAAATTCTGTCAATGAAAAAGATTAGCGCTGAATTCCACAGTAGAGTATTAAACGTTAAATCAGTTTCATTAATAAAGGGATATAGGGATTATCTATAATCCTAACCAAAAAACCAAACCAAGGAGGTATCGGCATGGCTGATGTCAACTCAACCGTACAAAACGCAGCATCTGGAGTAGTAGGAGTAATTAAAGCACTCATAGTGCTGTTTGTTTTCGTTAACATCGTATATTCCACGGGCTTTGACCCAATTGGTGGAATCGTAGATCTAGTAAATACATTTCTGGATGGCGGATTTGCGGGCTTACTCGCTTTGCTGGTTTTTCTCTCGTTTCTAGGCTAATAATACAGGAAAGATCAATTAGAGATTTTTCTATTCCTGACAACAGGAGGAAACTATGCTGAAAGGCTTGCAAAACCTAAATGAATGGCTAGGACAACTTACTGACCTTGCTAAGATGTTGGTCGTTATTGGAATAATTGTAGGAATCCTTTTCGATGACTTTTTTGGAGTTATCGCTGGATTGGGGCGAATAATGTCTCAGTTTGGAGATGCGGGATTTGCTGGAATTTTATCATTAGCGATACTAGTAATGTGGTACGATAAAAAGTAATACGAAATTGAAATCTGTGATTGTGCCCCAATATTGGGGCACAATCGTTTTGAGTACCATTACAAATCTGCCATGCTCTGAACAAGTGTGGTATTTTTTTATTTGAATTACCATATCTATTTATGAATTATCTAACTGCCCTTCTTATTCTAAGTACTACCCTTTGTGGAGATATCCACGTTTTTAATAGAAGTGCAGGCACAGAGTCCGAGATTAAAACCCTATCAAATACTAGATCACTATATATCTCTGCTAAAGATTTAGCAAAATCATTTACTTCTAAGATATATGAGAATACTGAACGTCAAAAAATTGTTCTTTATGTTTCTGGTGTCAAAGTAAAAATTTCAGGAAATAGTAGTTATATAATTATTGATGATAAAGCATATCAGATGCCAGAGAACACAAAAGTGAGTGATTCTGACCTTTATCTTCCAGCTGAGCAGTTCCTTAACATTTTAAAATCAACAATATTGCCTGGTATTAATTTTGATTCTAAAAAAGAATTGTTAGAGATCGATGTTGTACGCTTCAATATCACCGATATAAATATTGATGTTAAATCAAATGGTACAATTATTCGCCTTGATACAAAAAAACCATTTTCCGAGCGAAACATAAGTTCCTTTATAAACAAACATGGATGGTATTATTTGACCATAGCTGGGGCAATTATAGATACTACTACTATTAACAACGGATTAACCCGTGGAGTTGTGAGACAAATTGAGTCAGATCAAATAAGTAATACAGCACAAGTGGCATTTAAACTTAGATCTAAAGTGATTAGTCACGATTGGTACCAGAGCCTAGACCCAAATCAGATTGTAATAACTTTAAGGACGCCTCTAGGTCAAATTGATAATCATATAGAAAGCGTTAAAGATAAGTGGAGACTAGATATGGTAGTCTTGGACCCTGGGCATGGCGGGAAAGATCCAGGTGCAATAGGCAAATATGGGACCAGGGAAAAAGATGTCGTTTTGGATATAGCAAAACGTGCAGGGAAGCTATTAGAAAAATCTGGTATTAAAGTTTTCTATACTAGGGATGAGGATGTTTTTGTTCCTTTATTAGAGAGAACAAAAATGGCCAATGAAACAAATGGAAAATTATTTGTCAGTATTCATGCTAACGCAAATAAGAATAGAAAGGTCCAAGGGTTTGAAACATTTTTATTAAGACCTGGTAAAAGTGAAGATGCTATTGATGTAGCAACTCGGGAGAATTCTGTAATTAATTTAGAAGAATTTACAGATCAATATACAGACCTCACTGGAGAGGCTCTTATTATGGCAACAATGGCTCAAAGTATGTTTATGAAAGAAAGTGAAGACCTTGCGTCAATTATTCAGATGGAATTGGATAAGAGATTGAATACTCCAAACAGAGGGGTCAAGCAAGCAGGGTTTTATGTGCTAATAGGCGCTTCAATGCCAAATGTTCTAGTTGAAGTTGGGTTTCTATCTAATCCTGCAGAAGAAAAAAAGTTAAAACAAGACAATTATAAACAACAAATAGCTGAGGCTCTTTATCAAGCTATAAAGTATTTTAAACAAACTCGAGAAAAAATTCTCGCTAGAGAATGATGCATGGATAATCGCCCCATAGGAGTTTTTGATTCAGGTGTTGGCGGATTAACTGTTGTTAGCGCTCTATTGCAAAATATCCCTGGTGAAACAATCTATTATGTTGGTGATACTGCGAGGGTACCTTATGGTAATAAAAGCCAAGAACGGATTCAGCAGTATTCAAAAGAGATAGTTGATTGGTTAATCCAAAAAGATTGTAAAATGATTATCATTGCATGTAATACAGCCTCTTCTCTAGCGATTGATTATTTGAAAAGTAAATTTCCATTACCAATCATTGGAGTAATTGATCCAGGAGTTGATAAAGCTTTAAGCGTAACAAAAAGTCAGACTATAGGAATTATTGGTACCCACGCAACAATTCAATCTGATTCTTATGGGAATAGGCTAAAGTCAATCAATCCTAAAATCAAAATTCTAAATAAAGCATGCCCTTTGTTCGTCCCCCTAGTTGAAGAGGGCTTAGTGGAAGGCGAAATACCAAATTTAATTGTTGAATCCTATTTAAGTGATTTTAAAAATAAAGATGTTGATACCGTTATTTTGGGATGTACCCATTATCCGATATTGAGAAAGCCAATTAAATATATATTAGGAGAAGGAATTAATCTTGTTGATTCTGGGGAAGCCACTGCTGAGGTTGTACTAGAAAGTCTTAATGAACATAAAATTCTATCAGATAGCCTCGGAGGTAAGCTACATTTCTTTGTTACAGATTCAATAAAATCATTTAAAAAAACAATCATTAAATCATTTTCACCTTCTATTGGTATAATAGCAGGCCCCATTAAGCGCATTGACCTTCACTAATCTTTTGCAGACTCTTAGTTCTCTATATTCTTTACAGAGACGTGGTATAAAAATGGGTCTTGAGCATACACTTTCTCTTTTAGATTTTTTAAATAATCCTCAGGAAGGTATAAAGACAATTCATATTGCTGGAACGAATGGCAAAGGTTCAACCGGTGCAACTATATATAGTATTTTAAGGGAGTATGGTTACAAGGTTGGACTCTACACATCTCCTCATTTAATTAAATTCAATGAACGAATAAGAATAAACGGGAGATTTATATCTGATGAAGAGATAATGTCATTTATGAGGTATGTTCAACCAAGTATTAATGAAATTAAGTCCACTTTTTTTGAGGTCACAACGGCAATGGCTTTTAACCATTTTAATGAAAAAAATGTAGACATTGCTATTATAGAAACCGGGTTAGGGGGGAGGCTGGATTCAACAAATGTTGTTAATCCCGTATTAACGGTGATGACCCCCATATCTTTTGATCATATAGATATACTAGGTGATACAATTGAAAAGATAGCAGCAGAAAAAGCTGGAATAGTTAAGGATAGGGTTCCATTAATTACGGCAAAGCAATTAGAAGAAGTTTTTAACATACTGAAAAGAAAAGTCAATGGGAAAAAAGCCACTATAGATACACCCTCTGATCCAATAGATATAAAATTAGGTTTGAATGGTACAGGTTTCAAACTTGGTGGTAGAATATTCCTCACGTCATTGATTGGGAATCATCAGGCAGAGAATGCTTCCTTAGCAATAAGTGCGGTCAAGAAATTCAATCCTCAAATATCATATGAGGTTATTGCAAAAGGGTTAAAAAATGTTTCTTGGCCTGGGAGGCTGCAATTAGTTTCAAATAGAACATATTACGATGTTGCACATAATGAGGGTAGTATACAGAGGGTGTTAGAAAATCTAAATACTATTTATCCAAATTCTGACTTTTATGGATTATTTTGCTTGAAGGGAGATAAGGAATTAAGGTCTATTGCCAAATATATCAAATCTCAATTTAAAATGCTTTTTGTGACGACCAGTCAAGATGGCTTGCTTTTAGATTCAATTGAACTATCAAAAAAATTGAAAAAATTAGATATTGCCAATTGCCCATTAGATAATATTAATCTATGTATGAGGAAAATAAATAGTATTCGGAAACCTAATGATGTCACATTGATTTTTGGTACACACTATATTGCAAAAGAAATTTTCTCAGAGTTTGAAATATCTTTTGACTCAGGGTTAATATAGTGTAAGTTTATCCTGCTCAGTATTGCCCACAGAGCATTTGATTTTATTTTCCAATAAATATATACGAGTTTGAATTATATGAATCTTAACGAATTACAATCACTTAATATTCGCGAGCTAAATGAGTTGGCGCAAAAATTATCCATTGAAGGCGGTGTTGCTGGTCTAAACAAGCAGGAGTTAATTGTGAAAATTTTGGAGGAACACGCAAAAAAAGATAATTCATTTTCTGCAAGAGGTGTATTAGAAGTGATGCAAGATGGATATGGTTTTCTTCGCTCCCCTGATTATAATTACATGCCGGGGCCAGACGATATATATGTTAGCCCTTCCCAAATTAAAAGATTTGGTATGAAAACTGGGCATCTGGTTTCTGGGCAAATCAGACCTCCAAAATCAAAAGAACGTTTTTATGCTTTACTAAAGGTTGAAACAATTAATGATAAGCCAATTGAAAAATTAAAGGATATAATTTTATTTGATAATTTTACTCCTCTATATCCAGAAGAAAAATTTAATCTAGAAACGAAATCAACTGATTTATCAATGAGGATTATGGATTTGATATCTCCAATCGGTAAGGGTCAGCGTGGTCTTATTGTTGCACAACCCAAAACCGGTAAGACGATTTTACTTCAAAAACTCGCAAATTCGATTAGTAACAATCATCCTGAGACAAAAAGAATTGTTCTATTGATTGATGAAAGACCTGAAGAGGTCACTGATATGAAAAGAAACGTTGATGCAGAGGTTATAAGTTCTACATTTGATGAGCCTCCAGAACGGCATGTATCTGTTGCAGATATGGTATTGCAAAAAGCAAAGCGCATGGTTGAGTTTGGTGACGATGTGGTTATTTTGCTTGACAGCATTACTAGACTGGCAAGAGCACATAATGCTGTCATACCTCATAGTGGTAAGATACTGTCTGGTGGAGTAGATTTTAACGCATTAAAAAAACCGAAACAGTTTTTTGGAGCGGCTAGAAATACAGAAGAAGGAGGCAGTCTCACAATTGTTTCTACTGCGCTTATAGATACAGGCAGTAGAGCAGATGAGGTCATTTTTGAGGAATTTAAGGGTACAGGAAATATGGAGCTTGCCTTAGATAGGAGATTAAGTGATAGAAGGATGTATCCAGCCTTCGATATCGTACGATCTGGGACACGAAAAGAAGAGTTGTTGTTAAGTAGAATTGAATTAAGTCGGATGTGGATATTGCGAAAGCTTTTAAACGATATGAAAGTTGAAGAAGCAATGGAGTTTATGCAGGATAGAATGAAACGCACTAAAAATAATAAAGAATTTTTAGATACGATGAGTAAATAGTAACTATGTATTAATATAGAAAGTAATGAGTGATAGTTTTCCTGATATAAAATCAGTTGTAGTTAGGGTTATCACGAATAAACCTGTTCGTAAGACACCCTACCAAGTCAAAGGGGTATTTATGCGCCAATTTCCAGACGAAGATATAATACCTATGCTTAATGGAACTTATCGTGACCGCTATCTTTACCCAAGGGTGCAGGTCAAGATATTAAATGAGCAAATACATCTCATTGGAATAAATGAAGGTTTTGATCCTGTAGTGAGCCTTCATGGAAAATTAGAATCACTTGATTTTGGAAATATTACGTTTGATATTGAAGATTGCGATATACAGAGCGTAGACAATCAATTCACCCCTTCAGAAAAACTACTTCATTATCGATTTATTACACCCTGGGTTGCATTAAATCATATGACTGGTGGGAAGTATAAATTTTTAACTAATCAAGAGAAGCCTTCATATCTTAACAAGTTATTGGGACAAAATATTATATTTATAGCTAGAGAAGTTGGCATAACCCTTGACCAAGATATTCTAACAAAAGTAAAAGTCTCAAGTCTCTTCCCCGAGCCAGTTGATGATGATAAATGGGGTGCATTCATGGGTGAGTTTAAGACTAATTTTGTATTACCAAGTTATATTGGTATTGGTAATGGCATTACTCGTGGATTTGGCACCATTTATGGTATGTTTTCTTCAAACACAATCACTTTCGACAAAGGGAATCTGGATGAAGATGATATGGAAGAGATTGATGAAACTGAAGGAGTGGATAGCATTTCAGCATCTGATGTTCCAGAACCAAAGAGAAAAAGACATCCAAAGAGAAAAAAGAAAAAATTTAATTCTAAGAATAAACACAATAAACCTAGGAAAAACCAGCGAAAAAAGAAAAAGTTTTCAGATAGAAATCAGAATAAACAAAAAGCCTACCATGGTCATGTAAACCGGAAAAAACCAAGGCATGGACATGTAATATCCGAAGATTATGATATTGAAGATGAAAATGGAAATCTCAAGCAAAAAGGCTCTGACCAAAGTGATGACCAGAGATTTAACACTGAAAAACACCATAAACAGCAACATAAATTTTGAAAAATAAACTTGCAGACCGCGTAAATAAGATTCAACCTTCTTTTACTTTAGAAATGGCGACAATTGCTGCTGAAATGAGGGCTAAAGGTGAAGATGTAATCAACTTTTCAGTAGGGGAGCCAGATTTCAATACTCCCAAACACATTATTAATGCTGGTAAAGAGGCAATGGACCAAGGATTTACAAAATATACAGCAGGTCCTGGTATGATAGAATTCAGGCAAGCAATATGTGATAAGCTAAGGAGAGAAAATGACATTCATTATGATATAGAAGAGATTTTAGTCTCAAACGGTGAGAAGCAAAGTTTGTCTATTGCATGTCAAGCTCTATTTGATAAGGATGATAAGGTCGTAGTCTTTCAACCATACTGGGTCTCTTTTCCTGAATTTATTCGTCTTGCAGATGCAGAGCCGTTACTAGTTGATACTTTACCTGAAAATAATTTTGAACCTGATTTTGAAGATTTAATGTCTAAAGATCTTAATGGAGTTAAAGGCTTAATATTAAATTCACCTTCAAACCCAACAGGTGGNATATGGGGCGAANAGGCNCTGATAAANATATTGACTCTGGCAAAAGATAAAAATTGGATNGTTATATCGGATGAGTGCTATGAGCGCTTGGTATATGATGGNGATTTCATAAGCACTGAAAAGGTAAATAGGTCACATAATATCAATGCTACTGTTATAACATGTTTCAGNNTATCTAAAACATATGCAATGACAGGTTGGAGAATAGGATATTCGGCTGGCCCAAGNTATATAATAAAAGCTATGTCAAAAATACAGGGTCAAGCCACTTCATGCGCAAANTCAATTGGTCAAAAAGCNGGCATTGAAGCTTTGCTTGGTANNCAACAATGNGTCCAAGATATGAAAAATGCATTTAGAAAGAGACGAGATCTTATCGTNGACCTTTTGAATAATNTTCNAGGNGTTTATTGTGCNTNTCCTGGTGGAGCGTTCTATGCATTNCCAAGNTTTAAAAAATATNTTGGAAGAGAAGCAANTGGTAAGTTATTAAAAGATACTTTTGATATTTCAGGGTATATTCTAGAGTCTGCAAAAGTTGTTACAGTNCCAGGAGATGGNTTTGGTGCTCCGGGTCATATTCGATTTTCATATGCAACANATAGCNAGACAATTAAAGAAGGTATTAGTAGAGTTGATAGGGCTCTAAAAAGTATTATTTAATTAGGAGAAAATTATGAAACAGGATACNCATCCAGAAAATTATAGATTGGTGGTATTTAAAGATACATCTTGNGATTATGCATTTTTAACAAAATCTACAGTTGATACAGAGGANACTATAAAGTGGGATGATGGTAATGAATATCCATTATGTAAGATAGAGATTTCTAACCAATCTCANCCTTTCTTTACAGGTAAACAAAATCTTGTTGATACTGCTGGGCGAATAGAAAAATTCAACAAAAAATACGGCCGCAAATAAAATATTTAAATTTCTGTANTCAGCAGTTTTGCTGTAGCAGGGTATTTTTATGAACAAGAGTCTGGTAAATAGTATTCGGCCGAGGCCATAGGTTGAGGNATAAACTTCAGACNATTATAGATAAACACACCTTTTTATCTGAACAGATGACTGATCCGANTATNTTTAACGATCAGAAAAAATTGACCACAATAGCTAAAGAGCANAGTTCNCTAGAAGNTATTGTAAANGTAGGTAAGGACTATNTNTCTGTNCTTCAAAATATTGATGACGATAAATCTATTTTAGACAGTGATGATTCTGAACTCAAAGAAATTGCGCAAGAAGAGTTAATCGATNTAGAGTCTCGTAAAGCANTGTTAGAGGAAGAATTAAAAGTTCTTCTTCTNCCTCGAGACCCNAACGATGATAAAAATTTAATCCTTGAGATAAGAGCTGGTACTGGCGGAGATGAAGCTGCACTATTTGCNGCTGATCTTTTCAGGGTCTATACAAGATACGCCGAAAGAAGAAATTGGAAATATAAGGTAATGGATTCATCCGATACAGGNATTGGTGGAATAAAAGANGCTATTGTTTCAATTAATGGCAAGGGTGCTTTTGGNATGTTGAAATATGAAAGTGGTGTACACAGGGTNCAGCGTGTGCCTAAAACTGAAACAAGTGGAAGGGTACATACTTCTGCAGCAACAATTGCTGTGCTTCCCGAAGCGGAGGATGTTGATATCGAAGTCAATGANTCTGACTTAAAGATCGATACCTATCGTGCNAGTGGTGCNGGTGGNCAGCATGTNAATAAGACAGAATCTGCAATTAGAATCACTCATATCCCAACTGGACTTGTTGTTACCTGCCAAGATGAATCTTCTCAACATAAAAATAGAGCAGCAGCTCTTAAGGTCCTTAAGTCAAGACTTCTAGCTGCAGAACAAGAAAAAGTGGCAGCAGAACGTGCTGCTGAAAGAAGAAGTTTAGTATCNACTGGAGANCGTTCTGCTAAGATTAGAACATATAATTTCCCTCAAGGAAGAGTTACTGATCATAGAATTAATTTCACTNCTTATAAATTAAATGAAATTTTAGATGGGGATATAACAGAAATAATTGAAAAACTAAAGATTGCAGAACAGCAGGAACTAATGGCTTCTGAGATATAGATCTAATATCTCATTGATGAACTANAATCAAATTNCTTTAAAATAAANATGTCTAAGATATGGAGAGTGATTGATCTTATACATTGGTCAGAATCNTACTTTAAAGATAAAGCATTTCAAAATCCTCGATCTGAAATAGAATGGTTATTNTGCTCATTGNTGNAGTGTGGTAGGNTAGACCTATATATGAGATTTGAAGAGCCCCTATCAAAGGTTCAGTTGTCTACTCTTCGAAATTGGGTNAAAAGAAGGCTAAAGAAAGAGCCNCTACAATATATAACNGGTTCATGTGACTTTTACGGAAGAGAGTTTTTAGTTGCCCCAAAAGTCTTGATTCCAAGACCAGAAACNGAAAGATTAATNGAAGAGTCAATTAAATCTTTAGAGTCTTTTCAATCTCCCAAAATATTAGATATTGGAACTGGTTCAGGGTGTATCGGTATAACATTGGCAAAAGAAATAAAAGANTCANTAGTAGTNGGCCTAGATAAATCTTCAGAATCCATACTGATNGCTGAAAAGAATAGTATCCGTTTAAATGTAAATAANATTTCATTTACCCAAATGGATATACTCAAGGATTANCCAAAAGATAAGTTNGATCTTGTGATTTCCAATCCACCCTATATCCCCAAAAATGATATGCCAGAATTAATGGAAGATGTNAGAGACTTTGAACCTGAAATTGCCTTAACGGATTTTGGTGATGGGCTGACNTTTTATAAGCGCTTTGTTAAAATCCTTCCNAANATTGTAAGTAGAAAGTCACTNTTGGTTGTAGAAGTAGGGATAGGNGATCACCCTGATAATGTATTATCAATATTAAAAGAATCAGGCTATTCTGATATTAAAATAATAAATGANTATAATGGCGATAGAAGAGTGNTNAGAATTAAGATTNAAAATNGATGAATNNCATACTTTACCATATAAAACTTTTGAGNCCACTTAATGTAATAACNAGTGGNATTGCAGTCTTAATAGCAACAGCAATTTTAGAGGAATTAGANAATGTTCATATTTTATTNTTGACGGCTACTATTGTAATGCTTTACACAGCAGCATCTAATTCCTTGAATGANGCATTAGACCATGAGATAGATTTAATTAATAGGCCAGATAGGCCAATCCCTTCAAANAATGTNAGTATACAANGCGCATTGTTTTTATCACTTATTTTTTTCTCACTTGGATCAANTCTTTGTTTGCAATTANCAGATATGGCTAAAACAGTTGGCATATTTANTGCAATTCCTATTATGATTGNTTATTGCACTAGTTTAAAAGGAAAATATTTANTNGGNAACTTGGCAGTGGCTCTAGTTTTAGGNATGACNTTTCTTTTTGTTGGCGTTTCTCATGGANATGNCTCACCAATGCTTGTACCAATGTCTTTGGCTTTTGGATTAACGNTACTAAGAGAAATAGTTAAAGATGTATCNGATATTGAAGGCGATCAATTTTCAGGATTGAGAACNTTTCCAATTGTATTTGGGATGAATTGGTCTGTACGGATAATTATTTCACTATGNGTATTGATTATTTTTAGTNCTCCAATACCCTANTTGAAAGGTGCTTANGGCCCNGGGTATATAATATCATTATTTATTGGTGTTGAATTACCATTGTTGGTAATTATTTTTATGTTTTTGAAAAATCCAAGTATTTCATCTGCTACTTATAGCGCTAGAATACTAAAATTCAGCACCCTTATGGGTTTATTTTCAATCTACTTAGGAACATTATAATGCATTCTGAATTTGTGCATTTACATAACCATTCTGATTACAGTCTTTTAGATGGTGCGCAACGAATAGATCAACTAGTCAATACAATAGATGATCTTAATATGGATTCCGTTGCTTTAACGGAGCATGGAAACATGTTTAGTGTAGTTCCATATTATAAACAGGCTAAAAAAGCTGGAATAAAGCCAATTATTGGTTGTGAGATATACGTGGCTACTGGATCACGTTTTGATAAATATCAGCGGGCAGGTGGTGGATGGGGTAATAATCACTTGATATTACTTGCTCAAAATTTTTCTGGATACAAGAATTTGATGAAGCTTGTTACGGCAGGTTATTTAGAGGGTTTCTATTATAGACCGAGAATTGATATGGAATTATTACGTCAGTATAGCGAAGGTTTGATCTGTTTATCTGGATGTTTGAAGGGTGAGGTACCTGAAAAAATGTTGAAGGGTGATTATGATGGTGCGAGAAAAACAGCAATTGAATTTTCAGAGATATTTGAAGGTCGATACTATTTAGAGATACAAAATCATGGCATACCTGAGGAAGAAGCAAATATTAAAAACATGAAAAAGCTATCCATGGACTTGGGTCTACCACTTGTTTGTACTAACGATGCCCATTATGCAAAAAAAGGTCATTGGGAGGCGCACGATATACATATCTGCCTAGGTACTGGTAAAGAACGGAGTGACCCAAATCGTTTGAGGTATGCAACACCAGAGTTTTATTTTAAAACCCAAGATGAGATGTTTCATTTGTTTAAAGAGTTNCCTCAGGCAATTGAGAATACAAGAAAGATTGCTGATAGTATAGATNTAACACTNCCNATGGGGGAATCCCATTTACCAAANTTNCCTATACCNGANAATGCANCTACAGAAGATCCAGATGAATATCTNAGAAGTTTAACTAATTCTGGTGCGGAAAATCATTATGGAGAATTATCTCCAAGAATTCAAAAGCGAATTGACCACGAACTAAATGTTATTAAAAATATGGGATTTGCAGGTTATTTTTTGATCACAGCTGATTTTGTCAAATATGCTAAAGAGTCAATGATACCAGTTGGCCCAGGCAGGGGATCTGCGGCAGGAAGTATTGTATCCTATGCTCTAGGNATTACAAGTATTGACCCATTAAAGCATGATCTACTTTTTGAAAGATTTTTAAATCCAGACCGTATTAGTATGCCAGACATAGATATAGATTTTTGTATCGAGCGTAGAGGTGAGGTAATTGATTATATTAAAGATCAGTATGGCGAGAGTTCTGTAACTCAGATCATAACATTTGGTAAAATGAAAGCAAAACAAGTGGTCAGAGATGTGGGCCGGGTTATGGGGTACTCATTCTCTGAAGTTGATAAAATTGCAAAGGCAATTCCAAATGAGTTGAATATAACATTAGATAAGGCATTAGAAAAGAGTCCAGAATTATCCGATATGGCCGATGGAGATTATAAAGAGTTAATGGAGCATTCAAAGATTTTAGAAGGTATGAATAGGCATGCTTCAATACATGCAGCGGGAGTTGTAATTGCCCCTGGAGACCTCACAGACTATGTACCACTTTATAAGTCTACTACAGATGATGTTACTAGTCAGTATGATATGAAAGGCTTGGAAGAGTTAGGACTATTGAAGATGGATTTTTTGGGTTTACGTAATCTGACTGTTATTGATAAGGCCATTAAATTGATTGAGCAAAAAGGTCAGTCAGTCGATCTTGAAAAATTATCATTTGAAAACTCTAAGGTTTATGACCTTTTTTCAAAAGGGAATACTATTGGTGTTTTTCAATTTGAATCATCGGGGATGCGTGAATTTTTAAAAAAGCTAAAGCCCACCGTTCTAGAAGATTTAATTGCAATGAACGCCTTATACCGTCCTGGGCCTATGTCAAACATCGATGACTTTATTTCAAGAAAGCATGGGGAGAAAAAAATTATCTATCCACACCCTCTCATGGAGCCCATCTTAAATGAAACCTATGGTATTATTGTGTATCAAGAGCAAGTCATGCAGATAGCTCATGAAATTGCAGGCTTTACACTTGCTGAAGCAGATATTATGAGACGCGCTATGGGTAAAAAGATCAAATCATTGATGGATGATTTGTCCATAAAGTTTGTTGCTGGTGCTGAGAAAAAAGGAATTAAAAAAAAGAAAGCAGAAGAAATATTTTCATTAATTGAAAAGTTTGCTCAATATGGATTTAATAAAAGCCATTCAACGGCATATGCATATGTTGCCTACCAGACAGCCTGGTTGAAGGTCCATCATCCAGCAGAATTTATGAGCGCTAACTTAACTAGTGAGATGGCTAGTATTGATAGAATAGTTGTTCTCATTAATGAATGCAAGAAAATGGGGATAGAGGTACGTCCTCCAGATATAAATGTCTCATTCGAAGATTTTAGACCAATAGATGAGAATACCATTTCATATGGTTTAAATGCTATAAAGAATGTTGGTACAAAGGCTCTTGAAACTATTATAAAAGAGAGAATAGATAATGGTTCATATAAAACTGTCTTTGACATTTGTTCTAGAGTAGAACAACAAAAGGTGAATAAGCGCGTACTAGAGAGTTTAGTTTTTTCTGGGAGCATGGACGGATTGGAAGGAAGTCGCGCACAAAATTTTGATGCTGTTGACATTGCAATAAAGTATGGGCAGAAAATGCAACAAGAAACAGACAAGAATCAGGTGGATCTTTTTGGGTCTGGAGATGCAAAGAATGAGTTAATTAAAATTCCAGTTCTTGGTAGTATTGAAGAATGGACTGAAAAAGAAGCTTTATCTAAAGAGATGGAGGTATTAGGGCTTTATGTCTCTGGACATCCTTTATTAGAGCATGCAGATGATTTAGAAGAGTTTACGACGGTATCTTTTGAAGAGGGGCAAGAATTATCGAAAAATGATACGGTATTTGTGGGTGGTATGATAACAAAAATTGTTAGGCGATACGACAAACGAAATAGGGAGATGGCATTCTTTGATTTGGACTGTCTCGGTGGGCATGCTGAGATAGTTGTGTTCAGTGATTGTTATAGGTCGTATGGTAATCTTATTGAAGAGGGAAGTGTTATTTTTGTTAAGGGTAAGCCTTCAGAGACCTCAGATTTCTCTGATCTAAAGATTTTATCAGATGAACTAATTTCGGTTGAAAATGTTCGAGATCGGCTTTCACAATGTTTAAATATAAAATTTACTTCAGGCAAAGTTGGGACTAACGATGTTGATGACCTCATGAACATATCTAAATCTAATCCTGGAAGCTGTAAGCTACTATTTCATCTACCGAATCCTGATTCTCCTCGACCACTAAAGGTTTTAGCGCATAATGTTAGTGTATCAACAGACATAACATTTATTAANCAATTGAGGNTTAAATATGGAAAAGATAATGTTTGGATTGATTGATGATAGCCGTTCTTCAAAGGACTTCGAAAGCGAGNGTTGCAGTAGATGATAAGATTGTAGGAAATATAAATAGTGGTTTGGTTATTCTACTTGGGATAAAAAAGGGAGACTCCAAGGAGGATGCGGATTATCTTGCTCAAAAAATATCAAGATTTCGAATGTTTAATGATGACAAAAACAAGATGAATCGTTCAATCTTAGATATTCAAGCTTCGGCGCTTGTCATTAGCCAGTTCACTTTGTGTGCGGATACAAAAAAAGGTAGAAGACCGAGTTTTTTAAATGCTGAATCTCCTGAGCTTAGCAAAAAATTATATGAATACTTTAAGGTATCTTTACGCCAGCTTGGTATTTTAGTTGAATCTGGTCAATTTGGATCACTGATGAAAGTTAAGTTAGTGAATGATGGGCCAGTTACATTTGTTTTAGATAGTAAGGAATGAGATAAAGCTGTTCAGCTATTTCTAAATATTCAACCAGCAATCTTGATTATGAAGTAAAAATACGAACGCTTAACTTATGCCTAATATGGAACGTAAGATAAGAATTGTTATGGCCAAGCCAGGTTTAGATGGCCATGATAGAGGTATAAAAGTGCTTGCGGCAGCTTATAGAGATGCTGGCATGGAAGTAATTTATTTAGGCTTACGTCAGACCCCTGAAATGATTGTTAGTTCAGCACTGCAAGAAGATGCAGATGTGGTTGCATTATCAAGCCTTAACAATGCCCATAATACAATATTTCTAAATGTATTAGATCTGATGGAACAAAAAAGATTAGATAATGTATTGCTTGTAGGGGGGGGGATAATACCCCAAAAAGATATGGAAGTTTTAGAAAATAGGGGTGTCGGGAAATTATTTGGACCAGGAACACCGGTTCAGACAACCATTGACTACATTACAAATTGGGTAAATTCTAATCGAAGATAGGATGGATTTTAAAAATCAAATAGAACTAGAACTTTACTTTGCTGATCATTTTGATACGATTTTATTTCCTGTATTAGCAGACCTATATTTTGAACAAGATGATTTAAGACGTTCTAGAAAAGTATGTGAAATAGGATTAAAGCATCATGAAAATGATTCTGCAGGTCTATTTATTTTATCTCAAATTGAAAAGCAAGAAGGGAATCTCAAAGAAGCAGAAAAATTATTAGAGAGAGTATTATCAAGCAATCGAGAACATCTAGCAGCAGCTGAGAGTCTTTGTGAGATACAGACTGTTCTAGGAAGAGCAACAAATAGACTACTTAAGTCTTGGAAGAAGGTTTTGGAATTAGATCCAAAGCATAAAACTGCAAAAAACTTTATCGATAAAGTTGAAGGTGAAAATCAAAAAACAAAACCTAAAGACAGTTTAAAAACTACATCTAAAGCAAAACCGCTGGTTAAAAAGCAAGAGGATGTTCAGATAAAAGTAGTTCAACCTAAAACTATTTCATCTTCCTCTGCGATTCAAGACCTAAGTGAGCCATTAAAAGTTAGTCCTCGACTTGCTACGTTCACCCTTGTTTCTGTTCTTAAGAACCAAGGCCTTTTTTCACAAGCCCTTGATGTCCTTGATGCATTAGAGGAAAAAGGTGAAAGTCAGGAAGACATTTCATTAGAGAGAGACACCATTCAAACACTTATTGAAAGATCAAAAAAGGATTAGTCTATTATGAGCGATTCAATGTATTTAAAAAGACAACAAAAGCTTAGAGAGGTTTTAGATAGCAAAGGTTTAGACGGTATGCTTATCACAAACCTCACAAACATTAGATACATATGTGGTTTTACTGGTTCTGCTGCATCATGTTTGGTCACACCATCAGGACAATATTTTATTACTGATGGTAGGTATATCGAACAATCAAAATCCCAAGTTAAGGGTTTTGAAAGATTTATTGATATGAGTTCTCATTTTAGTCAGATCAAAGATAATTCTCTTAACCCTAGCGGACTAAAACTCGCATTCGAGGGTGACCACATGAGCTATGTTCAGTATAAGAACATGACTGAAATGTTTTCAAATACTACTTGGGAAAATTCATCAATGATCCTTGAAGACCTTGCTGCTGTTAAAGATGGTTATGAATTAGATTGCATACGGGTCGCTGTAGAGGTAACCGATAAAGTGTATGAAGAAATTTTACCAATGCTATCACCTGGGCACACCGAAAAGGAGGTTGCCAATACAATGGTATCAAAGTACCGTGAATACTCTGAAGGCGAGGCTTATTCCCCAATAGTCGCTACAGGTCCCAATGGAGCTCTACCACATGCAATCCCAACAGATAGAGAATTCAAAAATGGTGACTTTGTTGTGATTGATGCTGCGGCAAAGTATGCTGGGTATCATGCAGACATGACTAGGACACCTGTTGTCGGGGAGGCGACCTCAAAGCATGAAGAAGTATATGCTATTGTTAAAGAATCACAACAGCGAGGATGTGATGTTGCAAAAGCTGGAGTCCCATGCAAAGAGGTTGATGCAGCAACTAGAGACTATATTAAAGAAATGGGCTATGGAGAGTATTATACGCACGGTACAGGCCATGGTCTTGGATTAGAGATTCATACTTCACCAAGGTTTAGTCCTCAAAGTAAGCAAGTATTAGAAAAGAATAATGTGATGACCATTGAACCTGGAATCTATCTTGCGGGGTGGGGTGGAGTTAGGATCGAAGATGACGTAATAATTGGAGATGATGGTTGTGAGATTTTGAACAAGACAACAAAGGATATGGTTGTCTTAAATTAGTACAACTCTTTTTGTGCTTTATATATGGTAGATATTTATACCAACCCTGAACTATATGATTCAATTCATCATGACTATGAATGGGATAAAAGGCTTATTCGATCCACGGCAAAAAATATAAATGGATCGGTGCTTGAACTCGCCTCTGGCACTGGTAGGTTAACGCAAACAATTCTTGAATTAGGGCTTGATTACACAGGTCTAGATTTAAGCAAATCTTTTTTAGAACAAGCTAAAACCAATTATGGTAATAGGGCTGATTTTATTTTAGGAGATATGCGGAACTTTGATTTAGGAGTGCAATTCGATTTAATATTTATAGGATTTAATTCATTTCTTCATAACCTAACATTTAAAGATGCTAAAAATTCTCTTAGTTGCGTAAGAAAGCATTTATCAAATAACGGAGAATTTCTTTTGTCAATATTTATTCCAGATCCAATATTCTTATACAGAGAGAAAAATAAACTATTCCAGGCAATGGAGCTTTTTCAGTATGAGGAATCCCAATGTAGGATTATGGAAAAAAATCATTATGACTCAGAATCCCAGATCAATCAATTGACCTGGATTATTGAAAGAGACGGTAAACTAGATACTGAAGAATATCAATATAGCATGAGAATGTATTACCCCCANGAAATGGACATTTTATTATCTGAAAATGGATTCATTATNAGAGAAAAATTTGGCGACTATGATGGGACTCCNATGACCGATGAAAGNCATATGCAAATTTATGTCTGCAGATCAAATTANATCATTTCATCTAGAGNACTCGNTCAAGCAATTAAAACAACTTGATCCACATCTGGNNAAATTATTTGANAATGTTGAGGTTAATCCTTTAAATCCTGAAAAGAACTATTTTAAAGCTTTAGTNCGTTCTATTGTCTATCAACAATTGAGTGGNAGCGCAGCAAAAACAATATTTAATAGATTTAAATCAATTTATTCAAATGATCGCTTTCCATCTCCCAAAGAGATTTTGGAAACAGATATTGAAACCTTGCGTGCGTCAGGCCTTTCNTACAATAAATCACGCTATATCTNAAACATCNCCCAGGCTTTTTTTGAAGCGCCAAATACATATGACAATCTNTTTAAAATGAACGATAATGANATCATTGANCTCTTGACNAAGGTAAAAGGGGTTGGTCTTGTGGACTGCTCAGATGTTTTTGATGTTNACCTTAAATCGTCCTGATATTTTCCCCGCAACTGATCTTGCAATGCAAAAAGGTTATCAATCATATTTTAGGTTGANTGATNTACCCAANCCCAATGAAATGANAAANCGATCAGAAATGTGGATTCCATACAGAACTACTGTAAGTCTGTATTTTTGGGCCGTTTTAGAAGGCCCTTTCGAGTGGTAGTATGATAAAAACTATCTTTTTTGATATAGGAGGTGTATTGCTTGACATTCATCCTGACAAAACTTTTCAGTATATTGGTGATTGTGTTGATATTGAAAAAAGTATAATCGAAAAGAAGTTCCCATGGGAAGCACATAATGAGTACGAAAAAGGGCATATTAGCAATAAAGAGTGGTATATGGCGGTCAAGGAATCATTACCACAGCCATGCTGCCTAAAAGAATCAGATTTCTGGAGAGGATGGCAGTTACTCCTTGGGAAGGAAAAACAAACATTGAATATTCTTGAGCGTTTGAGATCAGATTTTTCCGTTTGGCTGTTGTCAAANACNAANNCNAAACATATCCAAGATGAGATAGATAATAANTATTCATTCCCCAAATTAGTAGATGGANCNATATACTCATTNGAGGTGGGGTGTAGAAANCCCAGTCATNTTATTTATGAAATTGCATTAAAAAAAGCGAANGTTGGTAACCCCGAAGAGAGTCTTTTTATTGATGATCTAATTGAAAATNTTCAAGCTGCTAAAGATCTTGGAATCAATGCAATTCACTTTGANTCAATTGAAAAATTAAAAATAGAGATGAATGATATTGGAATAAACATATAAGGTGATGATTGTGAAAAAAATTATATTGATAAATTTTATGATAACCACAATGTTGAGTGCGACCGGTACTTGGATGTGGAATAATAGAACGCACGGAGAATTAGATTGGACTACACTGGAAACTGAAAATTTCAATATTCATTATCACCAAGGCCTAAGAGATATTGCACTACAAGGAGCCTCTATTGCAGAACAGGTAAGGCCAACATTGATGGAGCAGATGGCGTTGGATACACTCCCTAAATTAGATATAATTCTAACTTCTGAAGATGAGGTCTTGAATGGATTTGCGGTACCTGCAAATTACACTATTATTTGGATCGATCAAAATGACGCGGCACTTTGGACAGGCGATGAGAAATGGCTTAGGACCGTGCTGGCTCATGAATTACAGCACCTGGTTTACTTCAATACAGTAAAAGGACCCTGGTGGTTACCAGAGCCTATGAATACTTTAATTCATGGAACTCCAGCATGGATAGTTGAAGGTATCGCAGAATACTTTACTGAAAAATGGAGACCTATGAGATATGAAATATCTCATAGAGGCCATGTAATAAGAAACACTGTTCATAAGATCCAGGATCCTCACAATGATGGATTTTCAAAAAGTCTTTACCTTGCAGATCGATTTGGTGACTCTACCATTGCTAAAATTCTAAATCATCGAAATAAATTAAAATATTTAGATTTTAAACAGTCCTTTAAAAAACACACTGGAATCTCTTTAAAGCAATTCAATGAAGATTGGAGACGTCAAATGAATACGTTCTATTTCAGTCAAAGATCTCAAAAAGAGAAATTAGAAGAAGTGGGTAGCATTAGAAAGCTTCCTTTAAAGCGAGTAGCAGCATTTGATTACTTCCCTGATTCAATGGGTATTGCAATGGTGGGGAGACTGTCAAAGGGACAGTATGATCTTTCCTTAGTTGTTGCAACAAGAGATACGTTAAAAGAAGAAAAGATTAGGCAAAAGCGTATAAAAAAATCTAAAAAGACAGGGGAAAAGCCAAAAAAAGTAAAACCTAAATGGAAGATCAAAGAATTAGACCAAGGAAGATTTGGTGAAATAAATATCAATCTTGACGTTGCTCCAGATGGTGAAACTATTGTCTATCCTAAATATGGTTATGGNAAAAATCAATCTCTTGGATACGATATATGGAAGGCCGACATCAAAACTAAGAAAAAGAGGTTGTTAACAAGATCGATGAGAGCAAATTATCCTAAATTTTCGCCTGATGGACAATCAATATTATTTGTTGCTCATAAAAATTCTACATCACAATTATATATCATGGGTCAAGATGGTGGGAATATTAAACAAATAACTTCGAATACAGGAGATGTTCAAATTGTTACCCCTGCTTGGAGCCCTGACGGTAAATCAATCGCCTTTGCCATGTCAGAATCAGATGGTAAGATGGACATACATGTTTTAGACATATCTACAGGGAATCTAAAACAAATAACAGATTCCAATGAAACAGACGCAAGTCCGATATGGCACCCAGAGGGAGGAATGATTTCGTTCACAGGGTATTATGATTACACTCCAAACTTATTCACGCATGATCTGGCTACTGGTAAGACCATTCAAAACACAGACCTCTGGAATATGTACCAAGGGGTTGATTGGAATAAAGATCTAGCAACAGTCACCGCAATGACCTTAAGTACTGTTGACTCTTCAAGAATATTAGAGATCGATCCAAATAGATCAGTAGAATCTTCGAAGGTGAAGATGAATCCAGAGTTTTCAAGTTGGCGTACAAAATCACCAGATAACCCAATCACCGATGTTGACCCAAAAAAATCTGTTGAAATCCTTAATGAAAGCGGATACAGTTTTTATAAAAGGATTAAACACCTTGGAACTTTTTTCCTGCCTGATCAGCAAGGATTAATATATAACGGTGCATTTACGGATGCTTTGGGGCGACATACTTTTGGGGCAGCTGTCTATACAGATTATGATACTACGAATGGTATATACTTTCAATACCAAAATAGTACAGGCTTTCCTTTTGATGCATTTTGGGGGCTTGACCTATACCATGATGCAAACTTTCAATTACAATTTTATAACCGAGATAGGTCTTATTTTGAAACCTTTAATGGAGTATCAATATGGACTAAAATACCTTATAACTTTGGGAGGTCACAGTCAGCGAATCATTTGTTTTTCTCTTCTTTGCAACTTGTAAATCGGGAACAATTTTTCAAGAGAGTTGCGCCAGTGAATACAATTTTTCCAGCACCAGAGGAAGGGAAAGAAGGTAGTATCAATTTATCATATGTTTTCGTGAATAAAAGACCTCACATGCGAAATATGCTATCCCCAAACCAAGGATATGGAATCGAGTTTTCGTTCAAACATGCAAATAGTTCAATTTTTGGGGTATTTGATTATACTAAGACAGAGATAGATATTTATGGTAATGGAAAGCTTGGCCCATTTGCGATTTATGGAAGAAGTCGATACGAGATAATGGGTGGGACACCACCATCTCAAGAGTCCTTAGGTATATTTGATATNCCAAATTATTATTTGATGGGTACTGCTACACCAGGNAGAGAGTATATGTCTCCCAGAGGGTACAAGGGAAGCCCAAGGTTTGGGACTCGAGCGTACATGGGGACATTGGAACTAAGAGCACCTGTTTTACCGCTTAGCTTAGTAGAGGTTTTAAAAGTGTTCAAGTTAGGTTCTCCAACAGTGGCTCTTATATCTGATTTTGGTAATGCATGGANTAATCAGATAGATGAGAAGGATATTATATTAACGACTGGATATGAATTTAGANTNGCCTTTAATTTTGCAAATGTTCCAATTTTAATTTTTAGTTATGGTCTTGCACAGGAGCAAAGTATGTGGTCTGACGGAATAGACCCGGAACCGTACTTCCAAATGACTCTGGTCAATCCATTCTAGTTTAGACTATGAACAATGTTAAAAACTAAATCANTCTTAATTGTTGAATTTATTGGGTCCTTCTTTTTGACTGGTGTTGTGATNGGGTCGGGAATTATGGCTGAAAACCTNTCACAAGGCAATGATGCANTAGCANTATTAGGNAATACTATAGCAACTGGTGCAATACTTTTTGTTTTAATAAAAAGTTTTTCTNCTGTGTCAGGTGCTCATTTTAACCCAGTAGTTAGTTTGGTTCTTTTTATTAAAAAAGAAATGGAAGCTTCCCTCTTTTTAAAATATATAANTGTTCAATTTTTTGGAGCCATGGTTTCAGTCATTGTCATTCATTATTATTTCAATCAAAATTTGATTCAAATATCAACAAATATTAGGGGAGANGNACAATTNTTGATCAGTGAAACAATAGCCACGTTTGGTTTAATAACAACTATTCTATTTGTTAGAAAATATAATTCAGATGATATGGCAGCAGCCGTAGCATTATTNATTACAGCTGGATATTGGTTTACTTCTTCTACATCTTTTGCGAACCCTGCTGTTACTATTGCCAGGACATTTACCAANACATTTACAGGAATAGCACCTTCATCTGTGCCTTATTTTATCATTGGTCAATTAATTGGAGCATTATTTTCTAACTACATATATAATGCAATTCAAGCTGACAAGCCTTAGAGTTTTTAAATCNATCNTTGAACTAGAACAANGAAANAACTGNGTGAACATACCNTTTAAAAGCGAATTCTTCTTAAGGAAACTGAAATATAAAAACCTACTGGATTGAATTCTGGTTTTAGTCCATCATTCCAAGAGGCCCATTCTGTCTCTGTTATTATGCTTCCGTCATCGTCTCTGGATCCGGTGTCTTTCTGCCACTGCCAAGGGCCATGCATGCTGGTGAATACATAACTCACAGAAAAGACCATATCTCTTTCTTTNTTGACCTGTATTGCAAGATTAGCNTCNATTGAAGGATCTGAAAAAATTGAAATGACATTATGTCCAGCATCGTCACCTCTTCTTGCAAATAAGAATGGTATATTTAATGATAAATAACCATTGGTACCAAAACCAGAGAAAAGTCCATACTTGAGATCTGTACCAAATCCAATGTATCCATCCATATCGTCTCTTGTATCTCTAATGACCCCCAAATGATAATTAAGACTTGCAGAGAATTCACTAAATGAATTAAGCCATGCTTTCCCAGATAGTTCATAACGATTATCATTTGAAACCGTGAAATTTAAATCTGTTGTGATGGGTGGAGACTTTAANTCATAGGCTTTATGNCCCTCTTNGATCTTTCTCCANTTNCGAACTATCCTTGCCTTNCTGCCTTCNGGGCCAACATCTATTACTTTTATCAAGCCTCTTGTTTTNCCAGGCATTTTAAGTTTTTTNCCTTTGTAGGATTTGATNCTATGGTTCGANGCTATTTCNAACATTGTNCCTTTTTTTAAACCTAAATTGTTACCTGATAGTATATTCAAATAGGCTCCATCCACCTCAAAGACCTCACTCGTGATCATGTAAAGCTCTTTTAGCTTTCTTCTTAGTTGAGATGAGATCATTCCTAATACCTTTTCAAGTGAGGCATCGCGATTACCTCCCGTATGACTTGCACTTATACTAAATGAACTTTCTGATACTCCAGTTTCTACATTTACAATTTTCACATTTCCTCTAAACTCAGTATGAATATTATTTTCTAGCTCAAGCCTTATTTTAAGAGTGTCTTTTTTCTTAATTGATTCAGTAACAATTGTTTTTACTAGCCAACTAAATAATGTCTCCTCTCTTTCCTCTTCTTTCTTTCCTTCCTCATCTTCTTTTGGAACTCCTTTTTGACCAAAGTTCACCACATCAAGTATTAGGGCATTTTCTGCAGAAGCAAGNTCTCCAATTTTAGCGACNTGGTCTTCATNNACCATTCCAGAAAGTTGNAATTTTTGTTCTTCAAGAATTTGATCAACTAGGTTTCGATCAATAATATCAAATCTCCCAACTGANGTTGCTTGCTCAGAAATAATAGATAAAACTCTTTCAGCTACATCTTGATCTTCATCNTAGGCTGCAGTGAGAATTATTAAAGATTTTTTTTCNAGAGTGATATCATCATCTAATNTNTTTTGATCTATTNTTTTGTCTTGAGCATATATTGAGTACGATAAAAAGTAAGAGAGATAAATAAATAGGAAGTGTTTCATTAAAACCTCCAATCAACTGGTTTGGCAATTGAGAGGGTGAAAAACATTGATGGACTTGAATCCTCATCTTGGATATCCCATGTTAATCCAGAAATTATTCCAAGTCCATTGCTGACCAGCCATTCAAACTCACCAACAATTTGGAACCTAGATAGCGATGAATGCAATTCAACTTCGCTAATTTGATAAAAATAATCGACTTCAAGTTTTGAAGAAAATGATTTTAGTTTGTGATCGATAGAACAGGCGCCTCTTATGTAGGTTGTTTTCTGCTCAGCATTTAAATAATCTGAGTTATCAAATGCAACGCCCAATTCAAGCGTCATGTTCCCAAAATCGTTTTTTCTTAAAAAATAACCAAGACCTTGATTGAGATGATATCGAAGGTCAACATTTAATATCGTATTTTTTTCATATATTAACGTTGAGTAAGAATAAATATGATCAATGGTGAGAAAACGGCGACTATACTTATGTCGTAGTCTTATTTCAGAATCATTTTTGAAAAAATGGCCAAAAAAGCGGATGTCTCTGAATGTATACGCAGTAGTTCTTTTTAATCTACCATAGCTAGAATAACCAATATTTGATGATTCAGAATAGACTGACCCAAAACGATAATACTGTTTCCAATTTAAATTGTCTTTGTCGGGATCATGGGCATAAGAAAGAGCATATATTGAGCTAAAAAGCAATATAAATTTCTTCACTGTTTGATTTTTTTCCCACTTCTCATCAATAATACAGAGGACGCGGTAAACCCGATAGTAAGGGTTATGGCCATCGCATAACTTATAAAAACGCTTGAGTCACTTACTCCTAGTATGGTAAATCGAATCCCATTGATCATATAATATATCGGGTTGATGTAGCTTAATGTTTGAGCCCAATCTGGTAGCATGGTTATTGAATAGAATATTCCACCTAAAAAGCTTAAAGGTGTTAAAAAAAAGTTTTGCATCATTGATAGTTGGTCCCAACTATCAGATAATTGGCCTAAAAGTAATCCCATACTAGAAAATGCCCATGAAACCAGGAATATAAATACGATAGTCCCAAATAAATCGTGAACGGGCATCCCAATCAGCAATATTCCTAAAACCATGACCAATATTCCATTTACCATACCTCTTACTGTTCCTCCAATTATATAGGCTAATGAGATCTCAAGGCCAGAAAGAGGGGCAGTTAAAAGATCGGGTAGTTGCTGTAATAGTTTCATCTGTAGCATGGATGATGAAGTATTTGCTGTGGCATTCGTTAAAGTATTCATCATAATTAGACCAGGAAGAATGAATAGGGTATAGGGAATTCCTTGAATCTCTGATATTCGTTGTTCTAGGGTAAAACCAAATATTGCAATATAAAGAGCAGATGTAATTAACCCAGGCAGGACAGTCTGTCGGTAAACAGAGAAGAACCTTCCAACCTCTCTTTTTATCAATGTACCAAACCCTATCCAATTCATGAGTTTATCCCTTTCCCGGTCAAATCTAAGAATACATCTTCAAGAGAAGACCTATTTGATTCAATACTATTGATATGAACTTGAGCTTTTGATAAGGATTTTATGATCTTTGGTAACGCTTGGTCTGGATCGATTACTGAAAAATAAAGTCGGTTATCATCAATTGTATATTTATAGTTTGCAAGGTGAGGGGCAATATCAGTATTTGTNTCACCGATCTTTATTGTTATTCCAGCGCTCCCTAGCTCTCGAGTTAATGATCGAGGGGCACCTTCTTTTAATATTTTACCCTCNTCTATTATTGCAATATTTTCACAGAGCAGCTCAGCTTCTTCAATATAATGCGTTGTTAGTAAGATAGTTTTACCTGCTTTATGTAGGTCTTTTAGGTATTGCCAAAGGTCGCGACGCAGTTCAACATCCACCCCTGCAGTAGGCTCATCAAGGATGATGATNTCAGGGTCATGGACCAATGCCTTTGCAAGTTGGAACCTTCTTTTCATACCGCCTGATAGTTGCCTCAGGCGAGCATCACGTTTTTTAGATAGTCCTAACCGATTCAAAAGGTCATTGACCATTGGTGCGGCATCTTTCTGNTTTATACCGTAATACCCTGCTTGATAATACAGCAATTTTTCTATTGGGAAGAACCAATCAACAGAGAATTCTTGGGCTGCTATACCTATTTTTGAACGTGTATACCTGTAATCCTTAACAGTGTCTCTACCAAATACCTTCGTAGTNCCTTTATCTCTAAAGACCAATCCGGTAAGGATATTTATTGTTGTTGTTTTTCCTGCNCCATTTGGGCCTAAAAGTCCAAAAAACTCACCTTCTTTAATCTGGATATCTACACCATTAAGCGCATGAACCTTCCCATCATAGGATTTTGTTAACCCACTGATCTCTATTGCATTAGAGGACATGAGATTCTTTAAAAGCCAATATGTTGTTCAAATGGTGAGGGGAAGTCAAAACCATCCGCACCAGGAAAATGAGCAATGGAGACTATGAAGACCCATGGAATAAGTATTGAGGCCTCTAGTTTTTTTGTATCTTTTTCTTTTTTNCTTGAAAGATTGGGTACTTGGAAGCCTGGATGATGTATCCACATTCCATTTTCATCATATCCCTTGACCTTAACAAATATTCTATCTTGATCAATGCCTATTTTCTTAAGTGGCTCATGATTGTCTAATATCAATANAATTAGATCGCCAACAACTTCTTCGATTTTCATCATAATAATTACTCTGATTTATTTTGAGATGAATTTATAGACTGAACCTAAATAATCCACAACATACAATTCGCCAGAATTGTCTTCGCCAAATGAAGAAATAAATAGGGGGGTGTCCTTGCTATTTTCNTTTATAACTTTTCTGATATTGGTGAATGAGTGTGGTTTTCCATCTTTTAGTTTGAAAGACCAAATTCTACCTGTGCAGTAGTCTCCAAAAATATATGTTCCCCATAGAGATTTAATTTTTGAACCTCTATATACATATCCACCAGTAACTGAACAGCCTGTTGCTTCGTTATCATCCATCCCAATTAATACCCTCATATATGAAGCATTATTTGGATATTCATGTACGGGCATAATAAGTCCTGTAGTATCACAAAAGTCCTCTGGATTATAGCAATGATTTCCTTCCATTGTGCGCCAACCAAAATTACCACCTTTTGATCTTTCCCATGTTGTCCAGTTTACCTCTTCCCAAAGATTTTGCCCAACATCCCCAATTACAATATCATTAGTTTCACGGTCAAAAGAAAATCGCCAAGGATTTCGTAATCCATAGCAAAAGATTTCCTGTTTTTTGTCAGTCTGGTTATAAAAGGGATTGTCTTTTGGTATTGAATAAGGATCGCCGTTATNAATGTCTATNCGCAAGATTGAACCAAGTAGAGTATTTAGATCCTGTGAATTATTAAAAGGGTCACCCCANTTTCCTCCGTCGCCTAGCCCTATATAAAGGAAANCATCTTTTGGTCCAAAAGCTAGGTGCCCACCATTATGATTGCCAAATGGTTGAGGTGTTTTGATAATTACCTTTTCAGAATCTTTATCTGCAATATTTATATCTTCTGAGGTNTGAAATCTTGATACGATGGTCGAATCACTTTTATTTACATAGTTAACATAAAAGTATCCATTATTAGGGTAGTCTGGGTGGAAAGCTAGCCCGAGAAGNCCTTCTTCACTTCCAGGAGTTAAGNACCCGTGAACTCTATCCCGAATATCTAAAAATGGTGTTTTGGGCACTTTCCCATTTTTGATTATATGTATCATTCCTTTTTGATTTACAACAAAAAGCCGATCACTCTCTTCTTTAGGTTGGGTAACATAGAGAGCTTTTTCTGGAACCTTTGCAACTCTAGTTAGAGCAAGATGATTTGTTTTTGCACTTAGGTCAAAACAAAAAAATAATATAATTGGGAATAGCCTTTTCATTAAGCTTGCACTATCAGTTATTGGTCAGGTTTAAAAAAGCTTCTTCATTGATTATTGAGATTTCAAGTTCTCTGGCTTTTTTAACCTTTGACCCAGCACCAGGTCCAGCCACAACATAATCAGTATTTTTACTAATTGATGATGAACATTTCCCTCCTTGGCTCAGCACTTTCTGCTTTGCCTCTCTGCGACTGAGTCCTTGGAGCGTTCCTGTAAAGACAAATACTTTTTCTGATAGCGCGTGATTTAAAATATCATTTTTTCTTTCAATGATAACACCCTTAGAAAAACATTCTTCCACCATCTCAAGATTGGCTTGATTAGACCAAAATACAACAATCTCACTTGCAACTATTGGCCCAATTCCTTCGATTAACTCAAGTTCATTGTTCGATGCAATTCGAAATTTATCTACGCTACTTTTATAATATTTTTCTAATAGCCTAGCAACATGTTCACCAACATTTCTGATGCCTAAACCATATACAAACTTCGCAAAAGAGGTTTTCTTTGATTCTTCTATTGCATTTATCAAATTTTCAGATGATTTATTTCCAAACCTATCCAAAGATAATAGCTCATGTTTTGTAATTGAGTATATAGAGCTTATAGATTTTAGCAAACCTTCATCCACGAGTTGTTCCACAACCTTTTTCCCTAATCCATCAATATCCATCGCGCCCTTTGAACAAAAATGCTCTATCCTGCCTTTTATTTGTTTGATGCAAGATGTATTACCACATCTTAAAATAGCTTCTCCATCTGATTGATATACTTTGCTCTTACAAACAGGACATTCATTGGGCAATTTAAACAGAGACGATTTGCTTGGACGGTAGTCTAGGATTACTTTAACAACCTTAGGTATGACATCTCCAGCTCTTTCAATAAGCACCGTGTCTCCAACTCTTATGTCTTTTCGTTCAATTTCGTCTTGATTGTGTAATGTTGCATTGCTTACAGTTACTCCAGAAACAAATACGGGATCTAATTTTGCTACCGGAGTTAGCGCTCCTGTCCTGCCTACTTGAACTTCAATATCCCTTATTATCGTTGTTGCCTGTTGAGCTTTGAACTTGCCAGCGATAGCCCATCGAGGTGACCGACTTCTACTGCCGAGCTGTTGTCGCATAGGATAGTCATCAACTTTGAAAACGGTTCCATCAATCTCATACGGGATATCATTTCGGAGAGCTTCTAACTCATTATGATATTTGATAATTCCCTTAGCATTTTTTACAGTTTTAATAAATGGATTTATAGGCAATCCCCACATTTTCAGAGTTTTTAAAAATTCGATATGTGTTTTAAAAGTATATCCTTCAATGATTCCTGCTTCGTAACAATATATTGAAAGTGGTCTCTTTGCTGTAATAGATGGATCTAATTGCCTAAGACTCCCTGCTGCAGCATTGCGAGGATTGGCAAATAGAGATTTTCCTTCTATTTCTTGACTTTTGTTNAGCATAGAAAAATCATCTTTGGATATGAAAACTTCACCACGGACTTCCAGTAGTGAGGGAACAGGAATTTCATTATTTCTTAGTTTGAGCGGTATNGCTCGTATGGTCTTCAAGTTATGAGTGACATCTTCCCCCTTGTATCCATCTCCTCTAGTCGTGCCATGTATTAATTCACCATTTGAATAGACTAGTTCAACACCAAGGCCATCTAATTTTGGTTCACCAGCATATATGATATTTTGTATTTCTAGGCTTTTTTTTGACCTTTCATGAAAAGCAGTCAACTCGATGTTATCCATTGCATTGGAGAGAGATAACATTGGAGTACTATGTTCAATGGTTTCAAATGATGTAATGGGNTCGGATCCAACTCTTTGAGTGGGCGAAAGATCATTAAAGAATTTCGGATTTTCTCTTTCTAGATTTTCAAGTTCTTTGAAAAGAATATCATACTCACCATCTGATATGGCAGGTTGATCGAGAACATAATATTTAAAATTGTGGTCATTTATTTTATCCCTTANTTCGACAATTTTTTTCTCTANNCTCACTTATTTAGCCTTGCTNTTTGTTTAAAATNTTCAACCGGGTCNATGAGCAACTTATCAACNGGTGATAATTCTCCTTTATCGTTTACTGGTGTGCCGTGNACTTCACTTTCTGTTACAATAATGAAATAGTATTGTAGGNGGGTTCCAGGGTGTTTTTTGGGATNATAAATAAATCTATAAATACCTCGGTCTTTAATTAGTNGGAATTCTTGGTAAAANTNCATTGTATTTGTTTTGAAAAAAAGAGTAGCGCTCAAAACTGAATCTCTAGGAATGTCAGTNACAAAATCTAAATTATGAGCTCNAGATTTAAAAAGAGGTTTTGGGGNNCTATGNTATAGTCGCTGGTTTTTAAATAGGCCAGGNTTATCATCTCGAACTTGGTTTTCTATCTGACCATTTAGAATCATTGGGAGCAAAAAGATGAACAGCTTGTTATTTAATTTAAAATTCATACAATATAATTATCTTTGATTGATATATTAATAGTTTTTGATGGTTAGACAATTTTTTCTCCATTTATTTTCATCATAAGATCTTTCGATGAAAAATTTTCTAGAACATTCAATATTTGTTTCAGCAACAATAGGTAGGATGTCTCTTTCAAAGTGTATAACGAGTATTGAGTGAGTGAAATTTATTTTTGAAATATTTGAAAGTTTGCTGATTGTATCAAAGCCAAAAAGAAGTGCATTGTTTACCTTAGCCGAATCTGTTTCAATCTCTAGCTGGAATACCATTTCATTTGAGTTTTTATAAAACTTGTGCCCAAGCAGACTTGGGCTGCTCTTAAATGATAAAAAATATTCATCCAAGATTTTGGTGACCTGCTTTTCCCCGTAGGTGTTTTCGAGAGCGACTAATGTTTGCAATATTGAAAGTTGGATTAAAATTACTCGAATCATTGCATTGCTATCCTCATGATAATAAATACAAAAAGTAAAAATATCGTAATCCCAAGAATTAATTTTTGGAGTTGCTCAAATTCATAGACAATAGATTTTGCTCTTATTTCATAGTCATTATGTAAAAGAGAATCAATGCCAAAATCCCAAACTAGCGTATCTTTATTTATTCCAGTTGCATTTGTAAGAAATGGTTGCCCGGGCATTAACATTTTAATTGTAAATCTATCATTAAATAGTCCAATTGTATTTCTTAATTTTTTTTCATGGGGGTGCATTGCATTGGAAAGCAGTAGAGGTAGGTTTTTTTTAACGTTAAACGGTTGCAACAACTCAGATAAAATTTTTGTTTTGTCATTTTTTATACGATCTAAAACTTCTTCACTATCTATTTTCGCAAAAAAATTTCTAACGTGGTTTACTAATCGATCATTGAATATAATGTTATTTTCTAATAATGATTTTTGAACAAGGTCATTTAATCCCTTTTTCATGAGAACAGTAAATGCTTCAGGAGCCCAATTAATAGAATCCAGGTTTTCAGATTTGATAGCTGAATAGAGTTTTGGGTAATCTGTCTTTATCATTCTGCCACTAAAAGTTAACTTAAAATCATATTCTGTTTTAAAAAAAGAAACTGATATATCTTTCCAGTATTTATAACCCAGAGATAGGCTATCTTCTATTCTAAATACATATATTGAATCTTCAAGTATCAATTCAGTGTTTTGCTCCCAATTTCCGTTGTCATTATCTAGAATTCTTCTTGGCTTTTGAGTTATTGTAGTAAGGGGATGTATGAAGTCATCATCGAATATGTCTAATGAGTCACCATAGCTATNGAATCTAAAAACTGATTGCCCATCAGGATGAATTCTAATTGAAATTACATTTTCGACACAAGAAAGNGATATAAGTGNAATCAGTAATGACAATATNGATAATCGTATATTCACAANAANAAAAATTAATACTTCAAAATATTTTTTGTAGAGTTGCAATGNGATANACAATAGAAGTAGTTTTGCGACNTGCAAAGNCAANGTATAACAATGAGANATTTATTTACTTACCTANTTTTNATANNAGGTNTTNTTGCATCTGACTCCCCGAGNACNTCTGTTGTNCGTACCGANNANGGTTTCATAGATTATGCAAATCGGCTGATAGTTTCNAGAGGTACNGCATCAGTNATNTCAANGNCCTCNACGCAATCNGACCTTAAAGTTGTTGAAAAGAATTTAAAGTTATCAAAAGGTGAGGCACGATCTCAGGCAAGAGAGAACCTNTTGGATCTAGTNATGATTGTCAATTTTGACGGGCGAACTGTTGGTGAGTTGATGGTTGATGATCCTCTCATTGAGAGCAGAGTTGAAACACTAGTAGGCAGTGCTTATCAGCAAGGAGAGATAGAATACCTTGAGAGAAAAGAGGTTGCTATTGCTCTAGCTATTAAAATGTCTGGGTTGGCAGAAATTTTAGTTGANGCTAGTGGGCATATGAANGAAAACCTAGCACAATCAACATTTTTAATGACTCGNAATGCTGTCCCGAGAAGTGAAAGGACATCTGGTATTGTGATTGACGCTAGGAGCATTTATCATGTTCCAGCAATGGTGCCTAAGGTTTTTAATGAGAATGATAAATTAGTCTACGGACCAAGACATTACACTCGATCCAGATCTGTTAATAGAGGGCCAATGGGATATGCGCATAATATGGATGATGGTAANGTGAGAAGAAGAGTAGGNGGTAATCCATTNATGGTAGAGGCTGTCACNAGTAGCGATATGGTTAACCTGACAGTATCTAATATGGATGCAGAGCGGATAAGAGATGCTGAAAAGAAATTTGGTGTCTTAACAAATTGCAAAGTTCTTGTTTTATTAAAGTAAGAGTATGGTTTTACTTAGATTCTACGAAAAACCATTATTTTCTATATGAGTTTTAGTTTAAAACTTTGGACTTCAAAGGTCATTCTTTTTTAGAATGACCTTTTTTTTGGAATTTTTTATATAATTAAAAGATAATACAAGATGAATGAAGCAAGATTATTACTTCAAGACGGTAGGTTGTTCAATGGTCATTCACTTGGGCATCTTGGCGATACAGTGGGNGAGGTTTGTTTTAATACCGGGATGACCGGATATCAGGAAATTTTAACAGACCCATCATATTGTAATCAGATTGTTTTAATGACAGCGCCTCATATTGGCAACTATGGTATTAACCCTAGCGATACGGAATCCCAAAGAGCGCAGGTGGCGGGTTTTATCATAAAAGAAGAGACAGTGGTGCCATCTAATTGGNGATCTAATGAATCGCTAGATAGTTATTTAAAAAAAGAGAANATCATNGGGATTCAAGATATAGATACACGTGCACTTACAAGGCATATTCGTGATAGAGGAGCTATGAATGGGATTATATCTTCTCAGGAAAANAATATTGATATTTTAAAGAAGAAACTAGATTTGGTTCCAAGTATGACAGGTCAAGACCTTGTGAAAAATGTTACTTGCAGNCGTTCATATAGATGGGCTAATCGGGAAAAAGGAAAATTTAAAGTAGCCGCTATTGACTTTGGNATTAANCATAATATCTTAAGATTGTTAGATAATGAGGATTGCATTATTAATGTTTTNCCTTCAGANACACCCGCCGANGAAATAATGGNATCAGAGCCTGATGGTGTNTTTCTTTCAAATGGGCCAGGGGANCCATCAGCAGTTTCATATGGTATCGNNACTGTAAGATATATCTTAGGTAANGTTCCAATTTTTGGAATATGNTTAGGACATCAGATACTTGCTCTTGCATTGGGAGCCAAAACTTTTAANTTAAAATTTGGACACCGNGGTATAAATCATCCAGTAAAACGAATTGAGACTGGCANTATAGAGATCACAAGTCAAAANCATGGTTTTGCCGTAGATATGGAATCTCTTCCAAATAATGTTAAATCAACTCATATCAATTTAAATGATAATACNNTAGCAGGNCTATCATGTGAAGAACTGTTTGCNTTTTCAGTTCAATATCACCCTGAGGCTAGTCCAGGCCCCCATGATAGTCGATATCTTTTTAAANATTTTATTGAATTAATGGAAAATGCCAAAAAGAACTGATATNGACTCTNTATTNATAATTGGGGCTGGNCCAATTGTGATTGGNCAGGCTTGTGAGTTTGATTATTCAGGCACACAGGCGATTAGAGCGCTAAANGAAGAGGGATNCCGGGTTGTCTTGNTTAATTCTAATCCTGCNACTATAATGACTGACCCTGATATAGCAGATGCAACTTATATCGAGCCACTGTCTGTTGAATACCTTGAAGAGATTATAAAAATTGAAAAACCAGATGCAATTCTACCAACTGTTGGAGGGCAAACAGGATTAAATCTTGCAATGGAATTGCATAATAAAGGAATCCTTGCCACATATAATGTAGAATTGATTGGTGCACAGGTAGAGGCCATAGAAAAAGCTGAAGATAGAGAAAAGTTTAAAGAGTCAATGGAGTCTGTTGGTATTGATACTGCAAAAGGTGGGTTTGTTAATACTTGGGAAGAAGCAAATTCAATGCTTAATAAAATTAAATTCCCAATAATTATTAGGCCATCGTTTACATTAGGAGGGACTGGTGGGTCAGTAGCATACAATCATGAGGAATTTCAAGATCTTATTGAAAAAGGTCTTCAAGCAAGCCCCATGTCCGAGGTCCTTATTGAAGAGTCGCTGTTGGGGTGGAAAGAATTTGAATTAGAGGTAGTTCGAGATAAAGCGGATAATGTGGTAGTTATATGTTCAATTGAGAATATAGACCCAATGGGTGTCCATACAGGCGACTCAATAACAGTTGCTCCAGCGATGACCTTATCGGATAAAGAAATTCAGAACATGAGGAATTGGTCTATCTTATGTTTAAGAACTATAGGTGTTGATACTGGTGGCTCTAATGTACAGTTTGCTGTTAATCCTGAAGATGGGAGATGTATAATTATTGAAATGAATCCAAGAGTTAGTCGTTCTTCGGCACTGGCTTCAAAAGCAACTGGTTTCCCGATTGCTAAAGTTGCGGCGAAACTTGCAATTGGCTATACACTTGATGAATTAACGAATGAGATCACAGGAAAAACATTAGCCGCTTTTGAGCCAACACTTGATTATGTTGTTACAAAAGTTCCAAGATTTGATTTTGAAAAATTTCCAAGTGCAACTGGGCATCTAGGTGTTCAGATGCAAAGTGTTGGTGAGGCTATGGCTATTGGAAGAACATTCAGAGAGTCGTTGCAAAAAGCTTTCCGCTCTCTTGAAGTAGGGCTCGATGGCCTAGAGGCTAGGCCAATTTCAAAGGATGACCCAGACCTGATTCGTTCAAGGTCATTAGATATGTCCACGTTAAGGTATGCCAGTTGTTTTAGGTTGTTGAAAGTAAGGCAAGCATTTTCAGAGGGTCAGTCTATTGACGCTATATATCAATTAACAAAGATAGACCCTTGGTTTTTACATCAGATAAATATTATATCTAATATGAGTCATCAAGAGCCATTAATTGCATTAAAGCAAAACGGTTTTTCAGATTCTCAAATTGCGCGAGCATTGAATAAATCAGAAAAAGAAGTTAGAAGTTTCCGAAAAAACCAATCGATTTTACCATCATATAAAGTAGTTGACACTTGTGCTGCTGAATTTATTGCGAAGACACCTTATTGCTATTCTACATACGATACAGAAAATGAGATCGAACCACTCAAAGGTAAAAAAATAGTTATTTTGGGAGGTGGCCCAAATCGCATAGGACAGGGGATTGAATTTGATTATTGTTGCGTTCAGGCTGTATTCGGATTAAGAGACCAAGGATACAACACTATTATGGTTAATTGTAATCCAGAGACAGTTAGCACAGACTTTGATCTTGCGGATCGATTATACTTTGAGCCGGTCACTTATGAAGATGTTTTAAATATTATAGAATTTGAAAAGCCTGATGGAGTGCTTGTTCAATTTGGAGGTCAAACTCCACTAAAGATTGCCAATGCGCTTCAAGATGCTGGTGTAAAGATATTTGGGACTTCACCAGTTAATATTGATAATGCGGAAGACCGTGAAAAGTTTGGTTCAATCATTGAGGCGCTCGACGTTAAGTGCCCTAAATATGGGACAGGTAGGACTTTAGATCAGGTGATTGAAATTGCAGAAAATATAGGTTATCCAGTTCTTGCTAGACCTAGTTATGTATTGGGTGGNAGAGCAATGGAGATAGTTTATTCAAAAAAACANCTTATAGATTATATCTCAAGATCAGCAGATGTTACGGCGGGTCATCCAATACTTATTGANCAATTNCTTGAAGATGCATTTGAGTTTGACGTAGATGCTCTTTGTGATGGCGNGGATGTGCATATTGGTGCGNTAATGCAACATATAGAAGAGGCTGGAATTCATTCAGGTGATTCTGCTTGCGTATTGCCTCCTTATAAAATCACAACTGAGGCATTAGAAGAGATAATTAGAATTACNGAGCAATTAGCTCTTAAGCTAAACGTAATAGGGTTGATTAATCTTCAATTTGCATATAAAGATGGTCAAGTTTATGTTTTGGAAGTAAATCCACGCGCTAGCCGCACGGTGCCTTTTGTAAGCAAAGCNACAAATGTTCCTTTNGCCCGCATTGCTTCCCAGCTTGCCGTTGGTGCAAAGCTTGGAGAGTTTGAATTAAAANAATGGGATCATAGTCCATACGTAGCTGTTAAAGAGGCCGTATTGCCTTTTAATAAATTCCCTGAGGAGTCNATTTTNCTTAGNCCTGAAATGAAATCTACAGGAGAGGTTATGGGAATGTCAAAAACATTGGGCGAATCATTTAGAAAAGCATCNATTGGCGCGGGGACATTAATTCCAGATAGTGGGACCGTATTCATTTCAGTAAATAATGCTGATAAGCTAGATATCATTCCAATTGCTAGAGACTTATCTGAGATAGGGTTTGATCTAGTCGCAACATCGGGGACTGCCAAGGAGTTAGAAAGGAATGGCTTAAAAGTCTCATCAATATTTAAAGTTGGAGAAGGGAGACCTAATATTGTTGACGGTATAAAAAATGGAGAAATTAACTTAGTAATTAACACACCAATGGGTGCTCGCGCGAGATACGATGAAGAAGCGATAGGGCGATCGTGTATACAACATGGAATAGTTGCAATTACAACACTTTCTGGCGCGAGCGCGGCTTTGAGAGCCATTAGAGTTGCATCTAAGAAGATTGAATTAGATTCAATTCAAAATTATCATTCCTGAACTTCCTGTTTGCTTATTCTAAAATAATTCTATAGTATTTTTGCAATTATCTGTTCGATTTAAGATAAATGAACAATAAAATAAATGAATAAGAACAATCTACTAGACCAAATTCAAGATTCTGAGGTATCTGCATCAGAATTAGATGCGGTAATTGATACGAACAAAGAACTCTTTGATCAATTAAATGCAATACCAGAGATAGAGGCTATTGATTCAATTTCTATTGAAGAGGATGAGCATGAGAGAGAAAGAGACAAGCCTAATCCAATCATTGAACTATTTAATAGGGTCCAGGTGTTTTATACCGAGAATGAACTTACTAGATACGCTACCTGGTCTTTATTGCTTATTCTTATTTCTACGAGCGCCCTCACAATTATTGAATATGATATGTTCAATGGCAGTGTTAAAGAACATACAGAGGGGAGTTTTATCTTCGGAGATAAGGAACCAAATTGGTTAGATACTTTTTTTCATACCTTTTGGTGGTCTATTGTAACTTTTACAACCGTTGGCTATGGTGATGTAAGTCCTGTTACGCATTTAGGAAAACTTTTAACAATAATAATTATGTTATTGAATTTTGGCGTTGTCACGTTACTTGGTGGGGCTGTGGCATCTGTATTGGTTGCTCAAAGATTAACAGGAGATGATACATTGGATGAAAATAAATTTGATGGCCATTTGGTCATTGCAGGCTGGAACAAGACTGTTCCTTCGGTGCTCAATCTTATTGAATCAAATAAAGATTCAGCTTCNGTTGTAATACTTGTAAATGAGATGGATAAAGAAGTTATCCAAAGGGCGATAACAGGGTATGAGCGATTAGACATTACTCATATACCTGAAAATTTCACCCACGAATCCGTTCTAAGAAAAGCCTTTTTAGATAAAGCGGGGACCTTTATGATTCTTCCTGATAGTTCTGGTCTTTTACCGCACGAAGAACCCGATGAGGATAAAACAGTTCTTACTTGCTTAACTGCAAAGTCCATATCAGAGGCGTGTAATGTGATCGCGCATGTATTAGATGTAGAGAATGTTTCACATTTACAACGGGCAAATGCAAATGAGATAGTCATTCCGGATGAGCATGTCCCACATTTGCTTGCAAAGCATGTGACAGACCCAGGTGTCCCCCAATTTTTTGATGATTTAATTCTAAAAGAAGAGGAAGATAAAGGTTTGCAAGAGGTGAAAATACCAAAAACCTTAAATGGGCAAACTCACAATAAAATATCTGCTTTTTATAAATTNAAGTATGGCTGGTTGCTAGTNGGNTATGCCATTAGAAAAGCTGGGTTTAGTCTTGATGAGCAGATGGGNGAGAGNGGAAGTCCATTGATAAGNAGTATGATAAAAGAACAANTAGATGGTGCCGGTATTAACTTAACAAGCGATGAACATGTTGTTGTTGAAATAAATCCACCNGATGATTACAAAATAGANCAAAAACANAGNGCACTCGTATTGAGGTAGTGACATGAACCCAACTGCAGAACAAATACAAAAAATCAATCATTTTAGCAAAGTTAACATTGAGTTATGCGCAAAGATTGCAAGCGCTGTAGATATACAAGAATGTGAGCCCAAAGAACAACTNCTAACNGAAGGNGATACTGGAGACACAATGGTNCTTGTTTTTCAGGGNCAGGTTGAGGTGTCAAAGAACATGATGGTCAAGACAGCAAGTGGTTTTACTACATCTAGAAAACCAATAATTAGNTTAGAGACAACAGACCCNCGTCCTTCAAAAGACCCTGANACAGAGCCTACAGTTTTTGTTGTAGAGGCACCAGCTTTTGGCATNGGAGAGTTTTCTCTNGTTCTTGATAATGCAATACGTACGGCCCACGTAAATGCTACAACACCTCTCAAATATGGCATACTCAGCTTAGAAGACTTCACTTCAATAGTTAAAAATCATCCAGAGATTGGTGGTGCAGTATATTTTGAGGTCGCAAAATCAGCAGTTAATAATCTAGCGACAGCAAGCGGTGATATATCCAATCTTACTCAGGCATTTTTCTTCGCTCTGACACGATAAAATTTTTACTTTTGAACCTTAAGTCTCTCACCAGACTTAGGTTTAGCAATGGTCAAATTTAAAGACCATGCCTTGATTGCGTGTTGTATGAGGGTTACTTCATTTTCATGAATGAATTCATCTGCATTTGCTATNTCTANATAGCAATCAACTAATTTNTCTAGNGTTTTAGTATCAAAGTCTTCTTTATCGTAAATCGTATCTAACGAATCATCAAATTGTTTTTGNCGAGCTTCTTCNGTATTCAATTTAATAAACTTATCGGTNGTCATTCCAAAATCCCTATTGAANANCTCATTGTTTATATCAGGCGCAAATAATTTGTAGCTATTNAATATTGCATCTTTTTCTGATTCGTCTATTTCTTGATCNGCAAAAAAGGATATGCATANCAAGGAGTATAGTATATCATGTTCTATGGACCAAGCTACTACATCTTCCTCCTCTGTTTTTTCGCGTGCAGATATCTTTCTTTGTAGTTCTTCCATTCTTTCTTTATCTGCATCATTCAAGTAGCCGTCTTGCCTCTTGCGTTTTTGCATTAGCTTATCTACTTCAAGCGAAAGGAACTTCACATCTCGCTCTAGAGCCTCAAGCCTTTTGTCCATAAGACCAAATAATAGTTCTTTGAATGGATCAATTTGATCTTTTTCTGGCGCATAATATATGTTTAGTGTGCCTCTATCGGTATCCTCCCAAAAATGTGGTCCAAAGATAGATAGTAGAAAACATTGTGTATTCGCATTGGCTTTAAATGTTTTTTCATCAAAATAAGCCAGGTCATCCAGATAGTCTTCTGCGATGGCTGTAGCATACTCTGTTTTCCTGACTGAAAGGTAAAAAAGAGCCAGCCCGATTTGAATCCTACGTGTGCCATTATTGCCACCTAATATTCCTTTGTCTACCTCATCTTTTGAATAGCCCGGGGGCTTGTCTAACTGCAATATCATTTTCAGAAGGTCCATCTGGTCTTCATCGGACCATCCTTTTTCATGTATTAAAACTTGGCACTTCCTTAATTCAAAAGTGAGTGTATCTACAACGAAATAAAGACCAGGGTTCGCTTCAGCATTTTTATAGATATCATTCGCATAGAATTTGAATTTATCATAACAATATTTTGCCATGTCAACTCTATCTGCTTTTATATATTCTTGAATCATGTTAGAGTAATGAAATGATAGATTATATAGGTTTCTAGGTTCATTATTTTTATAAGCATGCTTTATTGCGAATCTGAAGAGAGTATTGAATCGAATATTGACATGGCCTAATATTGTATCGTCATTGTTTTTGAGACATGTAACACCAATATCAACCATTTCCGCAGGTATGAGTGATGCAATATCAAATCGATCATTTGTGATCATCTTTGTATAGGAACTTCCTAAAAGACGAAAGGTCTTAACTTCATAAAATGTTTTCGTATCAGACATTTCTTTATACTGTACATCTGTATAGGTGCGAAAAGTGGCATTCGATCGAATGGTTTTGGTAAGATCAAAGAACTTGTTGTTGAAATCAGACTTGTTGGTTATGTACAGCTGAATTATTTCACTGATCTCACGGATAATATCAGTCTGTGTCTCTTTGAACTCAGTGAATGCCAAAAGATCATCTAATTGATCGAGTGAACCCATGATCTCCTTTTGGTATTCATCCACTACATCTATACTGTCATCCATTGCTGACTTGACCATTGGCTTTCTCATTTTCAATATAAAACCTTGAATAATAGATGATATAGTTGATACAACGTTGCTCGTTTTTGAGTATAAAAGAATATAAAAAATATAAGGAAGTGTAAAAACCGACCCGATAAATAAATAAATGTAGGTGTTTAGCACTGAGCTAGAGACTCGACCCAGAGGCTCAACGTAGAACATAATCAATACGGCATGCAGAGATGCAATGATTAGGAACCAGACATAGACAAGACTTAGCCAGTCCTTTACAAAAAGATCCATCAGCTTTGGTGAAGATTCTGCAGCAATGGCAATCACAATGATCAATGTTCCTAGGACCATAGCTAAGACCCCACCCCATATTTCTGGAGCAAAGTCCAGTGCAATAGTTTCAGGGTTAGAGAGGTCGATGCTTAACTTATTAGTAAAATATTCTACAATAGATGGGAAGTAGCCATGGAATAGCACATCAGACAAGACCATTACCACCAAAACAACAATAAAAGATATAATGGTTCTATACTTAAACTGGATGCTATTTAGTTTTATAAGCGTAGAGTATATTTTTTTCATTTTTCGACTTTTGGCTTAATTGCTATGGTTTTGACTTAACATTATCAATATTACTATCTTGTATCTTGATCTCTATCATTAGAATAGAAAATAAAAACTACGATTTACTTATTATTGAAACAATAATCCATCTAAAAAAAAATCAATGTTATTTTTGAGAAATCTTGCTCTTCTTTGCTACCTATTATAATTTTCTGTGTTTACTAACCTACATAGTGATCATATTGACGCATGTTGGTTTTAATAAAACAATTAGTATTATCCAATAATAATAATATAAGGGAATATTATGGCAAACTGGAGTCAGCATCACGATTTGGTCTATGCTTTCGTCTGTGTATCGTTTTTAGCAGATGGTGAGGTAGAGGAATCTGAAAAA
>NZWG01000081.1 GCA_002698235.1 Fidelibacterota bacterium | reverse complement strand
CTATGGGGATGTTATTTCTATTTATTGGAACCAAGAGATTTGATTTTGCTCACGTCGCTGGTAAAACAAAGAAAAGGAAGGGTCAAGATGCAACTGTTAAAATTCCAGAGAACACAGCAACAGTTCCTTATAGACCTATATTTGATCGATCAACCCTTTTGAGCCAATTCAAGTCGAAGGTCATTCTCGAGGTTAGAAGGGCCTTTCTAGATCCTTATTTTAAGGGAATATTATTTACTGCGATCTGTTTTTTGATAATGAACGAGTGGGCTGGAGATAGTGTCAATGGTATAAAGATATTGCCAGTCACTTACCGTATGCTAGGTTCACTGACGGGTAGTTTTGATCTTTTTATGTTGATCTTGATCATTTTTTATTCTGGCCAGATTATTTGGAAAGAGAGAGAGCTAAAGGCTGACAGTATCATGGATGCACATCCAGTCCCCAATTGGATTCCTATGCTTTCAAAATTAATTGCATTGATACTGATTCCTGGAATCATGCTATTTGTTTTGATGTTGGTTGGTTTATGCATACAAACTTGGCACGGATTTTATGATTATGATATACATCTTTATTTTAAGCGTCTCTTTCTCTTAGACTGGACCGGTTTCATATTACTTTGTGTTTTGGCTTTTACAGTTCAAACCATTGTAAATAACAAATACCTCGGTCATTTCATCATTATCCTTTATTTCCTATTTGGTATGTTCAAGGGAATGTTGGGGTTCAACCATACTCTCTATTTTTATGGCTCTGGTTCAGGCGCAATGTATTCTGATATGAATGGTTTTAGTCCCTATGTCTCTAAAGTGCTCTGGTATAAGTTGTATTGGGGGGCTTGTGCTGTGTTATTGGCTTTTTTATCAAACTTGTTTTGGAAAAGAGGATTGGTCGGGGATATCAGATATCGAATTCAACAGGCCAAGATTCGCGTATCACCATCCATTGGTTATGGTATTCTGATTTTTTCCATCCTTTTTCTTGGGTCGGGAGGGTACATCTTCTACAACACTAATATATTGAATGACTTCTATCCTCCAAAACATTGGGAAAAACAGTCAGCGGACTTTGAAAAAGCATTCAAAAAATATGAAGGCAGACCTCAACCAAAGATAACCAGTGTCAATTGCAGTGTTGACCTTTTTCCAAAAGAAGTACGTCTGGAGTTTAGTGGGACATACATATTGAAGAATAAGCATGATGTTAGAATCGATACGATCTATACTGCTCAAAAAGATTGGATGTACAACGAGTATGATTGGGGGAGACCCAGTGAACTAGTATTCTACGATAGTACGCTTGGTTGGAAGATGTATGCATTTGATCCACCAATTCAGCCAGGAGATGAGTTCACCTTAGAGTTTTCAGGTGAAAGAAAAAGAAAAGGCTTTAGAAACAATGGTGTAGACCTACTGGTTGTTGAGAATGGGACCATGATACAGAGTAGCTCACTTTTTCCTAGTTTTGGATATAATGGTGGACGAGAATTAAGTCAAAAGTTGGTGAGAAAAAAATACGACCTTGAAGAGAGAAAGAAACTTCCAGACCATGATGACATCAAAGGGAATCAGAATGCACTGCTTGGAGATGATGCTGACTGGGTCAATTTTGAGGCTGTCATGAGTACGGATCTAGACCAGATAGCAATGGCACCGGGATACTTACAGAAAGAGTGGCAGGAAGAGGATAGGAGATACTTTCATTATAAGATGGATGATCAAATATTTAACTTTTTCACCTTTGTCTCTGCTAGGTATGAGGTGTTAAAAGAACAACACAATGGCATTAGTCTTGAGATATATCATCATCCTAAGCATACGTACAATCTTGAGACGATGATGGATGCAATGAAAAAATCAATTGATTATTATGGATCGATCTATGGTCCATATCCATATAGGCAGTGTAGAATTTTAGAATTTCCTCGATATGCATCCTTTGCACAGTCATTCCCTAATACAATACCATTTTCAGAGGCAATTGGATTTATCATGGACGTTGATCCAGATGACCCAGAAAATCTTGACTTTCCATTTTGGGTCACTGCCCATGAAATGGGACATCAGTGGTGGCCCCATCAAGTATCTGGAGGTAGTGTCAAAGGTGCAAACTTCATGAGCGAGGGACTATCTGAATATTCTGCAGTATCCTTATTGGCAAGAGAAAGAGGAGACAAACAATTAAGAAAATTTCTGAAATATGAACTAGATCAATACCTTGATGGTAGAGCATTTGATTCAAAAGAGCCTCCCATCATTTCTACAGAGGGTAACGAGCAATACATTGTATACAATAAGGCCGGACATACTCTATATGCAATGTCAGATATCATTGGGATAGATAGATTCAATAGGGCCCTAGGAAAATTCATTGATAGGTATAGATATGAGCATGATCCATATCCAAACATAGGTCAGTTTATTTCTACTTTAAGAGAAGAGACACCTGAGGATCTACAATATCTCATAACCGATACATTTGAAAAGATAACCTTGTATGAGAACAAGGCAAAGTCAGCAAATGCATCTGAAAATTCTGATGGTACCTATACACTTGATCTTAAGGTGGAGGCAAAAAAAGTATACTCTGATAGTCTTGGTGTACAGACGACTGCAAAACTTGCTGATTGGCTAGAGATTGGTGTTTTTGGGGAAGAGATGAAAGATGGAGAGAAAGAGGAGATACCTATCTACACTGAGAAGGTTTTTATTACCGATAGTATTTCTACTTTTGAGATCACATTAGATAAGAAGCCATTCAAGGCAGGCATAGATCCTTTGTTTAAATTTGTGGATAGAGATTCAAAGGACAATTTGATAAAAGTATCTTTTGAATCAACCAAGGATAATATCTAAGATTAATTAGTATGTTAAGAAAGTATATTGGATTTAAATCGTCTGGTTTAATTGCAATAATCCTTATTGTAAGTTGTTCTTCAAATATTCCAAGCATTGAGTATGTACCTACTAATGATTACCACTTAGATCAATATATTTACCGAGTTGATCTAACAAAAATTGAAAAAGATAGGGCGTTGGTCTCTCTTCAGTGTAAAGGACTAGACCAAGATAGGGTTATCTTTCATTTCCCTAAAACGATTCCTGGTACGTATAAGGAGCTTGACTATGGAGAAATGATAGATAGTATTCTTGCCATGGATAGTAAAGGTGAAAAACTACCATCAGAGAAAATCAGCAATAACTCATTCCAAATATCCAATGCAAAAAATCTTTCAACAATAAGTTACTGGGTCAATGACTCATGGGACCATCCGAAGGCCATGTCAAGAATCTGGCCCATGGGTGGAACCAATATTGAAGATTCATTGAATTTTGTGGTTAATGCATCAGGATGGTTTGGATTCTTTGATGGCTTGGAACTTGTACCCTTAAACATATCATTTTTAATTCCTGAAGGGATGAGTTCATTTTCTGCTCTTCCTTTAAAGGAAGCGGATGGACAGGAAATAAAATTCAGAGCAAGAGACTACCATCATCTAATTGACTGTCCAATCATGATCTCAAAACCTGATACATCTACATTTATGGTAGCAAATACAAAGGTCTTCATAGAGTCATATCATGCAAATGGAGAAATAGGTTTTGCAGATGTTATTAAAAAAGAGATACAACCATCGATGGAGGCTGTAACTAGTTTTATTGATTCGCTTCCAGTTGATGAATATCATTTTATATTGTACCTCAGAGATGGAAAAGAGTTCATGAAAGTCATGAGATCAAAAGAGGTTGGTTTATTCAAAAAAATTAAAACAGCCTGGTCTAACAAATCATTAATGGGGTCTGGAGCATTAGAACATGGAAATTCTTCTTTCTATGTATTGTCTGACTTTGGTGATACCTCTTTTACTTCCATGATAAAACGGGTCGCACTCCATGAATTCATGCATATCATCACACCATTGAATCTCCATAGTGAACAGATTGGAAACTTTGATTATGTTGATCCAAAAATGTCTAAGCATCTTTGGTTGTATGAGGGTATAACAGAATATTTTGCAAATCTGATCCTTGTTCGTTCAGGCCTTATTACGGAAAGAGAATTTTTTAGTGATAGGATAAGAAATAAAATTTATAGATCAAAACTATACCCTGAAAAGAAAATTGCATTTACAGAAATGAGTAAAAATATCTTTGATAAGAAATATGGAAGTCATTATTACCAGGTTTACGAGAGAGGAGCACTGATTGGTCTATTGTTGGATATTGAGATAATTCGTCTTACTGAAGGTAGGAGATCATTAAAAGAAGTTATCTTAGAATTATCCAAACGATATGGTTCGGAAAATTCCTTTGATGAAGAAGGATTTTTTGATGAATTCACTGCTTTAGTTCATCCCGATCTCAGACAGTGGTTCTCTGATCATGTTGAAGGTACTATACCTTTAGATATAAAAGGTAGTCTCGCACAAATTGGTGTAGAATATTCAGAGAAAGGTAGGCATGATGTACCTAAGAGGATATTATCTGATTATGGTACAAAGACACGTGCATTTTCCTTTGGTAAGTATAGAGAAATAAAAAAAGTAGGTAAAAAAGATAAAAGAGGATTTCAGGTTGGTGACCAGGTCAATGTTTCAAAATTAGATTCACTTTTGTATGACGATCATGGTTATCCATTTCCTGAAGGAACCATTATCAATATTGATATAAAAAGAGGAGATGAGCATATGGAAATAGAGCATACCCTTGAATATAAAAAACAAAAATATAAACACAGACTTTTAAGGGAGAAAGATCCTACAAAAACTCAGTTGAGATACTATTCTTTTTGGAAGGCAAATTGATCTATTGATCATTTTGAATTGTTGTTATCCGTCTTGCAAATAAAAATGTTTCTTTTCTATAGGAGCTGAATTTTGGTGAATCAGGATTCAAAGAGTGAATATCAACCTTTCCCTCTAATTTACTGCCCTGATGAATAAAATCATCAATGCCCATACTGATTGCCACATGGGTCACTCGTTCTCCGCTTCCAAAAAATAAAAGATCACCTTTTTTAAGATTTTCTTTCTTGACTGGTTTACCCATTTGTGCCTGTTGTCTTGCGTCTCTTGGGAGCTGGATACCAGCAGATTTAAAAACGGTTTGAGTGAATCCTGAACAATCATTTGCTTTTGATGAATTGCCACCCCAAAGATATGGAACCCCCTTCATGGAAAGTGCCGTAGAAATGATATGTTCATTTTGATCTTCATTGTCTCTTTCATTATTGATCAATTCTACATTCTTTTTATCAATGAATCCCACTCTGCCATCAGGTAGAGTTACTTCATACCACTCGGATAGGTTCTCACTAATATTCAATCGATTGTTCAATATACCATCGCTAACGGGAGTACTTGATCTGTTAGGCTGAGAATAGATAACAGTATTCAATGTTTTTATACGATGTTTTGCATTTTTTTCCCAATCAAATAATAGATCAATATTGCATTGATAGACCGCTGACTTTGTGATCCAGCCAACATAATCGTAATGGGTCTGGCATAGATACCAATCTTCATTCTCATAGAGTATTTTAACCATATTCCCCATGATTGCTTGGTCTACCATTTGTGCGGTGTGAGATGAACGATCCCTCATAGGTGCGACACTAACATTTACAATTCCATGAATACTATCACCAAGTGAAGGGTCTGGCAATAGTACTACCTCAAATTCAAATGAAAGCGAATCAGAAAAGACTTTTAAATCGGTATATAATTCACTGCTTGTTGTTTTTCCCTTCACGGTTAAAATACTTTTTTCTTGATCTAAAACTATATCGTTTACTGCTAAAGATCTGTCAGGAATGTATTTACTATTAGACCTGATTAGTCTGCGTTCAAATTCGATCTTATCATTGCTTAAGGATGAACAATTATTGAAAAATAATATTGCCATCACTATAAATAAAAAATTACGCAATGTATTGATCTCTAATTTTTTACTAACCAATTACATACCTCATCCTGAAAATCTCTGTACGGTTTTATTGAACCAACAAAACCATTGATCATTATGGAGAAAGCCAATGGACCTTGAGTTGAACTAAAAGCATATCCAGATAGGCATGACACACCTGAAATGGAACCTGTTTTTGCATATATTTTATCTTGTGCTTCAAAAAGTCGACCTTCCAATCGACTATCACTTTCATTGCCATGTGGAAGGGTCTCAACAAATGTATTTTCATTATCTTCACCATGCATGTGAACAAGCAATCTAACTATTTGATCGGCAGTTAAAAGGTTGTATCTAGAAAGGCCAGATCCATCTGCTATCCTAAGTGCACTCGTATCAATGCTTACCTCATCAAAGAGATACATCTTTACCTTATGAATACCATTTTCCCAAGTTCCCTTGGTTGAATCAGTGATACCAATATATTTCAACAGTGATTCGGAGGTAAGATTTTCACTATTATGCATCATGTCTTCTAGCTGTGTGTATAGAGGATTAGAGTAATGTACTAAGACAGTATCATCATAAGGTATATTATCTCCAATAGATAATTCATTGACGGTTGTACCATAGAATTCTAGATTTTCTTTGAAAACAGTTCCTGTAAAAAGATCAGGCTCAGCAATATTTTTCTTTATTGTGTCTTTTTCGCTCCAATCTAATATCTCCCCGGTTATCAAATAATTATTGGTTTGCCCTATCCAGTCCCTTTCAATCTTTAATTTTTTAAAATTAATCGTATCGGTAACAGTTAAAGATCTATTTTCAACAGTGACATATTTTGTGTCAGGAAATATATTGATCTTTGCAGGGAATCCGAGTTGGTTGGGTGAATACTCGAAATCTATGCAGTTATTATTTAATGTAAGCGCACTGATTGGTGCTGAGTATTTCTCTGAACCTTCGTCCCACATCCAACCTTCACCGTAATGTAGATCGTCAAAAAGCCCTTTATCAATAAAAAGTGTATCAACTTGACTGGTTCGTTTTGAGACCAGATTTGACAGAGAATCAATAATAGCTAAAGACAATTCTGCGTCACCACCGCCAACTAGAATAATATTATTCCCTTTTTCTAAGATTGCAGTTTTAAATAGGTATTCCTTATTAAAATAGTGTAGGCTCGCGGCAGCTGTGAATAGTTTGATATTGCTTGCTGGAATCATCAGCTTTTCACTATTCAGTTCGTATAGGGTTTTTCCATTGACTAGAGAAACTATCTTCATTCCAAGGTTCATATTAAGCCCACGTTTTTGAATCAATGAACGAACGAATTCATCGATTCTTTTACCCTGATCTTTTTGGATAAATTGGTTAGTCGATCCGCAAGAAAAACATAAAAAAGATATCAATAATAATTGTACTCTAAGCACTACGATTGTGTTCATAGCTTGTTAAAGAACCATTCCATTAAGATGACCCCATCCTTATCTGAATTTTCATATTCATTTAATGAAATACCTTGTCTCTGTGCAAAAGACCAAGATGCCTCTATGTGGGCCTGAAAACCCCAGATGGCCTTTGATTTATGTTTGATACCTTCAATCTTTACCATTTCACTTGATGCTGAGATGTTAAAATCATTAGGACATTCTACAACACCTTCTTGGTGGGAATAAATTAGGTTGAACGTTCTATCATTTTTAAAAATAGTATTGTTAATAATTGAAACTTCTCTGGTACCTTTTTTTTGTTCTTTGTTCCAGAGATAGTCAACTTTTCCTCCTAGCTGATTTGCTAAAAATTGATGGCCAAAGCAAATGCCAAGAACAGGAATGTCATTGATGATTGCTTTATCCAGAACCTCACCAAGTACTAATTGCCAATCGGTTCTATCATGGACTGAAGCAGCACTGCCTAAAATAATGACTCCACATGAATGAGGTAATGATCTTGAAATTGAATCTATTTCAGACAGAACCGGTAGGTGATAGGTACATGGGAAAGGACAGCTTTCTACGATTTTATTAAATGATTCTATCTCAGGATGGGTAATTGATGGATCGATCACCATTAAGCTTAAGTTAGGCATGTGATTTTCTTTTCAATTTTTGATTGATTTATTCACAATCAAATTTATTGCAATATAAATAACCTATTATCTAATTATTAACAGCGAAACATATTCTTTTCATCATAACTTTCATTTGATAAAAATGGTAAACCTCTCAAAATTGATCAAACTAATATTATTCCTGCAATTGAATATTTTATTAGGTCAGAGAGTAGTTGGATATTACCCGCAGTGGGTTCAAAGTGGTTTTCCAGTTTCTAATATTGACCTTTCTGTAGTGACACATGTGAACCACTCGTTTGCCTGGCCAGATGAGAACGCTAATATTGAATCGTATGCTAATATGTTTAACCTTTCAAATGCCCAAACAGTACACGAACAAGGTGGAAAATTTCTTTTATCACTTGGAGGTTGGGGAAATAATGCAGGATTTGAGACAGTTGCTGCCTCACCATCATTAAGAACTATTTTTATTGATAACCTTATTGACATCTGTGATAATTATGGCTACGATGGTATTGACTTGGATTGGGAACATCCTAATTCATCTGATAATCGTGAGAATCTGAACCTACTAGTTGCAGAGATGGACTCAATGTTCAACGAGTTCAATAGTGAATTATTAATTACCATGGCGGTACCAATATCCAACTGGTCTGGGCAATGGTATGATTTTTCATTTTTAAAATCACATGTTGATTTTTTTAATGCAATGACATACGATATTCATGGAGGATGGTCTTCCCATGCTGGTCACAATTCACCATTATTTCAATCACCTCCTGGAGATCCTGATGGCTCTTGTAGCACTGGCATTGGATATTTAGCCTCTACAAGGGGAATTCCAAGACATCAAATAAACCTAGGCCTACCTTTTTGGGGTAAGAAATATCAAACAGCAGATATTAATTTATCCTTTTCTGGTACTGTAGTAGACATGTGGTATGACGATATTTCTCCATTGATAGGTAATGGTTGGAGTTCTCATTGGGATAGTAATGCATTTTCTCCTTATTTGAAAAACGATGATCAAACGAGCATAATCACTTACGATGACCCTGAATCTATAAGGTACAAATGTGAATATGCTAAAACTCAGAATCTTGGAGGTGTGATGATATGGGCGCTAGGTTATGATGTTACGAGTGATGGCCAAGAACTAATCGAATCCATTGGTGTGAACTATCTTGAGAGTTCGTCAGAAATATCAGACTTATTACCTGAAGTGACCTCAATGAGAACATACCCAAATCCATTTAATTCTAGCTTTGTAATTGAATTTGAACTGATCAAAGATCAGATTGTCAATATTGATCTATTTTCAATTAGAGGTGACTTTATAGAAACGTTGTATGCAGGGCAAAAGAGTAAAGGTAAACAAAGATTTAGTTTGAACGTCAATGAAATGAATCATGAAATAAGTTCTGGAGTATATATTTTGTCCGTAAATAGTTCCTTAAAAAATGATTCCCATAAAATTTTATACTTAAAGTGATATGAAACAATTTAACTGGTCAACTGTAGAGAGTAGTTTTTTTGATAGGCGAGATCCAAAAGAACAAACCACAGAAATACCTTATATCGTAATTGATAACTTTCCAGATCTTGGTCTCATTGTCTCATTGAGATTTTTAGAATGGGTACTCGATAACCCTGAGGGAGTCATTAGTTTACCAACAGGAAAAACGCCAGAATATTTTATTAAGTGGACACACTACTTCTTGAATAATTGGAATGATCCAAAGGTAGAATCAATTCGAAAAAATCATGGATTATCTTCAAAGATAAAACCTGATCTTTCAAGATTGATGTTTGTTCAAATTGATGAATTTTATCCTNTAGAGCCTTCCCAGNACAACAGTTTCTCAAACTATGTTACAAAATACTACTTGGAAGGGTTCAACATCTCAAAAAATAATGCATTGTTGATCAATGCTAATGAGATAGGACTTTATGAAAATGAACATTGGTCGGATATATTTCCTAATGGAACCATCGATCTTAGGTTAAGATATAATGATCCATCCGGAAGAGTAGAAAAGAAGCAGCAGGAGTCTATATACCTTATCGATCAATGGTGCAACGATTATGAGAAAAAGATAAGAAACCTTGGTGGGATTGGATTTTTTCTTGGAGGCATTGGTCCTGATGGGCACATTGCATTTAATGTTCGTGGATCAGATCATAACTCAACTACAAGATTAATGAAGACTAATTTTGAGACACAAGCAGCAGCAGCAACTGATCTAGGTGGGATTGAGATAAGCGGTAATCATTTAGTTATAACTATAGGNCTTGGAACGATCACATATAAAAANGACTCAACGGCTATTATTATTGCTGCAGGAGAAGCAAAGGCTCCAATCATAAAGGANTCTCTTGAAAGCCAGCAAGATGTTAAATACCCAGCTTCAGCTCTTCAGTCACTTAAAAATAGTAGGTTTTATATTACATCGGGNGCNGCAAAAAAATTAAAAGATATCGAAAGTTCTTACTGGAATACAAGTGAATGGTCTTCAGTAAAGAAGCAAAGAGCCCTGCTCAAGCTAGCAAAGGAAAAAGGTAAGTACGGTACTAAATTATCATTTGAGGACTTAAAGAACGATCCTATCTGTAAAAATATTCCTGGATTAAATAATCGGACTTCAAGTGAGATCATAAAAGCCATTGATAATAAAGTACAGCTTGGAATAAGAACTGAAAAAGATCAGATATATTATCATACTGGTCCTCATCATGATGACATAATGCTTGGCATGATGCCNCACATTATACATTTNATCAGAGAGCCAAGCAATAAACATATATTTACAAATATGACCTCAGGATTCACATCAGTCACAAACCACTTTCTTAAGAAAATAGTTGAGAATACATTAGATTTTTTGGAAAAAGATGAAATACAGATGGTCAGTTTTCCTGATTTTTTTGATAGTGGACATCTTTATAAATGGGATAAGGATGTCTACCANTATCTTGATAAGATAGCAAATAATGATAAGAGGGGNCAGTCCAGAGGTATGTCTCACAGAGTAGTTCGCTCACTGGTCAATATTTACAACNTAACTAGCAAAGATCAATTGAAAAGTAAGCTTCTAGAGNTNATTGATGAACTTGNAGGCTATTATGATGGAGAAAAAAATTCGACTAGTATTCAAAAGTTAAAAGGAAGGATACGTGAGTTTGAAGAAGAATTNGTCTGGGCAAATTATGGGGTGAGGGTTAAGGATGTCCACCATCTTCGATTAGGATTTTANAAGGGAGATATTTTCACCGAGGAACCTCAGAATGCTAGGGACGTNACNCCAGTTCTAGAACAATTAAGAGAGTTNAAGCCAACCGTTATATCACTAGCNATGGACCCTGAAGGCAGCGGGCCAGACACTCATTATAAAGTANTACAAACCATTGCNCAAGCTGTAAGGAGATGGAAAGAGGAGCGTGACCTTTCAGATCTAAGGATATGGGGTTATAGAAATGTATGGTATAGGTTTGACGTTGCAGAGGCTGATATTATTGTTCCAGTTACTCTCAATTCGATGTCCATTTTGAATTCCACTTTTATGAACTGCTATTTAAGCCAGAAGGATGCATCATTTCCAAGCTATGAGCATGATGGTCCATTTTGTGAGCTATCTCAGAAAATATGGGTAGANCAACACCATGATCTTCAGTTATTACTTGGTAGAGATTATTGGTATAGAAATGAGAATCCTCATCTTCGAGCAGTTCACGGAGCTGTACATTTAAAAGAGATGGATGTGGATACTTTTCTTGGAGTTGCTAGAAAGATTGAAGACTCTACTGAGGCTTCGGATATATTGAAAAACTAGTAAATATTAGCTACTAGCTTTCTGTTCATTTGATGCTTGAACTTTTTTTGCCAAATGAAAGATATAAAAAACAGATTTTCTGATCTCATCTTCAGAACAAAGATTGCAGAATCCTTTTGCTGGCATTACACCATTCTCGCCTTGTATGCCTTCCCAAACACTTTCAAATAATTTATCTATGCCTTTTGATGCTGCTTCATCCCAATATGTTTTTTCATCCAACAATACAGCACCATTTGTACCATACATATGGCATCGAAAACATGCAATTGCCCATATTGCCTCTCCACTGTTAATGTCTTTCTGAGTAAGAGTCTTATATTCTTCTGATTCATAAATATCAACAACTTGTTTTTTTTCGCATCCTTGGGAAAAAAACAGTGTAATGAGTAATAGGTAAAAAAAGATACTTTTCATTGATTTATTATCATATACTAATCTTTAATATGGTTATCACTTTAAGAATTTATTTTAAATGAATCTATTGAATACCAGATTTTAAAATATCATGAATATGCACAATTCCATCTGGNNTTTNTAAGNTTGNATCAGAAAANACAAATAAGCTNGTTATGGAATGTTTTTCCATTAATTCAAGNGCTGANATAGCTANNGTGTCAGATGAAATCCATTTGGGGTCTTTTGACATTAAAAATTCAGCGGTCTTATGAAGNATATCATTACCATACCTTTCTAAGCCTCTTCTAATATCTCCATCTGTNATAATTCCAACTAAAGAATTTTTTTCATNTATAACNCCAGTTAATCCGAGGCCTTTTTCAGAAATATTAAATAGAGCATCCTTGATACTTGAATTGATTGGGATAAAAGGTATNGCATCTNCTTTNTGGGCAAGATTATCTATTGTNAGTANTAAACGTTTGCCAAGCATGCCACCAGGATGGAGTTCTGCAAAATCTGTTTTATTAAACCCGCGAATTTCTAGTAGTGAAACTGCAAGAGCATCGCCCATTGCAAGTGTTGCTGTGGTGCTTGCCGTAGGAGCTAGGTCTAAGGTACAGGCTTCTTTTTCAACCGATGTATCAAGGCTTATATCTGCCTGTCTAGCAAGGCTAGAGTTTTTCTTTCCAATTAGACCAATAATCAATACACCTTTTTTCTTTATCAGAGGCAATAGTTGTATCAGTTCCAATGTTTCACCACTATTGCTAACAATTAATAACACATCNCCCTTTTTAATCATGCCAAGGTCACCATGAGTTGCCTCTGCAGGAGAAACAAAATGTGATGGTGTTCCTGTAGATGCCATTGTAGATGCAATTTTCTGCGATATTAATCCGGATTTACCCATACCCATAATTATCAATCTTTCATCACACTGGAAGATCGATCGAACAGCAGATTCAAAATCATCATCAATGCGTTCAACAATTTGAGATACTGAATCCGCTTCAATTTGAATAACTTCTCTAGCTATTTTTTTAATTCTGGATAGTTCCATTGCTTAAAATTTAATACCATTAACTTTAAGCTCTGGCTAGTTTATAGTTCTGTAAATCTTGTCATTATGTATAGAATAATCTCAATATCTCTTTTGAATGTCTTTTTATTTAGTGCGAACCTAGAGATTGGTGACGCCGCACCTGATTTTAGCCTAAAGAATCAGGATGGAGTCTTTCGTAATTTGAATGATTACATAGGAAGCAAACTAGTGATTTATTTTTTCCCAAAAGCAGAGACTCCTGGATGAATCAAGCAGGCTTGCGGGTTCCGTGATGAATTCGATAATTTTCAAAATCATAATATTTCTATAGTTGGTGTTAGTTTTGACTCGGAAAAAGATCTGAAATCGTTTAAGGAAAAATATGCACTCAATTTTGACCTATTGTCTGATACAGATAGGCTAATGGGTAATGCCTATGATGTAAATAAATGGTATTTTTTCCCATCAAGAAAGACATTTCTTATTGATGAGAGAGGTATATTAATTCATATNTTTGATGATGTTAACTTAAACAGTCATCCAGATGACATCTTAAAATTTTTCAAACATAAATAAATAGGTAAATGCTTATGAAAATATCCATAGAATATTGTGCTATGTGAAATTACTTGCCCAGGGCTTCCAGTCTGGAAGTCGAATTGANTAAAGATTTTCCAGAAGCAGATGTTTCACTCATTTCTAGTGGGGGTGGAGTATTTGAAATCTCTTTAGATGACGATCTTATATTTTCAAAAAAATCTTTAAATCGATTTCCAGAGGATGGAGAGATCAAAAAGATCATAATGGATAGATCCTAATAGTTTGATCGTTCAAGCTAAGTATGATGGCCGGGTTTATGATGTTGATATGGATAAGGGTATTGATCTATCCATAGAAAATAATTTTTCTGGAAATGCACCAATATTTTATGGGTCCGAGCAACCCAAGGCAATCCCTCAACGTTATGGTGACTTTGTTGGTGACCTGAAAACTGGCGGAAGTTGTAATGTCCCCGTTATCTCATGTAACATACACTGCACAGGCACTCATACAGAATGTATTTCCCATGTATTAGATTCCAAAGTACGTATACCTGATAAATGCCCAAAGGGTCTAATACCTGCCTATGTGATAACTGTTCAGCCAGAAAGTTCAAATTATATTGAGGACCTATATCATTGTGATATCTCAGACCACCTTGTTATCAGTAAGCGCAACATTAAACAAAAAATATTAAAATCTTATCAGGCATTGATCATTAGAACTTTACCAAATGATAAATCAAAATTAACTAGGAACTATGATGAACACCCTGCTCCTTTTTTTACAAATGATGCCACTGATTATATTTGTGAACTAGGCGTGAAACATTTGTTGGTTGACATTCCATCCATTGACAAGCCGGATGATGGAGGTATGCTTGGTAACCATAGATCATTCTTTAAGAAAGGTGATACCATATCTGAATTATTATTCATTCCTGATAGTCTCAGGGACGGATTTGGCTTTTTGCAAATACAGATACCTAGCTGGAGTTTGGATTCAGCACCAAGTAGACCAATTTTTTTTCCTATCTAATATTCGTTTTTCAGAGCAACCACATAAGCATTAATTTTAAAGATTAAATAATTCGATTTAAGGACGTTTTGTTATGAATGATAACTTAAAAAGTGTAATCACATGTGATCTTGATGGTAAGATAGAAACATTTAGTGAAGGCGCAATAACTCTTTTTGGATATTCTGAAGAAGAAGTTGTTGGCAAGATGAGAGTAAGTGATTTTAGTGATGGGCAAGTTGTTTTAGGCCATGTCATAGGATGGTTAGATGAGTCAGTTAAAAAAGGGAAATGGGAGGGAGAAACAGCCTTCTTAAAAAAAGATGGTAGTGAATTCTCCGCTAGAATAAAAATCACTCCAACAAAAGATAAAGATGGTAATCATATTGGTTATTGTGGAGTCACAACCCCACTTGAGGATAAAGTACCTGATGAAGTAAGGCCTAAGATAGACCTAATGACCCAAATATTCACGTGGGTTGTTATTATGCGTCTCCCGTTCTTATCCGCCACTATCATGCCAATTCTAGTTGGTGCTGCGGTTGCAAAATTCATGGGATATACTGTTGATTGGTCATGGCTAGGACTTACATTGCTAGGTGGTTCACTACTTCATATTGGGACCAATACATCCAATGATTATTTTGATCATTTGAGTGGGACAGATAACTTGAACTACAATTATAGTAATAAAGGTTTAAATGGTGGTAGTAGAGGTATACAGATGGGACTTATTACCCCTGAAGGTGTTCGAAATTTAACAGTTGTTGTTTTTGCACTAAGCGCGTTGGTTGGTATTCCGTTAATACAGAAAGCGGGAATGCCTGTCTTGTGGTTGGGTTTAATTGGATTTTTATCAGGACTATTCTATACAGCACCACCATTTCGATTTTCATCACGTAAAGGTCTAGGTGAGTTGCTAATAGGTCTTAATTTTGGTCCATTAATGGTAGCAGGCAGTACCCTAGTTCAAACTGGACAACTTTTACCTGAAGCTTTCTTGGCAGGAATTCCACTAGGCTTTTTAATAGCTGCGGTTGTTTATATTAATGAATTTCCAGATCACGATAGCGATAAGGCAACAGGTAAGAATACGCTCATAGTTGTATTTGGTCCAGAAAAAGCAAGAGTTGGTTATGTTGCCCTAGTATCTGGTGCTTTTCTAAGTATAGTTCTTTTGGTGTTAAATGGAACTTTCCCATCGTTGATCTTGATTGCGTTACTGGCTTCATACTTTGGGTTAACATCCATTCAGATTCTATATAAGTATTATAATGATAGGCTACTAGAGCCAGCCAATTGGGGAACCATAATTATGCATAGCCTCACAGGTCTATTACTTTTTGCAGGATTATGGTTAGGGACTTCCACAGTATAAATATTAAAAACCTAATTCAATAAAAAAAGCCCCTTTTAAAAGGGGCTTTTTTATTTGGATTTTATTTAGCTATTTAATATACTTACGAGTAACTTACGAGTATATTTTTAATAGGAGTCTCAAATGAAAAAGATATTTAAAAAACAAGAAAAGCCATTGATATCAGTTATTCGTGCTGTGAATAGGATCAATGATCATTTAAACAAAGAAACAGCTAGATCTGTTGTTTGGGATGGAAGATCTATAACGCATTCATCGATTANCTCATGAACAAACCACTGTCTCCAAAATTGAAGAAGTTTTTGAATTTTATCCANAGATTTACATTGCTCCATGGTCAGGCACCATCTTATGAAGAGATNATGGTTAGTTTAGGATTTGATTCATTGGGGACAGTGAACTGGTATGTAAAGACCTTGGAAGACCAAGGTCATCTGTCACGTGTAAAAGGCCCCAACGGTAAGCGAGCGCTCATTTTAACCCACAAAGAGCACGCCACAACTACAAATGCTCGTTTACCGCTTCTGGGCCTAATTGCAGCAGGGGAGCCGATCGAAGCATTNGAGAACCCTGAGATGATNGATGTGCCACCATCATTANTNCACCCAGATCACTATGTTCTACAAGTAAAAGGAAACTCTATGATTGATGAACATATCCATGATGGGGACTATATTGTNGCCAAAAAAGCTAATACTGCCCATTCTGGACAGATCGTAGTNGCCTTGATNAATGGAGANGCTACNCTTAAATGTTATGTNAATAANGACAGTTGNATAGAACTCCACCCTAGAAACCCAGATTTCCCAGTTATAAAAGTTGATTCTAAAGATGATTTTCATATCAATGGTGTGCTTCTTTATTCCTTTAGGAATTATTTGAA
>NZWG01000080.1 GCA_002698235.1 Fidelibacterota bacterium | reverse complement strand
TAAAATCCATTTTAATATTTCCTTTATTTCTTCTTTGTCATTGTTACGGTGGTGCCGTCGCCCGTTGACTCAAACTCTACCGTATCCATTAATTCTTGAATGAGTTGAAGACCCCAGCCTCTTTTGTAGTCAGCTGAGAGCTTCTCCTCTATGTTTGGTATCTCTACTGTTGACTTATCAAAACCCTTTCCGTGATCTGAAACTTTTATTACCAACGTGTCTCCTTGAATTACAAAATGTATTTCAACGTTTGACGATTTACTTTCACTGTGCTCGAATGCATTTATGGTAGCTTCGATCAGGGCCATGCTTATTTCTGCAGTTTTTTCCTCACTCAACCCCATGTGTTTAGCAACAACCTCTGCGGTGTTTGTTGCTGCGAGTTCCATATCTTGGAGGATTGGAATTGTTAATTCTACTTTTGGTGGTGTTTTAACACTCATGGTATTGTACCCCGTTTTGTTTTCTTATCGGGAAATAGAGAATGAAAATTAAATAACTGTTCTTTTAATCCAAAGGGTTTGTTTTCTTTACCACAACGATAGTTATGTCGTCTTGGTTTTGCAAACCCTCAAGCCATGTTGTTCCCAGTTCCAACAGAGCATCTCTTTGACCCTCTGCGTTTTTCTCTCCATTTACTTTTACGCATTCAAGGACCGCCTCATATCCCAACATTTCATCTATTTTGTTTGTTGCCTCTGGAAGACCATCAGAGAGAAAAACAAGGCTGTCTCCTTTTTCAAAGGGAAACTCTTCAAGCGTAAAGGTTTCGTCTTTTATACTGCCAAGAGGTAGCCCTCCTAATAATATTTCGTCCACTTCGCCCGTTTCTCCGTGATAGTGATAAGCTGGAGGCATTGCAGCTGAGGTAAATTCAACCCTGTTGTCCCAAAAACGAGCCATATTAAAAGCCATTCTATTCCAGCCTAAGTCTATTGCTTTAATTACCGTATTTAATCTTTTTGCTATTTCATTTGGGGGTATAGATGGTATTCCATAAAGACCGGCTTTAGTAATTGACACCATCATCCCCGCCGTCATCCCGTGACCCGTTGCATCACCAACAACAACATAAAGGCTTTCTTTGTCTTCTTGTGGAAAGTAATCATAATAATCTCCACCAACCTCAGACGCAGTTTGAATGGTTGCGGAAATATCCAATCCAAGGTCTTTAGGGGTTTCTTTGGGCAGCATGTCTAACTGAAACTGCCTGGCCTCTTCAAGCTCTTCTTCTTTTCTCTGGTCCTCAGCGGCTTTTTGTTGTGCTTTTGTTTGATATTTGACGTAATAGAAAACACCACTCGCAACTAACAACACATAGGAAAGGTATGCCCACCATGTTTCCCACCAAGGGGGTATAATTTCAAACTTTAACTCTGCTATGTTTATACTCTCGAAACCATCGTTATTGTAAGATTTAACTTTTACTTTATGCATTCCTGGTTTTAAACCCTGTAGCTCAAGATACCTTCTCGTCCCATTGTCAACCCACTCTGAGTGGTAGTTTTCAATAAAATATGAAAACGTTGTCTTCTTCGCCTTGTAAATAGCTGGGGCAGTTAGGTTTATTCTGATTATCGGGGTTGCGTGGGTTGCCTGAATATTCGTTTTTTTTACTTTGTGTCTTTTATTTTGTTTGTCAATCAACTCAACGGACTCAATAACAACCGTAGGTTCGTATTCGTTAGTATACAAACGTCCGACCCCCACCTCCTGGAGACCGCTAGGCGAAACTATAATAACATCACCATTGTTTTTAGGTATTAATGCGTTTTGTTGCCCGTAGTAAGGAGACAAACCCTCTTCGGCACTAACGTTGTTTAGGCTGTTTTCTTTCCAATTAACAAGAGAGACTCCGGAATTTGTTAAAACCCAGATGGTTGAATCAGATGAAGGTGTAAAAGAAATTATGTTATTGCTGGGTAACCCGTTGTCAATAGTGAACCGATCAAACCCTTTTTCTTTGTATATATATATTCCGTCACCACTAGTACCCACAAACAAAAGTTCAGAGTGCTTGGCCAAACAAGAAACAGAGCTTGATGAAAACGAACGTGGATTGTTTTTATTGTAGGTATGGTGTTGTAATAGCTTTGGAGTCTTTGGGTTTGCTACATCGAGCTCATAAAGCCCGCTTTCATCATTACCTAACCACAAAGTGGGGCCATCCAAAAGAAACGTTGAAGCACCACTCGGTAAGTTTTTTGATAACAACCTGTTCTTTCTATAGTCTGTTGTTGTGTTGTTTTTTAGGTCACAGAAAACAATTCCACTGTTTTTCAAGGATAAAAACATCTTGTTTTCTTTTGAAAAAACCGTGTTTATGGGTGTTTTAAATGATGCTATCTCTATTCTTTCTCCACTCTCTCTTATTTCTTCTATGTTTCTTTCATATAAAAAGATTCTATTCTCATTAGAAACATAAATGTTTTTATTGTCTGTGTTTGCCTGTGTCTCTATTGTGTTAATAAGCACCGTTTTTGTGTCATATTTCAAAATGGAGCGGTCTTTTAAAGCAAATATATTTGTTTTTGTTGTTGAAAAACTGCCTGGTGTTGTTTTTACTTTTGAGTAGATTTTTATTGGGCTTGTTGTATTTGTTGCCCTAAATAGGCCTTTTTCACCAACAACCCACAGCCCACCCTCTTTATCTGTGAAAAGATCCTCTACGTTGCTTGGTACGGGTGTTGTTGTGGGCTTAACTAGGCCATTATTAATGTTTATAAATAAAACCGTTTGGTGTTTATTTGAAGAGAGGATGTATTGCCCTGTTTGCAGGTCGATAATCTTTTTTAATGAGGCGCTGGTTGTTATTGTTTGTTTTTTTGTATTACCTTGTAGTAGTATTATTTTATTGTTTAAGACAACACCAACAGACTCTATTTCTTTTATTTCAAAGGCAGACAATATATGGGCACCTATAAGGTCTTCTTCATTGGTTTCTACTTGTTGGTTTGTTGTAAGGTTTAGTCTGGCCAAGCCCTTTGTTGTTCCAATATGTAATATATCCCCAACAAGAAGAAGAGTTGTTACGGTATCGGCTTTTACAAAGCTAGTTTTTCCACTGTAATATCTCTTTGTTTGGCCTGTTTTTATGTTTATTTGGTTAAGGCCGTTGGTTGTTCCAACCCACAAAACATCACCTCTTTTTACAATTGGGTTTGTTTGGTTTTCACTGAACTTAGATGAAGACAAGGAAAAAGGGTCCAGTGGGTCAAATTGATAATTTGTTGATTCTTTGTTTTTTTTTTGATACCTTAAAAACACCGTTGTTTGATGTCGTAAAAAATATTTCTTCTTCTTCTTCTAAAACATGTAGAGGTTTTGACCCTGTGTTTATTCTATGAAACTCATCAAAGTCTTTGTTGTAATAACAAAGACCCCTATCTGTTGCTACCCAAAGTGTATTTTGTTTGTCTATGTGTGTTATCCAAATTCTGTTTCCAGATATGGTTTTTTCATTAAAAATATTGGATCTATATATTTTATTAGAGAACCCATCAAACCTGTTTAACCCTTCATCTGTTCCAATCCAAATAAACCCACTACTGTCTTGCGTTGCGGATAATATTCTGTTGGATGATATGTCTTCTACATCAACCCTTTGAAGAGCATTTGAAAAAGCATAAGATAGAAAGATCCAGTATATTATATTTTTCTTATACAATGGGCCTAAGCCCTCTCTAGCTGTTTGTTTGCTAGCCTTCTAACTATAGCTATTTCCCAACTGCTGAAGTTTAAATTCGCTATTTTTTTAAATTCTTTCTTCGCTTCTTCTTCTTTTCCCCCAGCTCTAAACGCAAGAGCTTTAAAGTAGTTAAAATATATATTGTTCTTGTTTCCTTTTGAAAAATTATCAATGGCGCCTTTATAGTTTCCTTCCATTAAATCCGCCATTCCCGACAGGCCATAAAAGCCATACATAGCTGTGGGGTCTTTTATTTCATTTTGGAACTTTTTTAATTTATCGAGATTTTGTCTTGCTTGTTCATATTTTCCAAATAAAATATTAACCCACGCTGTTTGAAACTGTTCGTTGCTCTTAACCTCTCTAAATACGTTTTCATCTTTTAATAATTCAGCTCTTCTTTTACTGTTTTCTATGCTTTTAGCTAATGCTTCATATGCTTCTTCTTCCATTTGGTTGTGTGCATAACAAATCATTTTATGCCAGCTGTTTTGAGAATTAACCTGTAATAGAGAAGCTTTATCAAAATCTTTTTCATTGAGTTGTTCTTCAACTTCCAACAATCTATCAATTGCGTTGATATAGTCATTATCAAAAATATAAGAATATGTTAAGTATAGATTAAGAATAAACCATCTGCGGGGTACATCCTTATTTAAGTCTATTGCGCTTTTATATCTAAGTCTTGCTGTGTTCAAATCACCAGAAAACATATAGTTATGTGCTGATACTATATAAGCTGTTCCTTCTGAAGAGAGTCCTTTTCTTTTTTCAATTGATTCTTCATATAGTGGTTCTGCTTTTTCAAAATCCCCTAGTTGTCTATAACAATTTGCTTTCATGTGATATGGTAATCCATGGTCAGACCTTATCCTTATTAATTCATCTCCATACTTCATTCCTAGCTCAACATTTCTTTTTTCTTCTGGTAACATAACCTGAGTCCCTGCTGCAATGTGGTGCCCCATTAAGAGCGAATATGCATCATAGTTGTCTGGGTTTAACTCTATTGATTTTTTTAAAGTTTTAATAGCGTCATCAAGTTCATATCTATCGCTTTGTACTTGACCAAGCCATATATATGATTCATATGATTGACCATGGTTATCAACAAGCCACTTTGCGCTTTCTAAAGCTTTATCCATATCTCCTTTTCTATATGACTGTCTTGTTGTTAATATTTTTCTTTCTGCTTCAGATACATTTATCGCATTTTTTTTTGCTCTTTCTTGATATTTTTTATTTAAGATAGGGTCCTGAGATTCATAAAGTTCTAAAGCCATTACAAAATCAGGATCAAGGCTTAAAGCGGAATCCAACAAAGTTCTCGTTTCTAATCCATCTCCCACTTGGTATGAAAGCATTGCTTTTCTATAATAATCAAGAGCTTTCGGGGATGAAGTGGTAATTGGAAGTTCAACAACTTCCACTCTTGAACATGCACAAAAGAATATTGATACTATTAAAAAGAGAAGGGTTGTTTTTTTCATTTTATAATCCATAGTAGTGTTTTTTGCTGGATAGCGTTTTATATATTCAACAATTTATTTATCATTAATTATAAATACCAAGATAACTATAATATATAAAATGGTTATTAATAAACTATTTATTATATAGATAGTTAATATGTTAACAACCTAAACAAACAATATGAGATGTATATTTAAAACTGTTTTTATAAAGAACACTTAAACTGGTTCTTTATGTGTATAATAAAAAGTAAATGTTTATAAATGAATAATTATTAACAAAAAAAGCTTATTTTTTAAGCGGTAAATAAAAAAGCAAAGGAAACACAGTTAGTATGTGTAAAAGTATTAACCGCCAATTCTATTTATAAAAAACCGATCCCTTGCGCTATCTATCCAATTTTTATACCAATCCATCTTCTTCTTATTTAGGGCCATTTCTTCAATATCTGGCCAATGGTCATTTGTATTTGGACGTCCACCTTTTTTAATACCCTCAAACCAAAGCAAATGAAAACCCAAAGATGTGTTTATTGGAGCACTGCAAGAATCCATTCCAATAATACCCATTGCTTGTCCTATTTCTGGAATGCTGTAATTACTAGGGTCTATCCACCCAAGGTCTCCACCTATTTTTTTTGTTGATTCATCAAAGGTGTGTTTTTTTACAGCATCTTTAAAATCATCTAAGGTTTTAATTGAATCCCTTTTTAAGCTCATCGCAAAATCATATGATATCTTATTGTCATCCATTGTCTTTTCTGGGATTGAAAGAATATGTCTTACTTTTATTTTATCTCCTTGTTTTTCAAGGGTCTCTATAAGATGATAACCAAAGGATGTTTCTATTGGACCAACAACACTGCCAACTTCAGCCATAAAAGCAGCTGTTTCAAACCTTTTAACTAAAGAGCCCCTATTGACCCAACCCAAAGAACCTCCACTGTTTTTAGACCCAGGGTCTTCAGAGTGTTCACTTGCTAGTTGGGCAAAGTCCATACCATTTAAAACATCTTCTTTTATTGAATTTAAAAAAGATATTGTTTTGTTTTTTGATTCTTCACTGGGTACAACCGAAACAAGTAGGTGCCGAACTTTTACTCTTGTGGGGATTGAAGGGAGGCTATCTCTATATGTTTTATAAAAACCTTCAACATCGTCACGCGTTACGCTTATTGAGCTCAATAATTGTTGTTGATATTTTTCAGAAATCAAACGATCTCTCATATCATACCAAAACTCTCTCCTAAAATCACTTATAGACTGACCTAATATCTCTGCTGCTCTACTTTCACCACCTGCTTGACCAATTAACATCTGCACTTGTTGCTCTAGGTTTTGGTCAACCTCTTTTTCTTCAACAGTAATAGAGTCAATCTCTGCCATTTCAAGTAAGATTTTTTGATCTATCATCGATTGTAAAACAGACCCCTGAAGTCGTAAAAAAGAGGTTGGGTCTTTTTGTGGATCCAGACCACTTTGAACTACAGCCATATTTACCATCTGTGCAAGGTCGCTTTTTAAAACGACATGGTCCTCTATTACAGCAACAACCCCATCAATATATTGTGGTTTATCATTACTCAAAAGAAATGATATAAAAAGTAAAAAATAAAACTTCCTCATTTTTATTGATACTCCGGGTTTATGAAAATGTTCACTGTTTTTCTCAAACTGTCTAATAACAAGCCCCGCTCTATTGTTGTCTTTGTTTTGTATAGTCGTTGATATACCTCATCGTGGACTTCAGCGAGGCCACGATAACTACCTTTTTTATACCTGTTTAAAATTTTTAAAACACAAATATTGCCACCTAAAAAAACAGGACCAACAACTCTCTTCCTAATATTAAAAAGCTCAGTATCTATATTTTTTGAAAAGACACCCTTTTTAATTGTTTTTTGATTAACAGACAGAATTGAATAACCATCTGTGTTGGTATTCTTTTTAGACTCAAAAGAAGAGGTTAATTTACGGGCCTCTTTTTCACTTTTCATTATATATTGTTCTATCTGTACTTCATCTAAACTTCTAATAAAACCATCCTTGTTTTCTTTATAATAAAGCCTTATGTCTTCTTTTGATACTTTGACTCGAGAAGATATGTGATTTTCAATAAAAGAAGAAACAATCAATTGGTCATAATAAAAGTCTCTTTTTTTAATTAGGGTGAGATCGCTTTCAAAACCTTCTTTTTTTGCTTCAGAAAGAAGAAGTGACTGGTTTATCCAATTTTCAATTGAAACCAACGTTTTTTGTTCTGGAGCAACCTTACTAGCACCAAACGAAACAACACTTTCTTCAGTTAGTGTTCTTTCACCAACTCGAGCCAAAACCTTAATATCCTTAGCGTTGTTCTCTTTACCAGAACAAGACAACAAAAGAAAGAGAAAGATACCTGTTGGTGTGCGCATCACGTAGATAATTTAACCTTTGTTTATAACATCAAACAGCCTTGCAAAAGAAAACAAAACATCAAAAACCGCAGGGACTTTTAATAAATTAATATCAACCCTTATACGACCATCTTTTTTATCCCTGAAGTTTATGTTAATAACCTGCGGGTGCGCGAAACCGCTAACCTTAGATAAAAAACTAGGTAATAACTTTTTCTCGATCTCATTAGCAATCAACTCAATTCTTTTACTTTCATGGTTAATGTAAATAAAAGGAGTTTTTTTATAAAGAGTTTTAAGCTCAGCGACAGCTATTAGGTTTTTAGTTGAAATGGGGGTTGGCCCAAAAACATCAACCAGTTCTTTTTTGATCGTTTCAATCCTCTCCTGGGTTGACATTGTACCTATTTTATAGTAAAAATCAACCCTTGATGACATGCTCTCAATGTAGGTCTCTTCTATGTTAGCCGGAAGAGAGGTTTTTATTTGTGGCGCTATATGGTTAATATTGTCAGGGCTTGTCCTTTTCTTTATCTCTTCACTTAAAAGGTCGCAGTACATCTGAAACCCAACTAAAGACATGTGTCCGCTCTGCTTGTGTCCAAAAACAGTACCAGCTCCTCTTATTTCGAGATCTTGCATAGAAATATTATAACCAGATCCAAGAGCGGTGTTTCTTTCCAGAGACCTTAACCTTTTGAAGGCGCTCCTGTCAAGCTCTGTTCGAGGTACTAAAAGGTGGCAATAGGCCTGCCTGTCCCCCCTTCCAACGCGCCCTCGTATTTGGTAGAGTTGGGCAAGTCCAAAGTTTTGAGCGTCTTTTATTATTATGGAGTTTGCATTTGTAACGTCTAAACCAGACTCTATTATAGTTGTACAAACAAGAATGTTTATCTCGCCCTTAAAAAACGACAAGACAGCCGCTTCAAGGTCTTTGGATTTCATCTTTCCACTTGCACCAGCAACAACAAAATTCGGAAACCTGGATGAGAGCCTATCTACGATTGAAGGTATTGATGTTATGTCGTTGTTTAAAAAATAGACCTGCCCAGAGCGAGAAAGTTCAAATTCAATCCTTGAAAAAACAAGAGACCAGTTAAAATATCTTACCGTGGTCAATATTGGCCTTCTTGCTTTTGGCGGTGTAAGCATAATACTCACGTCTTTAAGGCCGACAAGAGTTTGTTGTAGTGTTCTGGGTATCGGCGTAGCCGTAAGGGTTAAAACGTCTACGCCATCACGAATCTTTTTTATCGTTTCTTTATGCTTTACTCCAAAGCGATGTTCTTCATCTATTATTAGTAATCCAAGATTTGGAATATCAACGTCCCCTGACAAAACCCTATGTGTTCCAATCAACACATCAATTTTCCCCATTTTAAGGTTATTGATTATTTCTGTTTGTTCGGTTTTACTTTTAAATCTAGACAAGAGAGAAATAGAAACACCAAGGGTTTCAAGTCGCTCATGACAGGTCATATAGTGTTGGTCTGCAAGAATAGTCGTTGGACAAAGAAAAACAGAAACCCTGTCTGATAAAAAAGCCTTAAATATCGCCCTTATAGCTACCTCTGTTTTTCCAAACCCTACATCACCGCAAATCAATCTGTCCATTGGGGTTGAACTGTTCATGTCAGAAAAAACATCGTTAATTGCAGTTTTTTGGTCCGGAGTTTCAATAAAAGAAAAAGATTGAGACAAAAGACCATCTAGATCATTCTCTTTTGTGTAGCTAAAAGACCTTGGTTGGGTTTTATTAGAGTATCCGCGAAACACATCAATCGCTACATTTTCAGCTGCAATCTTGGCCCTTTTAACTTCAGAGGCCCACTTTTTTGAGCCAAGAGTGGAAACTTTTGGCTTTTTACCCGAACCAACGTATCTATGGACAAGGCTTATTTGTTCTAGGGAAACATAAACAAGCGTGTTGTTCCCATACTCAATTTCTATACTTTCTCGGTAGTTTTTTGTTTTTATTCCTTGGTATACACCAATACCAAAGTCTCTATGGACAACAAAATCACCAACACTGGTCCTAGCAATTGAGTTTTTATCTAGGGCCGAGCGCTCTTGGCCTAATAAAGGGGACCAACGACTCCTTGTTCTTTTTATTGAGTTAATATCGTTCTCTGAAATGATTGCGGTTGAAAACATTTCCGATAAAAAACTAAAGTTTGTCGAGCCTGGCTCAACATCAGTGAAATAACCAGGTTCAAAAAACTCCAAACTACCCCCGTCTTTTTTTCCAACAAAAACACGCTTGCTGGCGCTGAGAGATAAAGAAAGAGCGCTTTGCGCTCTCTTGTTCGCTGTTTTTCCAGAAAGGTTTATTTTTTTTAGGCCAAGATCTACCTGCATGTTTTTTGAGCCTGTTGTTAGAGAAACGTCCTCACCAAGGACAGAAACCAGAATAAGACCCGTGAGGCCGCTGTGTTCTATAACATCAATATTATCAATTGTTTTTAACCTTTCTTTATAATCAAAAAGGCTCAATTTATTTATTTGTTTTATTGTGAGTTGTGTGTTCGGGTCATAAAGAGCAATACTTTCTATCTTGTCAAAATTAAACGAAAACCTAAAGGGGTTTCTAAAGTGATATGGAAAAACATCAAGAACGTCACCGCGTAAAGAATATGTACCAGGGTCTGTTGTTGTATTGCACTTTTTATATCCAACAGAGAAAAACGTTTCTGAGACAACAGCAATGTCAATGGAGTGACCAACCTTAAATGTTTGTTGAGTGGCTCCTTCTTTTATATTTTTCGGTATAGACAGCTCTTTAAAAGAGTTGGTTGAACCAATACAACAAAAGCTGCTACTGGTACCCAGTTTAACCAAGGTCTCTTTTCTAAATCTTTCGTTTTCTAAACCAAAACCCGGTATTGACTCTTTGGTTTGAGATGAAGGGTAAAAAATAAAAAAATCCTCATTGAAATCAATACAAGAAGCATAAAAACCAAATGCCATATCTTCGTTTCTAAATTCCGTGAAAAACCCGACCCCTTTATAGGCCACATGTTCTTTTAAAAAAATTGGAGCTGAATCCAGGGTTAACCCAACAACAGTCCCCCCATCAACTAGCAACCTATGGGCTTTTTCTGGAAACATCAACGACCCACCTCAAACTGTTTCACGTGAAACCATTGTGTTTTTTAAGGTTAACAGTAAGAATAGAAACATCGGATGGTCGCACACCGGAAACCCTCATTGCTTGTCCAAGGTTCTCAGGTTTTACCAAAGATAGTTTTTCCACAGCTTCGCTAGACAGGCCTGGAATATTTTTATAGTCTATGTTTTGTGAAAGGGTGATTTTGTCGCTCTTCTTCATTGATTCAATTTCAATCAAACACCTCTTTATATATCCTTCGTATTTTATTTCTGATTCAACATCGTAGATAACATCACTAGTTAACCAAGGAGGGTGTTCTTTGTCGTAGTCTAAAAATCTCTCCGGTAGGTCTAAAATGGAGACTTCGCCTCTTTTTAATATCTCTCTTGCGGGGCTTGAGTGCTTAATAGGCGTTGATGTGGAAACTTCGTTTGGTTTTATTGACTGCGTTAGGCCTTTTAATAATTTTTGTTTTTGATCAACAACCTCTGAAAGAATTTTCTTCAAGGACTCTTTAATAGAACCGGATTGACTTGCTATACCTAACAACCTTTCTGGTGTGTTTGAACACCTAAGTGTTAGCCTGTGTTCTGCTCTTGATGTAAACATTCTATACGGTTCCAACGTATCTTTTGTAATAAGGTCGTCGATCATAACACCGATATATGACGAGTCTCGAGTTAGAACCATTGGCTCTCTTTCTAATACTTTTAAAGACGCGTTTATCCCACAAACCAAACCCTGGGCTGCAGCTTCTTCATAGCCAGAGGTGCCATTCATTTGTCCGGCAAAATAGAGCCCTTTAATGTTCTTTGACTCCAGTGTGTTTCTGAGTTGTGAGGGGGGAAAAAAATCATATTCAATTGCGTAACCAGGNCTAAAAAACTCTACACNTTCTANNCCNTTGATTTCNCGCAAAGATTCNANNTGAACNNGTTCNGGAAGNCTNGTTGAAAANCCATTAAGGTATATCTGGTCAGAGTTNTTCCACTCTGGCTCGAGAAAAAAGAGATGNGAATCTCTNTCTGGGAATNTGTGTATTTTATCNTCGATNGATGGGCANTATCTTGGGCCNGTTCCTGNGATATCACCAGAAAACATAGGGGACCTATNAAGANTTTCTCTTATTATGTCGTGCGTAGNTTCGTTTGACTCCATTATGTGGCAAGGTTCNTTTGGAGGANAGAAATCTTTAGTTGTNTATGAAAAAGGNAAAGGGTNTTTNTCGCCCACNACAGGNGTNGCTNTTTNCCAGTNTATAGATTTTTTNACCAANCTGGGCGGGGTTCCTGTTTTTAATCTTCCACTTGAAAACCCGANAGAGCAAAGGTGNTCTGTNAGNCCNTCAGANCTCTCTTCCCCCATTCTGCCCGCTTGAATTTTNCTTTCTCCAACNTGAATTGTTCCAGATAAAAANGTTCCGGCTGTAATAATAATAGTTTTAGAGCNAATTTNTGTTTNGTCTCTAAGAANGACTCCNGTAACCAANTNTTTTTGATAGGTAAGAGAAACAACTTCTCCNCCTAAGATNGTTACGTTGCTATTNACTANTTTNTTTAAAATAAGTTTNTCGTANTTCCTTTTATCTGTCTGTGCTCGAGGAGACCAAACAGCACGACCTTTTTTCTTGTTAAGGGTTTTAAACTGGATACCTGACCTGTCTGCCATTATTCCCATCTGCCCCCCAAGAACGTCTATCTCTCTTACCATTTGTCCTTTTGCAAGTCCACCAATTGCGGGGTTACAAGACATTCTCCCAATAGCACTAGGATCCATTGTTATGATAAGAGTTTTTAGGTCGTAGTGTGCCCCCATGATGGCTGCTTCAANACCTGCATGACCTCCACCAACCACCACAATATCAAATATATCGCGTTTCACGTGAAACTATTTTCCTACGCAAAAACTTGAAAAAACCCCATCAAGAATTTCATCTGTTGTGGTTGTACCTAAAAACGAATCAAGAGAGTCGATTGCCGTGCGAGCTTCGTGTGCGGCTATTTCAAATATTGGCGGAGTCTGAGTTATTTCTTTTATAGCGCGATTTAACGAAGCCCGACACGAAGCAATTGCGTTTCTTTGCCTTTCTGTGTTAATGAATACGTCTCCACTATATAGGTTTGATCCTGATAGGNTTTCTTTAATCAACCCATTGAGCTTCTTTAGTCCTGTTCCCGTAATAGATGAAATAGAAACAGAAGAAGAACTCTGGTTTTTGGCTGTGTGTAAATCAGCCTTTGTAAATACATCAATCTTGTTTTTAAGTTCAATATTTTCAACTGGTTGTATGTCTTTAGTAAAAAGAGACAACACAACATCAGATCGACCCACTTCATCCAAGGTTCTTTTAATACCTTCAGCCTCAATCTCGTTGGTCGCATCCCTTAGCCCTGCAGTGTCTACAAGGGTCACAGGGAACCCCCCGATTATGACATCATGCGCTATTGAATCTCGCGTTGTTCCTGCCTGACTGCTTACAATNCTTCTACCTTGACCAAGCACCGCATTCATTAATGTTGACTTACCAACGTTTGGCCTTCCTACTATTACAACTCGAAAACCATTAGAGTATGCAGTACCAACATCAAAAGAATCAAGTAGATCCTTGCAACTTAAAATATTGTTTTTTATTATCTTAGATACTTTTATAGCCGTCTGCTTTGTGGTATTATAATCCTCAGAAACGTCGAGCTCATATTCAACCATTGATAAAACTTCTAACAACCCTCTTTTTATTTTTCTCACCTTTTGCGATGCGCCATCTTCAATGTTCTTGTTGTTTTGGTAGGCTGAATCCTCTGACCTTGATGATATTAAAAGTGCAACAGACTCTGCCTGNGATAAAGACATTTTCCCATTTAAAAAGGCCCTTTTCGTGTATTCTCCGGGCTCAGCTATCCTCGCACCTAGTGAAACGGAATGCTCAATAATCATTTTAACTATAAAAGGGTTCCCATGACAAGAAACTTCAACAACCTCTTCTCCCGTATAAGACCTTGGTTTTGAAAAAAAAGTAAAAACCCCAGAATCTATCTTTCTCTTTTTCTTATCCTTGATTGGCAACAAAACAACCTCGTGGTGCCTCCTCTTGGTTTTGGTGCCAGAGAGCCTGTTCGCGATTTCAAAAGATCGCCTTCCGCTTAATCGTATAACCGCAACACTTGAACGACCCATCGGTGTGGCCTGTGAAACAATTGTNTGGGTTTCCATTTTAACTATGNNGCTTTATTGTCTGGTGGAATAAGCTTTTGTTGGGCTATNGTTAACACGTTAAAGAGTGTGTAATAGAGGTTTAACCCAGAAGGAAAGCCATTNAACATTAAAAAGAAAAAAGCTGTCATGAAGTACTGCATGGTNTTTTGCTGTGGTTGTTGGGCTGCACCCGACATCATTCTTTGCTGTACAAACATTGAAACAACCATTAAAACAGGGAGTATAGCAACGTGGCTTCCATATATTGGGATTTTAAATGGCAACAGAAAAACAGTGTCTGGAGAAGAAAGGTCTGTGATCCACCAGATAAAGGGCTCAGCTCTCAACTCTATTGTGGTTCTAAAAACTTGAAAAAGCGCGAACAGTAACGGCATCTGTAGCAACATAGGTAAACACCCACCTAAGGGATTAACACCCCTTTTTTTATAGAGTTCCATAGTGGCCTGGTTAAGCTTGGTTGGGTTTGATTTATATTTTTCCTTTAGTTCGTTTATCTCTGGCGCCACCGCCTGCATTGCAGACATAGACTGATAACTTTTTTTGGTTAAAGGGTAAACGATAAGTTTTATTAGAAACGCAAAAACAATTAATACAAAACCATAGTTTGGAATAAACCCATGCATGCTCTTTAGTGCGTACAATACACCTTTTGAAATTGGCCTTATAAAAGACCAACCAAAATCCATTATAGACTCAAGACCCACCCCTAGGGAGGTAACCCTGTCGTATTCTAGTGGCCCCAGATAAAGACGAAACCCCTCTTTGTTTATTGGGTCAAAAACAAAAGAAGCGCCATATGTTTCAGTTTTCTCATCGCCAACACCAGAGAGCGTTACCCTGTCTACTGCTTTATTGTTTTCGGGTATAATTGCGACGGTAAAATACTTTGTTCTTAAGGCCGCCCAGTCTGTTGTTCCGTTAAACGTTTTGTCTTCAGACTCGCCCTTACCAACTTTTAGATTTTCAAGTTCACCGCCCTGATAAACATATGAATTAAAATAGTAAAGATCGTCCTCAAGATTTTCTTCAGTTGAAGATAGGCCCCCAGACCAGCCAAATATTGCGTTTCTATAAATATTGTTTGAGACGTCGGTAAGGTCAAGCTCGACATCTACAACATAAGAATCTTCATAAAAGAACAAAGACTTATAAATAAACATTTCAGAGAAAACCTCTTTTTTAAATACAATTTTTTGAATAACGCCATTCTCTTTGCTGTGGATATCCCAAGGGCCAGAAAGATTAAGGTCGTCACCGTCTAAGGTCTTTCCCGTTATAAGTAGGTTGTTACCCTTGGCTATGTTGACCAACTTGCTATCTGCAGTAAAATATCGATTAAACTTAAAAGAGTTAAAAGATCCACCACTTATTGAAGAGACCTCGGCAGAGTATAGGTCAGTGTTTATTAAAATAATTTCTTCTGGGTTAGATGATAGAACAGGTTGATCTGCTTTTCTTGTAGCCGCATTAGTGCTTGACCTGGTTTCTTGAGCGGGTACTAGTGGGGGGGCGGGGTCTACAAACAAGGAGTCGGCGCTTTTGGTTTCAGTGGATGCTGGGGATACCAACTCCATATACTTTGGGGTAAATATCAAGACCAGAGAAATTAGAAAAAAAGCTATTAAGGTGTTTCTGTCCATGTTTTACCTAACTGGGTCTTCGCCGCCACCAAACAAAGGATTGCATTTTAGAACTCTAATCAAAACGAGATAGAGCGCTTCAAAGAGAGGTTTTTTGTTGATCGCTTCAATAGCATAGTTTGAACACGTTGGGTGATATCGACAGCTGGGCCTCAACATTGGCGATATTATTAGTTGGTATGCTTTTACAATAAATAAAAAAGAGCGTTTAATTCCGCGCTCAACAAGGTTAATAATAAACACGGGTCCTTAAAGTGCTAGACGCTTGCGTCCCTTTTTTCGACGGCGCCTGAGTACAGATCGCCCTCCAACACTTGCTTTTCTGGCTCGAAAGCCGTGCTTGTTTCTTCTTTTTCTTTTGCTTGGTTGATATGTGCGTTTCATTTTAAATATTTTGCCGTTATATAGAGCACAAAATTACAATGAGAACTCACTCTTAACAAAAAATATAATCAATCTTTTATATACTCAAGAATATTGGCTTAAAGGTTTTTTTCTCGTCTTTATTCCTGTTTTTGTGTAATTTTACTGACGTTTTTATATGTGGATAACTTGTTAATAACATGAATTATAAAGAAATATGGGTTGTTGCTCTCGGTCACTTGAAAGAAACCCTACCCCAGCACGCAATTGATGCGTGGTTTGAGCCAATAAAAGCAATAGGCATATCAGAAGATAAACTTCTTTTAGAGGTTCCAAATCAGTTTTTCTGTGAGTGGATAGATTCTCACTACAAGAAGGAACTAATGCGTTCTATTAGTTTAGGTGATAACTCACTNGGTGGATATAGGTTTTCAATNGGCNNAGTTTCNAAAGAGTTCGAAGAAAGTGCGCTAGTATTCAAANAAAAAAAGAAACCAATAGTTCACCAGAATAATTTAAANCGTCAATATTNNTTCGAAAANTTCATTGANGGNTCAAACAANGAATTTGCAAAAAATGCGGGTAANTCTGTATCTGAAGAACCAGGAGAAAANAATTTNAANCCTCTTACTATNTANGGTGGCGTTGGTCTTGGAAAAACCCACCTNATGCATGCCATAGGTAANGAAGCAGTCAAGAAAAACCCACACCTNAACGTTGTTGTTGTAACCAGNGAAAGGTTTACACTTGACTTTGTAAACAGTCTAAGGAAAAATAAAACGATAGAGTTTGCCCANCAATATAGATCTGCAGATATGTTGTTGATTGACGATGTTCAATTCTTTCGAGGAAAAGAACAAACCCAAGAACAGTTTTTTCACACGTTCAACGTTCTACACCAGGCAGGGAAGCAAATCGTTATGACTGCAGATAAGTATCCAGGAGAAATGAAAGGACTTCAAAGNAGATTGCTATCAAGGTTNGAATCCGGANTGTCTGTGGATATACAACCCCCAAACTTNGAAGTTNGGGTNGCAATACTTCTTGAAAANGCCGAGCAAAACGGTGTCTCTCTTGANTATGAGTTTATAGAGTTTATAGCNAANCANATTAAAAANAACGTTAGAGANNTAGANGGCGCAGTTATCAGNGTNTTAGCTAANTCNTCNTTGTTGAATAANGAGATAGACCACACNCTTGTACGTGANGTAGTAAGAGAGCGAACAGGGGGNGNGTTNACGNCAGGNNTTTCAATTGAAAAAATTGTGCGAAAGGTNTCAGANCTNTCNGGTGTATCCGAGCANGATATCGTTGGTAAAAGTAGAAAGATGGAGATAGCCGAAGCAAGGCAGGTGTCTATGTTTCTTTGTCGTGAAATACTNGGGGGGTCCCTAAGCGGCATAGGGCTCTTTTTTGGTGGAAGAGACCACACTACAGTTATGCACGCGGTAAAGACTATATCTGATAAAATTCAAAAAAACACCAATGTAAAAGATTCAATAGAGATACTTCGGACAGACTTAAACCAGACATTCTAAACTTCACCTACAAAACACTTGCAGAAGACTTAGTTCTTTTACAAAATAAAAGCTATTAGTAGGGTAAATTAAACAATCAAACTTTATTTTCTTTTTTAAAATCACGGAGTTTATTCATGCAAAAAAACAGTGTTAACAAAGTTATAATAGTGGGAAACCTGGGTCAGGATCCAGAAGGGCGGTTTACACCCCAAGGTACCGCAGTTACAAATTTAAGCGTTGCTACTAATGAATCTTGGAAAAACCAGAACGGAGAATTGCAAGATAGAACCGAATGGCACCGCGTTGTTATGTATGGTAAAATGGCAGAAACGGCTAACGAATATATGAAAAAAGGTCAAATGGTGTATGTTGAGGGAAGGCTTGCAACTAATGAGTGGGAAGATCAAAACAAGATCAAAAGAAGAACCACTGAAATCAGATGTGATAACTTTACAATGCTGGGCAGGCGGTCAGATTCATCACAATATAACCCAGGGGCAAACACTAAAAAAACAGAAGACCAAGATCAGGACGACGACTTACCTTTCTAGAGGTTTCAAGTATTTTTAATAAAAATAGCTCATAAATGAAAACGTTTGGGCCTGACTTTTTAGCGTCGCTAACTCCACGGCCGTACTTTTGGAGATATCTTTTGACATATGCAGCGCTTTTTATGGGGTCCACTCTCGCAAAGGTAAAGGTGAGGGGGAGAGAGAACCTTCCAAAAAAAGGGCCATTTGTAGTGGCTTGCAATCATTTTAGCGATTACGACCCATTATTTTTTAGTTATGCCATTAGACAACCAGTAAGCTTTATAGCGGCGAGTGATCAAGAAATTGACCTGGTTTTTGCTTGGGCGCCATTTATCTATGGCTGGATACCCGTAGACAGAACAAGACTATCTCCTTCGACGATAAAAAGGTCTCTCTCGGTTTTGAACAATGGAAACATCCTTGGAATTTTCCCCGACGGTGGCGTTAGTTATAACCTTTTAAGCAAACCAAAGAACGGAGCGGTTTTCCTATCTAATCTAGGAAGTGCACCAATCGTTCCAATGTCTATATACGGTGCCGAAAGAGCGTGGGAAGGAGCCCTTAAGGGCATAAGGTCTAGGGTGTGTGTTAATATAGGAAAACCTTTTGGTCCCTATAAATTGTCAGGCAATAAAAAAGACAAGGAGAAAATTTTAAACAGGGTAGGGCGCGAAATGATGTGTAGAATAGCATCTCTTTTGCCTGAAAATCGAAGAGGTCATTTTAAAAGTGAAAAAGAAATCATTGATCGACTTCAGAAACAAAACAAAATAACCCCTGATGACCACTGTTATTTCAAACCAGCACCTGAATAGGTTCAACCATTAACAGAGTTTTTTATTACCAGAATTATCCCTATAAAAACTATTGGAGCACCATAGAGCGCCGACANAGGGACTTTTTCAAAAAACAATAAATAACCAAAAATAGAAGCCAACACTGGTTCACCTAGGGGTATGGATGCNACCGCTGTNGGCGANAGNNATTTGATTGAATAGTTTAACATNTTGTGNCCCANGATAGANGGGACNATACCTAAAAANAGAAACCAAANAANATCGNTTTTTTCAAAGTCAAATATTGANACACCNCTAANTAAGGCTATNANCCCAATNGTTATTGCAGCGACNAAGAAAACAGACCTACCGTATANTGTGTTGTCGGTATCTCTNCTAATTTNAGATGCNAACATATATGTCNTGGCAATNCAAAAACCACTCACCAATGAAAAAATATTTCCTAAAAAGTAANTTCCNTCTAANCTCAACTCTGACCANTGAACCAGANCNATNCCAANAACAGAGATNGCAAGNCCTAAAAGCACAGANCTTGAAANNTTTANACCACCAANCCANGAAAGNATAGCCGTGAAGACTGGACCTGTATTTGCAAGCAAGGTTGCACTTGCAACCGATGTGTTTCTAACACCAACAAAAAACAGNGCAAAATGNANACCAAGAAAAAANCCNGCAAAAANTATTCGCTTACGGTTCGCTGNTTGAATAAGGCTTTGGGNNNTTTTTGCGCTATAAGCCCANAGCAAAACACTNGCGCTTAACATTCTCCAAAANGCCANGGTNAGNGCNGGAACAANNGCGACATGNCTTATTACCAAAGANGTAGAACTAACNGAGACCAGTGCNAAGAAAAGAANCAGATAGATNCTTTTTGGCATTTTTAATTAAAGTCGTTAATAATAGAGGCTATNCAGCAAGTGAGTTTNTTTGCATATGGTATATGNAAAAACTCATTAGGNCCATGTGCATTAGANCCTGGCCCNAAAACNCCTGTTATAATAAACTGCGCCTTTGGATACTTTTCACCTAGCATTGCCATAAAAGGTATGGTGCCACCNTCACTCATTGAACAATNTTTCTCTNTAAAGAANTCAAGAGAAGCNTTTTTAACAGCGNTAGATAGCCATNTTGATGTCTTTGGTGCGCTCCAGCCNGCTGCAGCCTCTTCACACTTAACTACAACNGTAGCANTATAGGGNATGTTTTCTGAAAGGGTTTTTAAAACGGCATTGCGNGCNAAANTTGGATCTACNANAGGAGGAATNCTTANTGAAANCTGTAGTTCCGTATAAGGCCTTAATACATTCCCTGCNTTTTCAGATGGTGGAAGTCCATTAGCGCCAACTACAGACAAGGCAGGGCGCCAGGTTCTTCGNAAGACTCCTTCAATTAGGTTTTCCGTGGAGGGNTTTGTATTATCTTTCCAAGGAAANTCATCCACAACCTCTTCTCCAAGTATATTAACAAGGTCCTNTGTCTCTGANTTTCTATGTTCTGGAATATTAACGTGAAGNTCTTTTACNTTTATTTCACCTGTTTCTTCATCTTCTATTCTGGATANCAAGTGTCTTGCTATACGAAAAGAGGAAGGTACNTGNCCACTTGCNCCACCAGAGTGCACCCCTTCATTCAAAACGCTTACGNTTAACGAGCAACCAANAAGNCCCCTTAGAGATGTCGTTGTCCAAAACCTTTTATAGTCTCCTGCACCAGAGTCTAGNCAGACAACAAGATCTGGGCTTCCAACAATATCTGAACAGAGNTCCATATAGTGAGGTAGGTCAGGCGACCCACTNTCTTCACAAAACTCNATAAAAACTAGTATTCTAGGTGTTTCCAATCCCTGAGCGTGAAGTCCTTTTACTGCACANAGCGATGCAAANAAAGCGTAACCATCATCTGCACCTCCTCGACCATAAAGTTTATTATCTTTTATAACCGGACTCCATGGACCAAGTCCTTCATCCCAGCCTTCCATCTCTGGTTGTTTGTCAAGATGCCCATACATCAAGATGTTTCCATTCTTTGTCCCAGGAATATCTACGAGAAGCAACGGAGTTCTTCCTGGCGACTCTTTAATAATTAATTCTGCATTTTTTGGAAGGTGTTCTTTAGTCCATTTTTTTGCAATCTGAAGCACCTTATCCATGTGGCCATTTTTTTTCCAGTTCTTATCAAAAGATGGAGACTTGTTTGGTATTTTTATATATTCAAATAAAGTAGGGACAATATGTTCTTCCCAAAAAGTATCTACTTGTTCTTTTAGTTGCTCATTATCCATTTTTTCTACAATAAAACCAAGGTCTTAATATTTAGCTATTCTTAGTGCAGCACTTTTGTAAATAAGATTCCCAGAACCATTTTTTTGACGATGGGGAAAATCTTATAAACCAGACAATTATGTTTTGTATCATTTTTACTTGGGTTTTTCTACAACCTGATCTGCCCTAAACTCTAAATACCACCTCCAAAATGCTTTGAAAAAAGGGATAAGTCTCAGCTTTAGAGGTATATATGTGGTCCTCCAGTCCTTTTCAATTGCATATATAATTTTGTTTACACACCTATCAAGACTGATTGACTCTTTACTATGTTGCTTTGGGGGTTTTTTCTGTGTTTTTCCGTCAGGACCAAATGCGTTCCCTCTGAGGTTTGTATCCTTTATCCAACCTAAAATAGCCTCTAGTATGGTTATTTCATTTTTATTTTCAATTGCTAACGTTGATAAAAAACCATGTAATGCGTGTTTTGATGCTGCATATCCAGAATGCCTAGGGAAACCCATTAAGGCTTGTCCTGTAGAGCAACTTATTATTTTGCCTTTCGAAGATTTCAGATGTGGAAGGGCAGCATGTACGCAATTAACCGCGCCCATATAATTGACATCCATGAGATTTTTAAAAAAAGCTATATCCGTTATATCTTCAAAGCGAGCCCACATACTTATTCCAGCGTTTAGGATCAATCCATCAATTCGCCCGAAGGTATCCAGCGCAATGCTAACCATTTCTTTACACTCTTTTAAAACAGTAATGTCTGTTTTGATTGGTACAGATCTTCCTCCAGAATCATTTATTAAAGAGCAAACCCTTTCTAATTCATTTAATCTTCTTGCTGCGCAAACCACAAGGGACCCAGAAGAAGATAGTTGCTTACATAGTTCTTCTCCAATTCCTGAAGAGGCACCAGTAACAATAAAAACCTTATCTTTTAAGTTCATTATTTCAAACCTTATAAGAGTCTAATCTAAAACGATGTTATTTTTAACACCAAAAATATTGTCGGGGTCCTGAGTTTTTTTTACACCTTTAACCATTTCTATGCTACCTTCGGATATTGTGTCCGACATAAAGTCCTTTCTTAGCTTACCAACACCATGATGGTGAGATATTGAACCCCCGTTTTTTATGAAGTTTTCCCGCATTTTATGCTCAATCCTTGTGAATACGTCTTCAGGGTTTTCTATTCCTTCAAAGCTCATGGCGATAGTGTTATACATGCATACACCNGTATGATATATCTTTGAAATTCTTGACGTNAAGAAAGGNTTTCCAGGAAGNTTGTTTTCCTTGTGCAGCTCATTAATTANCTTGAAAGCCTCGCCTTTGACCTGGTTTATTTTTGACCAAGGGACAGCGGTTTCCATTGTTTCCCCAAGGATNTTTTGAGTAAATATTAANTCTCGTATGTATGCTATTACCATTGTGGCGAGATAACCGCTTCTTCCNGTGCTTTCACCGGCAAGAATTCCNNNATGCTTTTTAGCNAGANCTTTAAGGTTTTCCATCTGGTTNTGAACTTCAGAGTTNGAGCCCTCTATTTTAAAAACTGCCGCTGTGAACTTTTCGGGGTTGAGACCTTTAAAATTAAAAAGAATATANTTTTTAAAATCATCCAAGGTTTTACNTAGGCCTTCTTTGTTNTCTTTTANTGCGTTACCAAGTCTTATCTGTANGTTGTCGGCAAGCCTTGCGCTTGCTGGAACCATGTTNGAATGAAAAAGGTCATGCATAAANCGAACACCGGTTTCCCAATCAGAAAAGATTATTGACTCNTAAGCAGATCGNTCTGGTAGTCGGTGAATCTTTAGTGTTGCGCTTGTAATAATACCNAGGTTTCCCTCCGAGCCAAACAATATGTTTTGAGCTTTTATGCCAAAAGAAGACCTGGTAAGAGGTTTTTTCTGGTTTACTATACCCACAGGTGTGACCATGGTAATGTTTTGAACAATATCTTCTATGTTTCCGTATTTATGTTTTTTCATACCTGCAGCATTTGTAGAGACCCAACCCCCAACAGTTGAAAATTCATANCTATCAGGTTCATGCCCAACCGTAAAACCNCTCTTATTTAGCCCGTCTTCTAGTGCCTTCCCTGTTATTCCCGCNTGAACGACTACCATCAGGTTTTCTTCGTCTANGGTCTCTATCTTGTTCATTCTTCTGGTGTCAACGGAAACGACCATTCGACTTTCTTCTTTTGGAGGTCTCAGTGCGTTTGTTACGTTTGTCCCACCACCATANGGGATCAAGCAAACGTTGTGTTTTTTTGCAAGATCAATAAGNTTNTTTGTNTCCTCTTCGCTTTCTATATAAAATACAAGGTCNGTAAANTTTTCTAATTTATTATATAAAACCTTGTAGACCTCATCNGTTGAGTGTTGTCCGTGGCTATGTAAAACTCTTTCATTGTGCTCAANGGTAAACCTGTTTTCTTCNAAAGATTTTCTTAGTTCTTCTAAGAAGGGCTTATTNACACGCGATTCTGTTACATGGGTTTTTTCAACTTCTTGAATCTTTGGTNTTNTATCAAANCTNACACCAAGNANTTCTTCAACAAAAGGAATGAAGTTTGGNAAGCGCTTACCACANATTGGATATCTGTTGCCAGTAAAAGTTACAGACATATCTTCGTTTATAATAAAACCNGAGTCTTTNTATCCCCATTTGTGTCCCCAATTAGAATCATTGACACCATAAAACTTNTTTTTATTANTCATATACGGCTTCAACCTTTTCTTTTATTTTNTTTTCAAGCACCAAGGTCATCTCTTTTATAGCTGTATCAATTTCCTTTTCAGTAGGGTCACTACCACTCAAAAAAGACTTGGGATAAATCGGTTCAAGAATGTAAACATTTATTCTGGTTGGGAGACCAAAAAAAATCTTCCCTCGTGGCCAAATTTTATGTGAACCATGTATAACTGCCGGAAGTATTGGTTTGTTTAAGTTAAAGGCAAATCTTGCAGCCCCCTTTTTAAATGGTAGCAATTCACCCGGGTTTCCACGAGTTCCTTCAGGAAATAAAATAAGATTACGTTGTTTATAATCCATAAAGGCATTGCACAAGGCCTCTGAATCTTTAATGGTTAATTTTTTGTTATTACTGGAACCCCGGTCAACGGGAATTAAGTTCATTACAGTGTTTACAGCAATTCTTTTAACCCAATCTTCAAACCAATAATCTCTTGCTGCCAACATGCCAAAATGATTAAAGCTTTTGTTTGTTGAAACCGCAAGAAGCGCAACGTCCATATGGCTATTATGGTTACTACAAAAAATAAACGATGATTTAGGAATGTTTTCTTTTCCAAAAACAGAAAGAGGGGCATACGTTGAAAAAACTAGTTTTGAGTAAAAATAAAATAAAACCTTAAATACTTTATAGAAAAATGGTTGGTTCCCCAGCAGATATGAATATTTGGGGTTTTGGAGTACACCCATAAAGAGTTTTATTTTCTACCATATTTCATATGAGCATCAGTAAATGTATGAGACCCAATAGCACAGACTAAAGATATATCTAAGGCAAGGGTAGCACCTGCAATTATCTCTGCAAGTTTTCTAGCTGAATGTTCACCATCAGCGCAGCCTAAAAGCTCTAGGTTTCTCTTTTGCATTTTAAGTCTTGTTCCTCCGCCAACCGTACCAACGGTAAGAGAAGGGAGGGTTAATTTAAATTTGAGAGCATCGTCCAGTTTCTCTATTGAAAAATGGGCAATGCTGTTTTCTGAAGCGCAGGCGGCGTCCTGACCCGTTGCTAGATAAATAGCAGTAAGGGCGTTTGACTCATGGATTCCATTGCCGTGAATACCCGCCATGCTTGAAATAGTTGGGTAGTATGGCCAAGCCTCAACAAGAGTGTTTGGGTCTACTTTCAACACCTTTTTCATAACACTGTCTTTTATTGTTGTTTCTGCAGCAACGGCATGTCCTCTGCCAAGTAACATGTTTCTAACAGAAGGCTTTTTATCGCTATTTATATTTGACTCAAGAAAGTAGCTGTGTCCCGTTTTCTCTCTAATTAATTCACAGGCAACCTTTGCCGCAAGTGTTACCATGTTTTGACCAGCAGCGTTCCCAGTGTCTAGGACAATATCTAAAACAACATAGTTCTGAACAGTATATTGATCAATTCTTAACACTTTTCCGTGGTTCGTTGTGCTCTCTGCGGCAGCCATTATGGCGCCCTTGTTCTCTTCTACCCAAGATTGAAATTTTGCACTTTCATCAAAGTTATCAAAAATAAAGACGGGGGCTCTAGATAGTTCTTGCCTGAAGTGCCGAACGGTAGTTCCACCAGAAAGGTAGGACGCCAACATTCCTCTATTCATTGACATTGCCAATGTTCCTTCAAGCGTACAGAGAGGAACTGAAAACTCTCCTTTTGCATAAACACCATCAAGAAGAAGGGGCCCTACAACGGCCATTGGCACCTTCATAAAACCAACATGGTTTTCAATAATGCCTTTTAGGTCTTCGGGGTCGTCTGTTAGGGTGTCGTCTATCTCAATGCCGGTAAAGTCTTTTACCCAATCCAGTCGAGCGGATGAATCTTCAGGTTTGAACCCTCGAGGGATTGAAGAGTTTCTTTCGTTTGTATCGTCTGCCATTTATAATCTTTTTTTGTTTATTCTGTTTTATAGAAGAAGCATAGAGCCACCGTATATTTATAGTGGGTATGTCGCTGATATACTTGAGAAAGTACAAACCGTTTTATATAAAACCAAAAATATAAATACACCATAAACCTAACGATTGAATTCTTAATATAATATTATATTATACAGGAAATAATATATAAAACATGGTAAACAATAAAAAAACAAACACAGTAACGGTGCTCCTCTTTCTTTTTTCAAACACCATAATTTTAGGAGATGAACCCAGTTTATTGCTAAAAGGAGAAAGTAGATTTAAAAACATAAGACAACTAACCTTTTCTGGTGAAAACGCTGAGGCCTACTTTTCTCTTGATGGCAGCCAACTGGTTTTTCAAGCGCATGAAGGCGACTCACTTTGTGACCAAATATATACAATGAGTCTTTTAACGGGAGATGTAAAAATGGTCTCAACTGGCAAAGGGGTGACAACTTGCGCATACTTTGAATATCCTGATTGTAATAATATAATTTATGCTTCAACCCATCTCGGCGGTTCATCGTGTCCTCCAAAACCAGATTACAGTAGGGGTTATGTATGGAAACTATATCCTGATTATGATATTTTTCGAACATATAAAGATGGAAGAGAACCAACGCCCTTAACAGACTCTTTTGGGTACGATGCTGAAGCAACCGTTGCATTTGATGGTAGTCGNGTACTCTATACCTCTATGGTTAGTGGNGATCTTGATATTTGGTCTATGAATGTTGATGGATCAAACAAGACTCAACTAACAAACCGATTGGGGTATGACGGAGGTGCTTTTTTTAATTCAACAGCTACAAAGATAGTGTGGAGAGTTTATCANCCAACATCTGAAAAAGAGATAAAAGACTATAAGGCTCTGTTGTCTGATAATTCNATTCGACCAATGGCTCTTCAGCTATGGANAATGAATGCGGATGGTTCAAATAAAAAGCAGGTNACAAATAACNAGGCTGCAAANTTTGGTCCTTACTTTTTTCCTGATGGTAATAGAATTATTTTCTCATCAAATTTAAANGANCCAAACGGTAGAGATTTTGATCTTTATTCAATCGGAGTTGATGGTAAAGACTTNGAGAGAATAACTTTTTTTAATGGTTTTGATGGTTTTCCAATGTTTAGCCCNGATGGAAGATATATAGTTTTTGCTTCTAACAGAAATCAGGCAAAGAGGGGAGACACAAACCTATTTATTGCGGAGTGGAATTACAGATGAAAAACTTAATTAAGATAATTTTTCTAACTACATTTTCTTTTTCTGAAGAAATAGACGAAGACCTTGCGTATCAAAAGGTATTGGAAAAACTTGATGGCGCCCTACCAAAGAGTTTTGTTAAAAANGCTTTTTCTCACGAGGGAGTTAAAATACANAAGGAGATTGCAGAGCGCTTTGCAAAGCCGTATGAAAAAAAAGCGTGGTCAGACTATAGAAAGATATTTGTAAAAGAATCAAGAATATCCGCTGGGGCAAAATTTTATAAAAACAATCTTAAATTGATTTCATNGGTATCTGAAAAATATGGGGTTGACCCTTTTATCATAGTAACAATTGCGGGTGTAGAGAGCAACTATGGNGTGCACCATTCACAATTTTCAGTTTTTAATGCGCTCTATTCTCAAATACACGATATGCCAAGAAGATCAAAGTGGGCAACTAGGGAGCTTGCAGAGTTTCTAAAGTANTGCTTTAGCGACAAGTTAGACACACAAGAGATNGGAGGNTCTTATGCGGGAGCATTTGGTTTTGGCCAATTTATCCCATCAAGNTTTACCACGTACTCTGTGGATTTTAATNATAACGGCATACGAGAGCCATATAGCTGGCCTGATGTTTTAGGAAGTATTGCAAACTATCTNCGGTTAAATGGTTATTCATCAAACAGTGAAGACTACAGCAAACAAGGTGATATTTATAAAGCCATTTATGCTTATAATCATGCAGATAATTATGTAATGGCCGTTTTAGAATTAACAGAANANATACGAAAAAGGGTAGAGTCTAAAAGTTAAANGTTTTTAAAAAGATACATCGACAGTTATTGATTTACCGTCTCTTTCTATGANAAGTGGTACGGTCATCCCCTCTTTTAGTTCTCCCAGTCTATCCATGTATTCGTAGATGTTTTTTATTGGCTTACTATCTATTGATTTAATTACGTCGCCTGTTTTTATACCGGCTTTTGCAGCAGGTCCTTCAGNTTTTGATATTCCGTCCACCTCAAGACCTTCTTGAGAACTAGTATATGATGGCATTATTCCAAGCGTAACCTTAAAAGACCTATTCATTGGTGCTGTTTGTGCTTGTTTTGGTCCGGATTCAGTAAACAGGGGTCTGTGTTCCGTTCTGGCTAGATGATATACAATATCGTAGACTAAGTTGACAATATCTGTAGTCCCTTGCAGGTTTATGTGTTTCCAGGTATCCTCTGGCGTATGGTAGTCGTTATGAAACCCTGCGAAAAAGAATAAAACAGGTATGTTTTTAGAATAAAAAGCAGCGTGGTCACTTGGCCCAAATCCGCTTTCTGAGAGCGAAAGGTCAAAATCGCGACCAGTTTTTAAACTATCTAGCAGGGGTTTGAAAGAAAGAGANGTNCCAATTCCACCAACNGTTGCAGAGGAGTCTTTCATTCGGCCAATCATATCCATGTTGATCATAGTTATAATTTTTTCAATATNAATTGTTGGNTTTTCTACATAGTNTTTNGCTCCAAGTAACCCTTTTTCTTCTGCATCAAACCCAACTAGAAGAATGCTNCGTTTCAACCTAGTTTTTTGAGNAGCTAGTTTTTGTGCAATTTCTAAGAGACCTGATGTGCCTGATGCATTGTCATCTGCCCCNGGGTGTATTGCATTTTGATTTGGTTTTCTTGAACCAGACCCTGGTCCACCTCTTCCGACATGGTCAAAGTGGGCTCCAATGACTACATATTCATCTCTATATTTTCTATTTCCGCTTTTAATTTGACCAACAACATTCCCACCTCTGGTTAATGTGTTTTCTAGGTCAATNCTTATTTNTAGTATTGTTTTATCGATGTAGAAACTTATTGACTCAAAAGACCTGTTCATTGTTTCTTGNATCTTTTGNCTAGACCATCCGTTGTTGCTTAAAATTTTATCAGCAACATCATTGGATAAATGCACTGCCGGTATNCCAGCATTGTTATAACCAGGTATNTAGCTCAGCGGTAANAGCCCCTCATCTTCTAGTTGTGATATGAAAATTATNCCAGCTGCGCCTTTATCTCGAGCCACGAGCATTTTNTTATGAAGTGGNGAATGGGATGAAAATAAAGAGTGNCTANTTTCTCTTTCTGGGCTGTGNCTCATGACCATTACCCACNTATCCTTAACATCTATTTCGGCATAATCATTCCACTGTAATTGCTCTTCATTAATGTTGAGTCCATAACCAGCAAAAACCACGGGCCCTTTAGTTATNCCGCTAGATGAAAATGAAAGCGGTATGTAGTCAGTTTCAACCGCCAAAGAATCTTTATTTAAAACAGCATGGTTATTGTCTTTTAGTTTGATTCCTGTGGTTATATCAAACGGCTGAATGAAAGAATTACCATTACCGGGACTAATACCATAGGATTTTAGCTCTTTTACAAGATATGCAATTGCATCTTTTGANCCTCTTGTTCCAGGAAGTCTGCCTCCTCTGTTTTCATGNGACAGGTATCTNATGTGCCCCATGATNTCACTATTGGTTATTTCAGAAGATAGGCCTGTACCCTTAATTTGGATTAAGAATATNCCAAGCGCAACAATGAAGAGAATAAGGTATAATGCTCTTTTGTTTTCGTTCATATAGAATGAAAATTTATACGGAATAAATCGTATGGCAAAGATAAAGGAATTAATATTGNATTGTGAATAGCGGTATAAATATAAACGTTGAATCGAGCTACGTTCCAGAAAGGTCGAATCCAATACAANCTTACTTTTTATTNACTTATGCCGTTTACATAGAAAANAATTCAAACATTACCACAAAATTATTAAGTCGATATTGGAGCATTACAGACGGNTCAGGAATGAGCGAAGATATATACGGACCGGGTGTGGTGGGAAAAACACCNACCCTAANACCAAAAACCTCCTTTTCTTATTCAAGCTTTTGCCCTCTCAAGACACCTNTGGGTTTTATGANGGGTTCATTTAGAATGGTTGATGAAAAAGGTGTGGAGTTTGATGCTGAGATAGGCCTTTTTCGTCTTATAGCTAGCCAAGTTTTAAATTGATTCAACATTGTGGTCCTCTGACTTTATAATGAACCGAACTAAAATTATAGCTACTGTAGGCCCAGGATGCGATGANAGGTCAATGATGCAGAAACTGGTTGATGCTGGCGTTAGCTGCTTTCGAATTAACCTTTCGCACGGATCTGAAAATCAAAAAAAACACTACTTCAGTTTAATAAAATCTTTAAAAACCGCTTCTGGTTTAAGGCCATCCATTCTCGCAGATATATCTGGACCTAAGATTCGAGTAAAGAGCTTGAAGGAAAAACTTAGTTTCTCAAAAGGGGACTCTATCGTTTTAAGNAACGATAAACTAGTGCAAGGTGCGGTCTCANTTTCCAAAGGGGTTAGNTTTGAAAAAATAAACCCTGGTGCAAGAATTTTAATTGANGACGGAAGGCTTTNTTTGGAAGTAAAAGAACTCGTTTCAAATCAAACACTTGATTGTGTTGCTCTTAATGATGGAGACATTGAAAATGGAAAAGGGGTCAATTTCCCCGGGATTGCATTAGATGTACCAGTTTTAACTAAACAGGATGAGGTGGATCTTGAAATTTCACTATCTGAAGGTGCAGATTGGCTGGCGCTATCTTTTGTTCGNTCTCCAACTGATTATAAGTTTTTAAAAGAAAAAATAAAGAAAGCTGGATATGAAACCCCCATAATNGCAAAGATNGAAAANTGGGAAGCCGTTCAAAATCTTGATGGGATAATTCATTCTTTTGATGCGGTTATGGTTGCAAGAGGCGATCTTGGAGTCGAAATGCCNTTAGAGCAAGTTCCATTAATTCAAAAAGAGGTCATAGAAAAAGCAAATAGGGCTGGTAAACCCGTTATAATAGCCACCCAAATACTTGACTCTATGATCGATAGACCGGTTCCAACAAGAGCAGAGGTCAGCGACATAGCAAACGCAATACTTGATGGGACAGATTCTTTAATGGTGACGGGAGAAACAGCCATGGGAAAGCACCCAAAAAAAGTAATAAAAGTCTTNTCGACAGTGATNNATAAAATAGAATCATCNATCAANTATGGNNANTATTCAAAATGGTCTACNAATCGAGAAATAAATACAGCAAACGCAATAAGCCACGCGGCCTGCGCTGTATCGAGGTCTCAAAGAATTGGTGTTTTGGCAACAATGACGCATAGTGGNTATACTGCTCGTATGGCGGCAAGGTATCGACCAGAAGCAAAGATAGTTGCTATGACCCCGTATAAAAGAACNTGTCGAAAATTATCGATTGTATGGGGCGTGAGTCCTGTGTTGGTTGCAGACTATAAGTCTGCCGATGAAATACCGGAGGTTGCAAATAACAAACTCAGAAAGCTTAANTTGATTGAANAAGGTGAGAGTTTTGTTATTACAGGAGGGGTTCCAGTTGGAGTTTCAGGAACAACAAACTACCTTACCGTGTTAAAAGGAAGCTAACNCCTATGGNTTTATTTCACTTTTTAAGTNTTATATAGNTANAAAGTGCGCCAATTTGACAATTGATGCTTTCCCAAAACCCAGATAATTAATAATTAAAAAAAATTAAAAGCTTTTAGAATCAACAAGTTTTCCAATATCGGGATGTGATTCATCGCACTCCTCATCGCACTTAAAATAATTTTCTTCTAGGGTTTTACCCCCTTTATTATTGAAATATGTCCATTTCCCAACCTGGAAACTAAATTTATAATTCCCTTCATATTTCTTTTTACCATTAGGATGAAACCCTGTCCATTCACCATGTGGCCTTCCTCTCTGATATTCGCCAGAGAATTTCTTTTTACCTTCATTGTCCCAACCCATCCAAACACCAGATCGGAATCCATTTTTCAGTGGGCCTTGTTCTCTTTTTTCTCCGTTTCGATGTTTAAAAAACCCAGGACCGTTATAAACTTTCTCATTATATAAAAAACCTAGAAGAGAGGTGTTATAACCTTTTGTGGTAATGTATTGTCCGCCTCGTTCAAATAAAAGTTCGTCCATGTCGACAGGGGTTTTTGATGAACAGGCCATAATGGTAAGGCCCAATATAGGTAGCAATTTTTTCATTAAACACTCACAGCAATTGTTAAAATCTAATAATTGATACTGACATAAACAAAAACCAGAAGGTTTGATTCTTTAGTGTTGGGTGGCTAGCTCTATGTTTATTCAACGATAATTTCATCTGAGAATAACCAAGTCTTGCTACCTGCGCCTGGATGCCACTCCGGGCAACCACCCCGATTGATCGCTCTCACCCTAACATACCTTGCAGATAAATTTAAATCAATACTTTCACAATCAATCCTGTTTGCGGGGCCACCATTTTCCCCATCATTAATACGGATTTCACTTTCACCTCCAAAAGATAATCCATCCGTTGAAAAAGATACGATTACATGTGTTGGTAAAAATATCCAAGACCCATGAGACTCAAGAAACCCTACTGAGACCTTTGATATATTCTTTATGTCGTCTAGGTCAATGGTTACATCAATGTTTTGCCCTTTCCAACCCTGCCAATAATTATCATTGTGCGCGATGGTTCCGGTTAGGCCATCAACAAGCGTAAGGGGACCAGACCCAGAATATCTATCACTGTATTTAGTGTTGTATTGGACACTTTTACCTATTGCTTTGCTAAAATATATTGTTTTTTTAGAAGTTTTACCCTTTTGCTCTTTATCGATAAATAGTGCTGCTTTTATGGTGACCTTCTTATCAATTACTATCGGAGAATGATAATTAAGAGAGCTTTTCTTGGGTTCTGACCCATCAAGAGTATATTTTATCGTTTCGCCTGGTTTTTCAGAAGTAAGCTTTATTTTGTGCACTTTCTCGTTATCTTTTTGATCTACAGTTATTGAAACAGCATATGACCCTGGGGCATAATTCCACCCCAGCTGGTCAAATCTACTTTTAAGAACATTAAGTCTTTTATAAAAATCTTCGTACGTGTTTTTTCCAGGACCAGACCATAATACTTCAGATAAAGCGGACATTCTTGGTAGAACTCTGTATTGTGCGCGGTCAGGGGTTTGTACGTACTCTGTCCAGAGATTTCCTTGTGCTCCAAGTATATACCCTTTTTCTGAATTTGATAGGTCGCTTGGAATAGGATTAAAAGAGTATACTTTTTTTAGTGTCGTATATCCACCAAATGCAGCTGGAGAATTTTCTGGATCGGCCTGATAATAATCAAAATAGCAATGAGAAGTTGGACACATTATAACATCGTGCCCTGCTTTTGCAGACTCAACCCCAGCTTTCATTCCTCTCCAGCTCATTACTGTTGCGCTTTTTGCAAGGCCCCCTTCAAGTATCTCATCCCAACCAACAAGTTTCTTATTCTTTGAAACAATGAATTTCTCAATTCTCTTGATAAACCAGCTTTGCAGTTCGTGCTCATTATCTAATCCTTCTTCCGTAATTCTTTTCTGGCACAGTGGACAGGTTTCCCAATACTCTTTGTGTGCCTCATCGCCTCCTATGTGAATATATGGGCCAGGAAACATTTCGACTATCTCTTCGAGAACATTTTGAAGAAACTCAAACACTTCTTCCTTTCCAGCGCAAAAGATATCTACGTTTGGCCAGTATGAGCCGGGGTTAACGGGTATGTATTCTCCTTTGCATGAAAGTTCTGGGTAGGCTGCAAAAACCTCTGAAGTGTGGCCAGGCATTTCAATTTCAGGAATGATCATTATGTTCTTACTTCTCGCATATTCAACAACTTCTCTTATTTCTTCTTTTGTGTAATAACCGCCGTAGGTTGCTTTTTCATCTTTTTTTGCTGGTGATTGTTCTTTCCATGGATCACTTCTTCTATCAACCCTCCAGGCTGATTTTTCAGCTAGCATGGGATACTTGTCTATTTCTATTCTCCAACCATTATCATCAGTCAAGTGCCAGTGAAAAACATTCATCTTGTGTAGCGCAATCATATCAATATATGTTTTTATAAAATCAATATCAAAAAAGTGCCTTGAAACATCTAAATGCATTCCTCTATATTTAAAAGTAGGCTCATCAACAATATCCACACCCGGTATAACCATAGTGGTTGGTTTGCTATTATTTTCTAATTGTTCTCCACATAATTGCCGAAATGTTTGATACCCATAAAATAAACCAGCATATGTAGAGGAGGTTATCTCTAACTTGTTATTTGCAGATATGGAGAGTGAGTAACCCTCTATCGGAAACTCTTTTCTATTGTCGATCGTTATAAGTATAGAATTCGGCTTTTTTTCATCAGAGGCCTCCAAGGGTAGGCTTTTTATTGGAGAAATAAACTCTTGAACCATCCTAGCTATTTTAATTTCAGAGTCACTGTTTTTAGTAGTTATAATTTTATCCAAAAGGTTTATGCTAAGACCATGCTCGTTTAATTTTATGCTTTTTGGTTTAGGTATTACATTTATTTTATTCATATCTACCATTGCCTTGTTATTATTGCAGTTGAACGAAATTGAAAAAACCAACATCGAAAACATAGAACAGAGAAAAATACGGATTATTGTTTTCAGAGATTACTCTTTTTCTATTTAAGGTAAACAATTTTCTTTGATTGATAAATAGCATCCGATGTAATGGAAAAAAAATAAACACCTGATGGGCAATCAGAGCCCAGCTTGTTTTTCCCATCCCAGGAAAACAAATGCTTTCCCGCTAATAGAGAATTGATGTTTTTACTTAGTATTTCTTTGCCAGAAATGCTATGAACGCTTACCTGAACGTTAGCGCTACTTTTTAATTCATAATTAATGAAAATAGACGAATTAAAAGGATTTGGAGAGGCGCTACCAAGCTTTATCTTTCCGTATTGATTGCTATTTGAACCTGTTGGGTTAATTGAAGACGTAGTGCTTGGTTTAATTCTTATAGCATCGAAAACTACATTGGAACCACTAGAATTTGGGGCAACGATATCTCTCAGAATTATTGCCAAGCTTTCGCCCTCATTCAAAATAACTGTTCCTATACTCACAAAAGTATCTTGGCTAGTGCTTTGATCAATGACCACATCAGTCTTTGTGCTCGTTCCATTTTCGCTTTTTATATAAACCTCATAAATTGCCCCACTTGTTACCTCAATTCCCGAGGTGACAAAAATTTCGATATCATATTCAACCCCTGTTTCAATTGTAGGGCTCCACATTGCATAGTGTCTACTTTCATTTGGGTTTTGTGTTGATGGTGCAATCCAGGAATCGTTGTTATGTCCTTGGCTCAAGTACGTCCAGTCAGGACCTCTGAATCGCTCGAATCCATTGTCTCCGTCATCAACCAAAGACTCAGACAGCCACAGCCATTCACTTCTGTTTCCACGGAACTCTTCAATGGGGTCTGCAAAGTTTCCCCACCATCCAAACGGGTCCACAACGTATGGTTCAATGGAATCAAAAAACCAATTACCCTTCCGAACTTCAAAATGTAAATGTGTGCTTGTTGCGCAACCGGTATCCCCGGCGTATCCTAAAGTGTCTCCAGTATCAACAGTTTGGCCAACCTCCACCTCAAGCGGTGATGTCATATGAAGATAAACGGTAAAGTAATCATTTCCATGTGCAATTATTATGGTTCCTTGCTCTCCGTTAGGCTCAATTCCTCCCGGGCATGGGTCAGCGGCTGGTGAAAAAGAAGCCCATAGAACATACCCTCCAGCAGGGGCCAATATTGGTGTGTTGAATGGCATGAAATAATCTGTACCTGGATGCCCATCATAACAAGAGCTTCCATTGAGACAATCACCGGAAATTATATTGCTGTTAAATTCAGAACCATCAAATCTCAAGAACAAGTTATCAACTACATTCGTATAAGGATGATGGTGGTCAACACAGGCAGATGATGGGTATTGTTCAAAACTTGGTGGTTCATACGGCCTTTGTTCTAAAAATTGCATTTGAGCTACCGCTGTTTCTGAAATAAATATGAACATTAAATTTATAAATGAGGTAATGGATAATTTTTTCATTGGGGTATAACTTCTATATAAATATACATCTATCATCTTTATGAATCGAAGTCTAATAAAGGATCTAAACATGTTTAAGAATTTGGTAACCCTTCCAACAATCTCACTTCTGCTATTCAGCTCGACCTTTGCAACTAATATAGACTCATCGTTTTCTGTAAAATGGCAAAATCAGCCTTGGGGGGCAGGGGGGCTCATTCCAGCGGGGCCTCCGTGGAACATGGTTGGTCCATTTGATTTTGATGGAGATGGTTTCGGGGATTTTATTGTTTCTAGTTCTTATGCTGGTGAATTTTGTAATGGGGTTTACCATTATGAGGCTGCAAGCAATGATTCAATAGAGTTAAAGTGGGTCTATACTTTCTACGACCTTAGCTGCACGTATGATGCATTTTCAAGTGTTGCTGTTGGTGATATTGACGGTGATGGCAATCAAGAAGTATTGTCACTGGTTGACACAAGTCCTGGTGTCTCAGGTCAGAAAGGCCTTCAAATTTTTGAATGGGACATAGACTCTTTATCCTTTCTTTCGCAACCTACGTTTACTTGGGATATGGGACTTGATAGCGTTTGGGAGGCGTCACAGATATTTGTTGAAGACCTTGATGGCGATTCAAAAGAAGAAATAATTGTTTCTATCATGGATGGACCATGGTCCCTGTTGGGTTCTGGAGGGGCTAGCAGATTAATGATATTTGAGCTTGAAACAGTTGAAAACGATTCTGCTATATTTAATATTGAATTTCAAGATGAGGTTTGGTCAAATTGGAGTGGATACAATATTTCAGTTGGAGACATGGATGGCGATGGCTTAAAAGAAATCTTCTCTGTGGGATATGAATATTTTCACCTCATTGTACATGAGAGCACCGGCGAAGACAGTTATGAATATCAAACAGACTTTTTTGTTTCTTCAGAGCTATACCAAAGAGCAAACCAGGGACTTCTAATAACAGACATAGATAATAATGGGGCAAATGAGATGATTTGTCTTACATCGGGTGTCAACTCTTTGGATGGAGAGCTTATAACCCCTGGGAGCTTTTTTGTAGTTAGTGGTGTCGATGATGTGAGCAATTTATCGTACTCTAATTTTAATCTGTTTTCAAGTTATGAAGGTGGTCTTAGAGGGGTTAATGTAGGAGATGCCGATGCCGATGGGAATGTAAATATTTACCTTGCGGGGCACTATGATGAAGCCGTTTATGATTGGGAGTATGAAGGTGGAAATCCGCTAGATGCAAGTAGTTATACAGAAAGAATCATTTTCATGGATGACACAACCGATAATTACACACCAGGGAATGACCAGGGTAAGGTTCGTGTTGCTAAACTGTTTTCTGGAGATATTGATAACGACGGTCTTGGGGATGTTGTTTTTTCATCTGCTAGTTTTGCTGCTGACAAGCCGCATTTGTATATGATTGAGCATAGTAGTCTGCTTGCGCTTGACGACCAAAATAAAATCAACCCAAAAGAAATTTCAATTGGTCAGAATTATCCAAACCCATTTAACCCCGAAACCGTCATTCAATATACCTTGTTGAATGACGAACAGGTTTCCTTAAAAGTATTTGATATTTCAGGTAAAGAGATCACAACACTATTTGAAGGACGCAAGGGCGCTGGAACCCATTTCGAAAAATGGAAAGGCCAGGATAACGACAAACAAGGAGTCTCCAGCGGTATCTATTTTTATCAGTTAAGAGCAGGTGAAGATCAGATCACTAAGAAAATGGTTTTTGCAAAATAGAAATAGCTAAGTTTTTGATTTGGAGAGAGCTAGGCCCATCCTTTTGTGTATGTTTTTTGTTTGGTCATGCGGAGAACAAACAAGAAATGATAACGCATTTATTATCGCTACGTATGATGATGTAAAAGATTGGGACCCCGCAACAGCTTTCTCTTTAGAGGTTTTTCCAATGTCAAATATTTATGAGCCTCTTTTATGGTATGATGCCAGCACCGATTCTGGTCGTTTCTTACCGGGGCTTGCGGTTTCTTATGCAAGCAGTGATGATGGTCTAACTTGGAGCTTCGATTTAAGAAAAGGGGTTTTATTTCATGATGGTAGCCCTTTTAATTCGGAGGCCGTTAAGTTTGTCATAGAGAGAAACAAGAAGATGAACGGCGGAGCGAGCTATATTTGGTCATCCGTTGATAGAATCATAACGGAAGGTCCATACAGGGTCGTGTTTAAATTATCATCGCCTGTTCCATTAGATAAAATAGTTAGCTCACAATACGGGGCTTGGATGTATTCGCCCAAACTGGTTGAGGTCTCCAAAAAAGATCAGCTTTTAGGGTATGGAATTGGAACAGGGCCATACGTTTTTAAAGAGTGGGTTAAAAATAAACATGTGACACTACAAAAAAATGATAATTATTGGCGCGGATGGGTTCGAGAAAGCCACTTTGATGAAGTTATTATAAAAGTAGTCTCAGAGTCATCAACGCGATTGCAGATGATAGAAAGTGGTTTGGTTGATTATGCCCTTTTGATACCTATTCAACTTTTAGATAGGCTAGAAGGCAACCAGTCTGTTAGCGTTTCCTATCGTCAATCATGGATCAATCACTTTTATTTATTAAACACAAAAAAACCACCAACCGATAATATTTGGGTCAGGCGATCGATTGCTGCGGCAATGGACAGGAAAACAATTGCTGACTATGTTTACCGTAAAGCTGGAACGGAAGCAGTGGGGCTTATACCGAAAAACATGCCATTGTCCTCTAGGCCAGATAGCCTTGTACCATTTAATATTGAGATGGCAGAACAATTCATTAATAGGTCAAGTCCCATTAAAAAGAGAATAAATGTAGATATTTCTTATGTTTCTACTTCAGAAGAATACAGATTGACATCTTTCCTTCTAATGGACAACCTGAATAAAGTTGGGATCAGCCTTGACCTAAGCCCTGGTCCTTGGTCAATGAATTGGGCTAGAGCAAGAAATCTAGAGACCTCACCTAATATTATTTCTATGGCGTGGTGGCCAACACTGTCATCCCCATCTGATTGGTTCTTTGGACTTTATAAAACCGAAGAAAGCCCACTTTTCAATCTATCATACTATAGCAATACGGTTGTTGATTCTCTTCTTGATGTTGCCTGGGAAAAAGAATCTCAAGATCCCGAAGTATCAAGAGATATTTATAAAAAAATTCAAAACAAACTAATCGATGATTGTGTGGTTATACCGGTTGTTGATATAAATATACAGTCAGTGCATAACGTAAATATTTCTGGCTTGAGAGACAACCCTGCGTACTCAACGATCATGGTTTATCATCTTGGTAGGAAACGGTGATAAGATACTTTATCAAGAGAATTTTCTACATGTTGGTCATTATGGTCATAGTATCCACAATTACCTTTTTTATATCATATTCTTTGCCGGGCGACCCTGTTTCGTTGTGGGTTGGGGACCATCCAACAAAAGAGCAGCTAGCGGTTGCGAAAAAGAACCTAGGCTTTGATAAACCTATTCATGAGCAATATGTTTCTTTTGTAAGTAGCGCTCTCACACTTGACCTCGGAGTATCTCTAAGAACTCGTCAGCCTGTTTTGGCTGAAATTAGTCAAAGGCTATCCGCTACTTTTGAACTGGTATTCATATCAATGTTTATTGCTCTTTTACTAGGCTTCTTTGTTGGTCTCCATTCTGCGATCAGATCCGATACGGTATATGACAAGGTAACTAGAGGCATTGGATACATTGGACTTTCATTTCCAATGTTTTGGTTGGGTATGATATTGCAACTTGTATTTTTTGGTGTTTTAAAGTGGTTTCCTCTTCAGGGACGACATTCAGGCTTCGACGTTCTTGATATCAACTACACTGGTTTATTTCTACTTGACTCTCTTTTTTCAGGTCATATTGACCTGTTTTTTGATGGGATAGCTCATATCTTTCTGCCTGCGCTAACCATGGCGTTCGGTGTTTTCGGTCTTATATTCCGTACAACTCGATCAGCAGCTTTAGAGGTTATTGAAGAGCCATTTTTTAAAACTTATTTAGCATACGGTCTTGAACCACAAAGGGTTATTCAATACTCTGCCTATAAAAACACCCTTATACCAGTAACTACGGTTTCTGGTCTCAGCTTTGGTTTAATGCTTGGCGGAACTTTTCTTGTTGAATCAATTTTTGATTGGCCAGGCTTAGGACAGTTTAGTGTTTTATCAATACTAACAAATGATTTCCCTGCGATTATGGGGGTTACTCTTTTTTATACAACAACCTACATATTCATAAACCTTTTAATTGACATCCTTTATTCTTTAATTGATTCAAGAATTCGGAGTGGTCATGGATAATATTATTGGCGTTTTCAGAAAAAGAATATCTAGAGTTGCGCTATTGTTTATCTTGTTTCTAGTAATTTCATCTATTTTTATTCCATTTATCTCTCCATACGAACAAGACCTTCGTGGCGCAGTTCATTTAAGCATTGGAGGACAGTCTCCTTCATTGGAACATTGGTTTGGAACCGATAGTGCGGGGCGAGACATGTTTACTCTAACGGTTTATGCGGGTCTTTCTTCACTAAAAATTGCTTTTGGTGTGGTGTTTTTATCAGTTTTGATAGGTTTTCCAGTTGGGATGTTTTCAGGAATTTCAAAAAAACGAACAGATGAGATCATAATGCGTATCACCGACGGATTTATTGCTTTCCCCCCTTTGATGTTGCCACTTATTGTAACAGCCGTTCTGGGTCCTTCATTGAATAATATTATTATTGGAATATCTGTATCCTGGTTTCCTTGGTATGCTCGCATTGTTAGGTCTCAGGTATTGGTCTTGTCATCTACTGGCTATGTATCAGTTTCAAGGAGTATGGGGGCAGGGAAAATTCATATCATGAAAAAACATTTATTGCCAAATACTATTGGACCAGTACTTGTTCAGGGGACTGTAGACGCCGGGTATGCAATATTAACCTCTGCTGGGCTTTCATTCATTGGGCTTGGTGCTAGACACCCGGAGGTAGAGTGGGGCTTGCTACTTACTCAATCGCGAGCCCAGTTTATGAATAATTGGTGGGAGGTGTTTTTCCCTGGAATCTTTATTGTCTTTACAGTGATTTCATTTAACATAATAGGCGATGAATTAAGGGTCGCCATTAATCCAAAAGAACGAAAGTTGACGTGAAAGAAACTCTGCTAAAGGTCTCAGGTCTTACGATAAAGTCAACTAACAACCAAGGGACTAAGACGGTCCTTAAAGATATTAACCTATCAATTAAAGAGAGTGAAATGTTTGGCTTGGTAGGTGAGACGGGAAGTGGGAAGAGCATGTTTGGATGGTCCCTGATTGACCTTTTGCCAAGGTCGTGTTACCGGGCAGAGGGGACTGTGGAATATAACAAAATAGAGGTTTCAGATATTCCAAACTTGAGAGGTGAAAAGATAACTATGGTCTTTCAAGACCCCATGCAGTCACTTAACCCAATTCAAACCATTGGTTCTCAGATAAAAATATTATTTGAGAACAACAGTTATGATCAAAATTTCTCATATGAAGAGTCTATAGGCAGATGGATTTCTCGAGTTAAGCTAGATGAAGTTCCAAACCTAATGAATCGCTACCCACATCAACTTTCTGGTGGGCAAATGCAAAGAGTTATGATAGCAGTTTCTATGCTGATGGAGCCGAGTCTTATTATTGCAGATGANATAACAACTGGGCTAGATGCAAATACAAAAATAGAAATAATGGATATGCTAATTNATCTACAAAANGACCANGGATTTGCNGTATTGCTTATTTCACANGACCTTTNGATGGTAAGNCGTTATTGTGANAGAGTAGCAGTCATAGCTAATGGGCAGATCCTTGACCTGGGCACCCCAAAGAAAGTTCTTTCTGAGCAAATAAATAAAACGAATAAATCATTCAAAAATAATATAAAAACAGAAGAGACAACAAAGGGCTCTAACTCAGCTTTAAATAAAGAAAAAATATTATCTGTAAAAAACTTTTACAAATCATATGATAATATGGGAAAAAANCAATTAGTTGTNAATGATATATCGATTGATTTATTTAAAGGTAAAACGTTAGGNNTTATTGGTGAATCTGGAAGCGGAAAGAGCACCTTAGCAAAAATGGTTCTTAATATTCTTGAGCGAGATGAGGGCGAGATGAAATTAGTCATTGATGGAAAGANAACAACAANCTTGAAAGACCCCAACCGAAATATTGGTGCAGTATTACAAGACAGCACAGGCTCACTAAACCCAAGGATGAGCATTTACCAAATATTATTAGAGCCGTTAGAAATAATGGGAAACCGAGACGAACATGAAAATGAAATGAAAATTACTCAAGCCCTTAACGATGTTAAACTAGATCAAAATATTCTGCTTACATATCCNCACACGTTGTCTGGCGGACAAAGACAGAGAGTGGCTTTGGCCAGGGCCCTAATAATGCAACCGCGCATTGTTATACTTGATGAGCCTACATCTGCGCTTGATATAGTAGTTCAAAAAAGAATATTAGAATTACTCAAATCACTACAAATCAAGAAAAAATTATCCTATCTTTTCATATCTCATGACCTACTAGTTATATCAGAAATGGCAGACGATGTTGCAGTGTTGTATGGTGGTGAGATACTTGAAACAGGAACGGTTGACAAAATAATGAACAGACCGGATAAAGACTATACAAAAAATCTTATAAAAGCTTCCTTTTGGAAAAGCGAGCTACATTCACGAACGAGAGTATAATATGGATAATCAATTAGTAGTTGCTTCAGTTCAAATGTACTGTCATGGAGATCAAGAGAAAAACCTTGATACCATGGAAGAATATCTTACTGTTATAAATAAAGCATTCCCAAATGTGGAGCTTGTTGTGTTTCCTGAGCTTTCAGTACATGGGTCTATTGGAAACATTTCAAATGAGTCTGAGGAAATTCCGGGAAAACTAACTTCAGTTTTTTCTAAGATGGCAAAGAAACACAACCTTTGGCTAATACCGGGGAGTATATACGAATCTGTAAATAAGGACGTGTTTAATACCACACCCGTTTTTTCTGCAAATGGAGATTTTGTTGGCAAATATCGAAAAAGATACCCCTGGAGTCCCTACGAAAAAACAACGCCAGGAGAACAGCCTTTTGTATTTAACATAAACGGCAAAGGCAATGTTGGAGTTATGATATGTTATGATATGTGGTTTCCAGAGGTTGCTCGAGACCTGGTTAATTGTGGAGCCGAGCTCTTGGTTGTTCCAACCATGACAACCACTGGAGACAGGTATCAAGAAAAGACCATTGCAAAGGCAACAGCTATAACACAACAGAGTTATTTGATTTCCTGTAATGGTGTCGGTCGTGGCGGTGTAGGGGGGTCCCTTATTATTGACCCAGAAGGAAGTATCTTACAAGAAAGCAATGAAGGCCCATACATGCAAACAGCTATCATTGATTTTGAAAGAGTGCGCACAACTAGAGAAAAAGGAGTTGCTGGAGTTACTACCCCAGTAAAAGATTTCAAGCAAAACCAACAAAACTTCTCTGTTTATAATCCTGAAAGAAAGAGAGGGGAAGATGTTTGATTTAAATAGTTATTTTGACCTTATAACAAATACACCAATATTGAGAGGCTTGACCCTTGTGACTCTTTCTATTGTTGCCGCAAAGCTAGTAGATATGGTGTTCACATTTATATTCAAAAGAGTGGTCAACAAAACAAAAACAACCCTCGATGATCGAATTCTCCANCTCCTTCATAAACCCATATTTTACTCTATTCTGTTTGTTGGGTTCATCGTATCCACTAAGACCATTGCCCTTCCTGATTATATTGAATTTTTTCTTATAGGTTTTTTTAAGACAATCACTATAATAATTTGGCTGTTTGTAACATCAAAAATACTAGTCATGTCCATGGACTGGGCATCAAGACAAACCGCTTCAAACAAGGTATTACAAAGAAACACTCTCCCACTTTTCAACAATCTAGGTAAGATTGCCATCGGTCTGTTTGGCGCTTATTTTATTTTTCTTAGTTGGGATATTAATATAAACGGTATCCTTGCATCTGCTGGTGTCTTAGGTGTAGTCCTTGGTCTTGCAGCAAAAGATACAGTATCTAACTTTTTTGCAGGAATTTTTCTTATGGCTGACTCCCCATTCAAAGAAGGGGATTATATTTTATTGGATACTGGTGAAAGGGGATATGTTAAGCAAATGGGTCTAAGGTCTACTCGATTCATGACGCGCGATGATATTGAGATCACCATACCAAATTCAGTTATTGCGGCATCAAAAATAGTAAATGAAAGTGGTGGACCAGGCGAGATTGAGAGAGTTCGAATTACCTTAACGGTTTCCTATGATTCAAACTTGGATGATGTCAAGAATCGGTTGGTGGATACCGCAAAAAAAGAAAATAATGTTTTAAAAGATCCTGAGCCAAGGGTGAGGTTTCGGGAGTTTGCTGACCACGGATTAAAATTACAATTACTATTTTGGATTCAAAATCCAGAAATTAGAGGTAGAACAGTCGACGCTGTTAATTCAGAGATTTTTAAGCAAATATCTGAGGATAATATTTCCATTCCTTACCCCACAATGAGCGTTCACCTGTCAGGCGAAAGTAAATAATACCGATAACTAAATAGGTGNANGTTTACGGGCTTATCCTTTAATCCTATCTACGTTCTTTCTTGTTGCATGGTAATTCCATCCTCGAAGTGTAAGCTTCAAGTTTGTGTGAAGAGAATCTTCAACCTGATCATTTCCTGAATAGAGCTGGATTAAAATAGTTTTTCTTGGCTTGTTTGATTTGTTTGAATTAGACCCATGCAGCGTGCAGCAGTGAAAGAATAGAACGTCTCCTTTTTGTATATCTACAGTTTCAGAATCTTCAAGTTTATATGTATCATGAATAGTTTTTGAGAATGAATGCCCATCAGAGTTGGGAATCCTCCCCATTTTATGTGAACCCCTTACAAGCCGTATTCTCCCCATGTTTCTATGGGAGTCCGATAAATGGACAACAGCTGCTATCATAGAGTTGTTTTTAGTCGGAAAATATGACCAGTCTTGATGTAGTGGGAAGGAAGANCCTCTCCTTGGAGGNTTTAGAAAGAGCTTNGTGTGGTGTANAANAATATTACCCCCAATCAATGATTCAGTGATGTCCAGCAACCGTTTATNNTGAACCATCTTTAACATCTCATTTGAATAACTCTGAACATTATGAGTGTGNNANACAGAAGAACNTGCTGNGTCGGTTNTATTTGTTAATTTNCTATTCCATTNAGCGTTTATGTCTTCNCCNCTCTNTTTAATTTGGNCTATGATCTTATCAAATTCTTTTTCAAGAATNAAANATTNATCTTTGTTGAATACTCCCCTTGCAATATAAAAACCATTTNTGTCAAATTTANAATTTGCGTCTTTATNCATATTTAGCTNTTGTANATNAAAGGTGCTNTTTCTTGATNTNATAACTGATCTAAATAGTGGGAATTTTCACCATCCACNGGAATTGTTTTGGCCTTGTCGGTACAAAAATGGACAACCATCCCAATACGAGGGTCTTTTTCCAGGTTAGCTGCTGAAGAGTGATATGTTAGTGAGGAGTGTANGCTNATTTGNCCCATTTTAAGAAGTCCATTCACTACNTTAGTTTTTCCATGATGTTNTTTTAAGATTTTATCTTGGGCAGCAAGGTTCTTATTAAAAAAGTCTAAACCGGGCACATCTTCCCACTTATTTGATTCAGATATAAAACGTACAGGNCCCGAACTTAAAGACACATCTGACAATGCAATCCAGGCTGTGAAAAGTCCACTTGTGCTCCAGAATGGCCAATACTGAGCATCTCGATGCCAACCTGCATTTCCGCTTTTATTTTTACTTTTAGGTTTCCAGACCACTTGTGTGTGCCAGACTTGTATGGTTTTTGATCTAGTTTCATTTGCTAGCGCCATACCGAAACTTTTATTGGTAACAAGTTCCCATACTTTACTATCGCATAAGTGCGGTTTGTCTATTTTTATTATTTTACTTGGATCGTCTCCAGGATTCCAAAATCTTGCTTCGGGCTCTACCCCTGTATCGTACTGACCATTAATAATGCGCCATAGACCTTCGCGCGCAGAAGTTAAATGATCCTCGTTGAATATTTTTGGGAGGAATGTGAACCCATCTTTTTGGAGGTTGTGGTGTTTATCAGCGTTTAACAAAAAAACCTATATCCCTTAATATGTTCTATATATTGACTTTACCCACTCACTATCTTCGTCTTTCATTAAGTTACCAAGGGTAGACGCAACCTTCACCTGTTTTACATTTCTTTGTCCAAGAAGAACGCATGCTGTCTTTGAATCGTTAAATAGTGAATCCACAAGGCCGTGCATTGTAGGGTGATCATGCCCCATGAACTTTGATTCTAAAAGCTTCTTATTTTGTTTCATTTTATCAATGACAGATTGGTCTGCAAAGTCTTTTACACCAGACCGATGGTCTCCATGTTCAAAGGTTGTTGGGCTAGTGTATTTACCTGTTAAAAGGCCGTGTTTTATTGGAGAGAAAAAACAAACGCCAATATTATGTTTATTAATGTATGTACTTAAGCCAGATTCAACGTAGTTATTATCCATTACATTTCTATATGGTTGTATAACATCAGGGTCACACTTTTTAATATACCTTAAGATACTATCACTAGACCAATCGGATAACCCAATAAATCTTGTTTTTCCTTGGTCTTTGAACTTATTTATAACCTCAAGGGCATTATCAAAATATTCTCCTTGTTTCCCAAAATTGCAATGATGTAAATAGACAAGGTCAATGTAATCTGTGTTTAAATTTTTTAAGGATCGCTCGAGGTTGTTGATCATGTGTTTTGGTTCATACCAGTGGGAAGATTCACCCTTATCCCAACCAACCTTTGTAGCTAAAAAAACATCTGATCTTGGTATTTCGTTCCATATTTTACCGATAATTAATTCTGATTTACCATCTCCATAGACATCAGCTGTGTCCCAATGATTTATATTGTTTTTCCATGCGCTTAATAAGACACTTGTAGAGTCTAGGTCATTTTGTCCACCCCAACCCACAGAAAACTTCCCACTCGTGTTCGCTCCGCCAAAAGCCCATGTCCCAAGACTTATGGCGGATACTTTCGCATTTGTACGCCCTAAAACAATTTTTCTCATGAACTCCTCTTTTATTGAATTATAAAGTTAAAAAAAAGCAAGCTAACTTCCTGCTGTAATATGAAAAATCGAAAATTAAAAATTGTTGATATCGGACACTCAAGATTTGATTTAGAGACTGCAGGGTCAATTCTTGAGACAACTATTAGTCAAACATTATATGAAGGAGAAACCAGGGTTATTAAAGTCATAACGGGCCACGGATCTGGGAGGTTGCGGAGTTATGTCCGCGAGTGGTGTAAGGAGCAGGAGGGTAGGTTTCAAGCCGTTATATTTGGGGAGGACTACCACATGTTCAACAAAGCCGCATCTGACATGAGAGCAGATGGAAATATTAAAAACGACCTTGACTTTGGAAGGGAAAACAGTGCCACAACCTATATTTGGCTATGGTAGAATTTTAAAGATTACTAACCATATTATTATTATTATAAGCCGACAGCAATGATACTTGAATCAACAAAATACGATTACATGTTTCACAATGTCATTCCAAACACCATTGAAGGGATTATAATCTTTGGTGCAACTGATGACTATGAAAAACCGCAAAAGTATGAAGAGGTAACAGATTATGAAAATAGAATTTGGTCTGAATTATTTCAGAACCTCGAGTTATTATTGAATCAGTATGCTTCTAAAGAGTATCTCTATGGGCTTAATACATTGCCAATACCCAATAATGCTCTTCCAAATTTTAAAAAAATATCACCTCTTGTCGAGAGCGCCACAGGTTGGACCCTGTTGCCCGTTGCGGGTTTTTTAGATGAGGAGTTATTCTTTGATATAAATAAAAAAAAGCAGTTTCCTGTAACTGATATAATTAGAAGGTCTCCAAGATTTGATGAAAAGTATTCTAATATGCAAATCAAAAACAATAAGGGGTACACACCTGAGCCAGATATATTTCACGATGTTCAAGCGCACGTGCCCTTTTTAATGGATAATGATTATGCGGAGTTTATGTGGCAGGTTGGCCTTTTGGGGGATGAAATTATAAGAGATGAGAGGGGGTTGGGCTCTGATCTTGTTGCGCACAATTTAAAAAGGTTGCAAAACTTTGCATGGTGGACATACGAGTACGGTTTAATAGTAGGCAATGACGACTATGATGATTTCAGGAGGGTACCTAACGACATTGGATATGAAATTTATGGAGCGGGTATAATATCTTCTTTAGATGAGGTAAAAAATGTTGTTGATTGTGCAAAAGGCCTGGCTTCACATTCAGCTTTTCTTAATTATGACATTGAAGAAATCGTATTAACATGTTTTGACTATAGTCACATACAAGATCGGTATTATGTGATTGAATCAATGGACATACTCTATGAGTCTTTTAATAAAAACAAAGAACTCTTTTTCTTTGAAGGTAATTAAAAAGCCATTTAGCTATTTAGCTCTTCCTGTTATTCTTTTTTTCTGGAGCTGCGCTGGGAATATCTATGAGCAAATGGCAACAGAGAACCCCAATAAGCTTATTTCGTTAGAAGACTCGTTATTGCAGTCTAACCCATCCCCCGCAACTATTTCTTCAATTGCCTCAGCGCATAAGATTTTAGGGCAAAGGGCAATTGAAGTTGAAAATTATGAGAAGGCAATGAACCACTTTTCTAACGTTTTAAAACTTTTACCAAAAGACACTTTGTCAATCTATAAAACTTTACTTCTTCAGGGACACATATTATATAACACAGGTAAAAAAGATAAGCTTTGGGATGCAATTGAGTTGTACAATAAAGCCGCAATAGTATTTGAAACTCTGGGTGAACCCCACTATCACATCGGGAGGTCATATCATAAAATCAGTGATAAGGATTTTGATTTGATAATTGAGTCTTTTGATAGAGCTTTAGAGTTAGAACTGAGCGCAGGACTCAGAAAGGTTACAAATGAAGCTCGGGAAGATGCAATGTTTCGAGAAAAAAAGTTTAAAGATTTTTGGAAATAGAGGTAGAACCCCTGATTTATAGCAGGTTTAGACTGTTTCTATAATTTCTTGACACATTGCACATTTTGCATTAAAATCTTTTAGCTTTAGCGCAATTTGTTGCTATAAGTGTTCATAATCCGAGGAAAAACATGACACATTTATTAAGCCTACAAAAGCGATTAATACTCGCTACTGTTGTCTTTACGCTTTTAGGGACCTCTCTATCTGCGAAGGGTAAATTGACCCTTGCAGGCAGGGTTGTTGATTCAGATGGCAAAAAGGTCAAAAAAGCCATTGTTACACTTCTATCAGGGGGAGACGTTCTATCTGAAGAAAAAACGGGGGGCAATGGAAAATTTAAGTTCAAGAAATTAGAAGAAGGCGAGTATGTTCTTCAGGCAACTCATGATGAAATGGGTTCGGCAGAAATGATAATTGCCTTATCAGAGAAGCAGGATGTGGGGGACATCACACTTTCTACTAAAAGACCAACTCAGCCCACCGCAGAGACTGTTCCGTCAGTTAGCCCAGTTAGCGAACCTAGAGCACCAGATCGCATATCGGTTACTGTGCCACAAACAATAGAGGCGATGGGTAGCCCAAGCAAAGACTTTATTTTGAACGAATTAAATTTTGAAATAAAAAAACTTTCAGCTGAATTCAAACATCTTACGAATGAGCTAGACGATTTAAAAGCCCTTAGCAAAATGTGGGTGAATCCTCTTACGATATACTCTAAAGAAATCATTTTAAAAAATGGCAGCACGGTATTTGGGAAAATAATTTATCAAGATGATAAGTCGCTAAAAGTTGAAACGTTAGTTGGTTATCTAATAGTTGATCGCGCTCAGGTTGTTCGCATTGTTGATAATGTTATAACCGAAGATACTCAAGAATATGTTCCTGAACAGATACGTGAAAGCTATACCCCTCCACCAATGCCTAAACTAGCGCAGCCTAGATACACCTCTCCAAATAATTCCGCTATGAATGCGAGTGCAAAGTTTTCTGCAAACTGTGTTCTAGTTGGGAATATATCTGAAAAGAAAGATGGCCAAGGAAATATCATTTTTGATGGTGAGATAAAAAATATCGGTGGGCGTAGAGCAGATTTTGTGAAAGTAGATTTCGTATTTAGAAAAAACTGGAGCGGTGAAACCAAGACATTAACAACCTTTGTTAAGGGTTCATACAACACCTTTGATACAGGCATTGTATCAGATGCGAGCCTTCTACCGGGAGCCGTTGGGAAATTTGACCTTTATGTTCCACAAGATTTTGGTGCATTTATTGGATATTCCTATGTTATCGATTGGGAGGAGTATCAATAATACTTAATGATTTCTAGTATGATGAATTCAAAAAAACCCATAACCCTTATTACTATTCTGTTGACCGGCGTGTTTATATATGCTGGGACAAGAGTTGCATACACTAGGCCAGGTCTAATGATGCGGATTCCTACCTCAAGTAATAAAAAGACCCCTTATCTATTTAGAGCAGGTGTTTCAACTGAGTTTCATAATTTTAATCCATTTAATACAGCAAGGGGTGTTTACTTTGAAACTGAGTTAGGAAGAGGGTTTAGCGTTGGTTTCTCCGGGGTAACGCCAGGAGACACCACAAGGTTAAGCAAGTTAGAAGAGTCTACTTATAGTGCGCCAGCTGAATTTGGATTTCATTTTCAACAAAGAGTATATTCATATAACGATATATCTGTATCTGTTGGATTGCAAGATGTTGTTTTTCAAAGTGACCAGACATCTGAAGAGATGTTAAGTCTGAATACATCTCTATTATCGGCTTTTTTAGTTTTGTCTAGTGAGAAAGATTTAGGAGAATATAAATTTAATACTTATTTTGGATTCGGTACAGGTGGGCTTGCCCCAGTTGATGCCGACACCTTGCCTGCCGTTCTTGGTGAAGATGGAAAAGTTATTGCTGATTCGATAGAAACAAATGCAGGTGTATTTATAGGATTTTTGATGAAAACCCCGTATTTCTCAAGACGGGGTGGAATGGATATTGTGGGTGAATTCGATGGGACAGGTGTCAATGTGGGACTCCGCATCCCCCTTACCTCGGATTACCGCCTGAACTTAGGGTTCACCCACATGGAAAAATTGCCAGAATGGGGAAACAGGTATTGGTCCGGGCATCCTGGTTTTACCATTGGGTTTGATATGGCAGTCCCAAGAGACCCTCGAATGAGAGTTCAGGGTGGCCCCTCTGGGCCAACTAATATTTATGCTACAACGAAATCGGCAGGACCAGACGGTTCTATTCCAATTCATAGAGATTCAACTGTTGCTATGGCAAACGTTGCCGTTGAGACTTTAAGAGATTCAATGGCTCTTATGAACAACGAAATGAGGAATTTACTTGTTCGATTAAATGCGATGGAGCAAAACAGTAAATTTTTATCAGATTCATTAAGTAGTTTAAAACTAGAAACAAATGTTTCTGAAAAAAACATGAACGAGGCATTAAGATATCTTTCAAGGTCGTTGAGATACTTTTATGCTGGTGATTATCGTGAAGCTTTAAAAGAAGTGGACCTCGCCTTAGAACTAAACCCCGATTTGGCATTAGCATATGCCCGAAGAGGTTCGATTTACTATAAATTAGGGGATGTTCAAAGAGCTACAATCAACTGGAATTTAGCTTTGCGCTTAGATCCAGAGTATACGGATGTTAGAAACATTCTGAAGGCTCTAAATGAAAATAAATTAAAATCAGCGAGTATTATTAAGGAGTGACCCTATGGATATTGCTCTAATTATTGGTGTGGTCTTTGGTATGGCCGCTATGATAGGAAGTATTGCCTATGCCCTTTTTGTTGAAGGTTCAGCTGGGGGTTTTGGCGATTTCTTATCTGCACCAAGTTTTGGTATTGTATTTGGTGGAATGATTGCATCTATATTTGTTGCCTTTCCAATGTATCACGTAACAGCTCTGGGTAAGGCTATAGGTGCCGTGCTTAAGCCTGCAGATGATGCAATGGGCCCTCTGGTAGACGAGGCCTGTGAGGTTGCCGAGCATGCGAGGAAAGGTCCCGCCGATTTAGAAAAAGCTGTAGATACAATTAGAACATACTTTTTTAAAGATGGTGTTCAAATGGTTGTCGATGGCTATTCTCTTGAGGAGGTTTCAGATATTTTAGAAACCCGTATTGAATACCGTGAAAAAAGAGAAAAAACCCAGACAGATATGTTGAAGTCAATGGGAGACCTTGCCCCCGCATGGGGAATGGTTGGGACCTTGATCGGTCTTGTTCTTATGTTGGCTGGTTTTGGCGGCGAAGGTGGGGCTGACAATCTTGGTGGAGGAATGGCTGCTGCTTTGATTACCACCCTCTATGGTGCCGTATTTGCTAATTTATTCTTCCTGCCGATGGCAACAAAAATGGGAAATAAAACAACGCAAACATCAATGTCTGCTAATTTACTTGTTGAAGCTGCTCGTCTGATACATCAGAAAAAGCACCCTATAATTGTTAGAGAAAAATTAAACTCATTCATCCCACCAGCGGAGTGGAAGCGGGAATAATATAAATGGGAATGACGCCAGGCGAAAAAAAAGCCTATAATAAGGGCTTTGATGCAGGAGCAGACTCTGTCGAGGAGGGGTTACCAGGCTGGTTTGGAACCTTTGCAGATATGATGACACTCCTTTTTGCGTTCTTTGTCCTTTTAGCTGCTATATCAACAATGGATCCTGTTAAATTGCAAGAAATGTCTAATTCAGAAGGAAAGTCATTAGGAAGCAAGATTAAAAAAGACGGAGCAGCTGAAGAGGAAGGCGAGTTTGAGCCTATTAAAAATCTAGCAGCCATGAAAAAAGAGATGAAAGAGGCAATAGAGGAAATGAAAAAGGAAAATCCCTCTGGAGACCCACCTATTGATATCCAAACTAGCTCAAAAGGTCTTATTGTTAATATTAAAGGTGACTTTGCTTTTCCTGCTGGTAAAGCGGATATGAAGCCAGAATTAGGAGACCTGTTAGATAAGGAGCTCATTCCAAGGATTCAAGCAAGCCCTTTCCAAATAGAAGTAGCGGGGCATTCAGATAGTGACGCAATGCCTAAAAAATGGCAGAAGTTTTACAAAAGCAACTGGGAGCTTTCTGCTGCAAGAGGGGCAACGGTTGTTCGTTATATGATTGAAAAAGGAGTTACTGCCCCTAGATTACTTGCGGCTGGATATGGAGATTGGTTTCCAAAGGGGATTGATAGTATCAAATCAATTAATCCCATGTATAATCCATTAACACTTACTTGGGGAGATGATGGGCAGCCAACAGATGCTAAAGGTAACCCATTGCCTACTGTTCTATCTTTAAATAAAACAAAAAAGCAAAAAGCTGCTAATAGAAGAATTCAAATTACTTTTATTAACCCACCTCACCATGGGAAGGGTCGATCAGGCACAAGCTATGAAGAAGAGTAAAATATTTTACAATGCGGAGTAAATACACACATACCAAGGAGTTTCAAATGAATAAGGGTACTGAAAACTATACAAGGCCCATTGTTGGAGCGTTGATGATTGTCACGTT